>NZ_VWPE01000001.1:0-330049 GCF_009829635.1 Actinomyces sp. zg328
TGGCCCGCCCCGCGCTGCCGGGGCTCCGCCCGGGGCGCTGCCGGGGCTCCGCCCGGGGCCCACCGGCCCACCGGCCCATCGCCCGCCCGGGGCGGATGGGAGCGGCGTCAGGCGCGCTGGCAGGCCGGGCACCAGAAGAGACGGCGCCCGGCGACCTCCCGCTGCGCGATCGGCGTCCCGCAGCGCAGGCAGGGGCGCCCGGCGCGGTGATACACGTACCAGCGGGCGGCCTCCGGATCATCCTCGGGCAGCGGTGACGGGACGTCGTCGAGGTCGACGGTCGTGATGAACCCCGTGGCCACCCCGTACTCCATGAGGGGGACAAGGTCGTCCCACACCGCCCTCAGGCGCGCCAGGCTCACCCGGTTGCCCGCCCTGAAGGGGCTGATGCCGCAGCGGAAGAGCGTCTCGGCGCGGTAGATGTTGCCCGCGCCGGCCAGCACCGACTGGTCCATGAGCAGCTCGCCGATCGCCTTGCGGCGCGCCCGGGCCGAGGCCACAAAGGCCTCCCGCTGTCCGTCGGCGCGAAGCGGGTCGGGGCCGAGGCGACGGCGAACCGCCGCCACGCCCTCGGCGTCGATCACCTCACAGGCGCTCGGCCCGGTCAGGTCCGCCACCCCGTGCTCGCCGAGCAGGCGCAGCCGGACGGCGCCGCGCGGCTCGGGCGGCACCCACGCCCCTGGCTGGGCGCTGGGCGCGCCGGCCCCATGGCCCGCGCCGCCGTCGGCGTCCTCGGCGCCTCCCGCCAGGCCCGCCAGCGCCGATCCGCCACCGCCGCGCAGGGCGTGCTCCCCGCGCTCCCCCACCTTCCGCCTGGGCGCCCCGATGGCGTGCGGGGCGGTGAAGCGGGAGTCGCCGTCGAAGGTCCATGAGCCGTACAGCCCCAGGTGGATGCGCAGCCAGACGACGGCGCTGTCGCCCACCGGCATATCGGCGCGGGGCGCGAAGGCGGTGAAGAGGTGCTTGCCGTGGGCCTGCGCCTCCAGGAGGACCCGGCCATCGAGGAGGGCGGCCCCGGCGGCGAAGCGGCCCTGGGGCGAGGAGACTCTCAGCACCTGCCCGCCGTAGAGCTCGGTGAGGGCGGCGGCGAGTCGGTGGATGGTGTGTCCTTCGGGCATGGGCCGACGGTACCCGCGCGCGGCCCGCGCCCGCGCGCCGGCGGTGAGGGGCGGGCGTCAGAGGCGGTCCCGCAGGTAGCCGGCGACCGCCTCGCGCATGTTCTCCGGGCCTCGGGCCAGGGCTTGGGCCAGCGGCTCATCGGGGGACCCCACCTTGACGAGGTCGCGAACGCCGTGGTCGAGGAGGGCCTCCGCGCCGGGCTTGATCCGTC
Source organism: Actinomyces sp. zg328 (assembly GCF_009829635.1). Lineage (NCBI taxonomy): Bacteria > Bacillati > Actinomycetota > Actinomycetes > Actinomycetales > Actinomycetaceae > Actinomyces > Actinomyces sp. zg328. The sequence continues at coordinate 1,331 of NZ_VWPE01000001.1, forward strand.
CCGCGAGGACGACGCACGGAACGCCCTCCTGGCGGGCCAGGCGGGCCACGCCCGCGGGCGCCTTGCCGTTGAGGGTCTGCTCGTCGACGGAGCCCTCCCCGGTTAGGACGAGGTCGGCCCGCGCGATCGCGTCGCGCAGCCCGATGGCCTCGGCGACGAGCTCGACGCCGGGGCGCATGCTCGCGCCGAGGAAGGCGCTCAGCGCGAAGCCGAGCCCCCCGGCCGCCCCGGCCCCCGGCTGCGCCGCCTCGGCCCGCGCGCCGGTGAGCTCGGCGAGGCGGGCGAGGCGGGCGTCGAGTATCCCCACCATGTCGGCGCTGACGCCCTTCTGGGGCCCGAACACCGCCGTCGCTCCATTGGGCCCGGTCAGCGGGTTAGTGACGTCGCAGGCCACGAGGATGGTCGCCTCGCGGGCGGCCTGGGACAGGCCCGCGAGGTCGACGCTCTCGATGAGCCCCATCCGCGCCGGCTCGGGACCGACCGGCCCGCCCGAGGCGTCGAGGAGGCGGACGCCGAGTTCGGTGAGCATGCCCAGGCCGCCGTCGTTCGTCGCTGACCCGCCCAGGCCGATGACGAGGGTGCGGGCGCCGCCCTCCAGCGCGTGCGCCATGAGCATGCCCAGGCCGCGCGTGCTGGAGCGCAGGACGTCCCGCTCGCCCGGGGCAACCCGCTCCAGCCCGGCGCAACTGGCGACGTCCATGACGGCGCGGTCGCCGGCCAGCCCGTAGACGGCCTCGATGGGCCGCCCGAGCGCGTCGGCGCTGGGCGCGCGGACCATGTCGGCGCCCCAGGAGGCGCCGACCGCGTCGACGAACCCCTCCCCACCGTCGGACATGGGCATCAGGACGGTGCAGGCCCCGGGGACGGCGTCGCGCACGCCCTCATCCATGGCCCTGGCGGCCTGGAGGGCCGTCATGCTCTCCTTGAAGGAGTCCGGCGCGAGCACGATCCTCATCGCTGCTCTCCTCTTATCGGCTCGGTGGATGGCCCGCCCCGCCCTCTCCTCAGGCGTGCCCTGGGCGCGCAGCCTCGTAGGCGGCCAGCTGGTCGATGCGGCGCTGGTGGCGCGCCTCCCCGCTGAAGGGCTCGGCGATGAAGGCGTCGACGATCGCCAGGGCCTCCTCCAGTGAGTGCATGCGCCCGCCCACGCTCACCATGTTCGCGTCATTGTGGGCGCGGGTCAGGCGCGCCGTCTCCAGGTTCCAGGCCAGGGCGCAGCGCGCGCCGTCGACGAGGTTGGCGGCCATCTGCTCGCCGTTCCCGCTGCCGCCCAGCACCACCCCGAGGCTGCCGGGCTCGTCGACGACGGCCTGGGCCGCCTCCAGGCAGAAGGCGGGGTAGTCGTCGTCGGGGTCGTAGGAGAAGGCGCCGTGGTCGATGACCTCATGGCCGGCGTCCTGAAGGTGGCTGACGAGGGCCTCTTTGGTCTCGTAAGCGGCGTGGTCCGTGGCGATATGGATGCGCATGAGCCGATTCTGCCCCAGCTCAGCGGCGCGCGCCCACCCCCGCCGGCCCACAGATGTGCGACAGGGGATGGCCCCCGGGTTAGGTTGGGCGCATGACCACCACAGGCAGCACAGCCAGCACCGCCAGCGCCCCTGAATCACCCGATGCCGGCCGTGTCCGCGCGGGAGTCCTCGAGCTCGACGCCGTCGACGCCGGGCTGCGCCCGCAGGACGACCTGTTCCGGCACGCCAACGGCTCCTGGCTCGCCACCGCCGAGATCCCCGCCGACCGCCCGGGCACGGGCTCCTTCACGCTCCTGCGCGACGCCGCTGAGGAGGCCTGCCACCAGATCCTGCGCGACGCCGCGGCGAGCGAGGAGGCGGCCCAGCCCCGCCCCGCCACGCCGGCGGGCAAGATCGGGGCCCTGTTCGCGACCTTCATGGATGAGGAGCGCATCGAGGCTCTGGGCGCGGCGCCCCTGGCCCCCGAGCTCGCCCCCGTCCTGGAGGCCCCCACCAAGGAGGCCCTCGCGCGGGCCCTGGGGGCGGGCGCGCACTTCACCGGGCCCATCGACGCCGGCGTCTACAACGACATCAATGATCCCAACCGCTACACCACCTGGATGGACCAGGCCGGCCTCGGCCTGCCCGATGAGTCCTACTACCGCGAGGAGGGACGCCAGGAACTGCGCACCGCCTACGTCGCGCACGTGGCCAGGATGCTGGAGCTCGCCGGGCTGCCCGAGCGCCTCGGCGCGGGCCCGCAGGACCTGGCCGAGCGGATCATGGCTCTCGAGACCTCCCTGGCCAAGGGCCACTGGGACCGCGTGGCCTGCCGGGACATCGACAAGACGAACAACCCGATGAACTGGGAGGGGATCGTGGGCTCCTCCCCCGCCTTCCCCTGGGAGGCCTGGCGCGAGGGTGCCAGGGCGGCCGCCGCCGCCGCGGGGGTGGGGCGGACCACTTACCTGGACGAGACGATCGTCAACCAGCCCGATTACCTCGCTCACATGGCTGGCTGCTGGGAAGCCGCCCCCCTGGCGGACCTGCGGGCATGGGCCTGCTGGCACATCACGCAGAGCCGGGCCACGCTGCTGTCCAGCGACTTCGTGAATGCCAGCTTCGACTTCTACGGAAAGACCCTTCAGGGCACCGATGAGTTGCGGCCGCGCTGGAAGCGCGGCGTGGGCCTGGTGGAGTCGAGCCTCGGGGAGGCCCTGGGCGAGATCTACGTGGCCGAGCACTTCCCGCCCGAGCACAAGGCCGCCATGGAGCGGCTCGTGGCCGACCTCATCGAGGCCTACCGGGGCTCGATCTCCACCCTGGAGTGGATGGGCCCGGCCACCCGCGAGCGCGCGCTGGCCAAGCTCGACCAATTCACCCCCAAGATCGGCTACCCGGACTCCTGGCGCGACTACTCCGCCGTCGTCATCACCCCAGGGGACCTGCTGGCCTCTGTCCGCTCGGTGGAGGCTCACGAGAACGCCCGGGCCCTGCGCAAGCTCGGCGAGCCGATCGACCGCGCCGAGTGGCACATGACGCCGCAGACCGTCAACGCCTACTACAACCCGGCGATGAACGAGATCGTCTTCCCCGCCGCGATCCTCCAGCCCCCGTTCTTCGACCCCGAGGCCGACGACGCCGTCAACTACGCGGGCATCGGCGCCGTCATCGGCCATGAGATAGGTCACGGCTTCGACGACCAGGGATCGACCTTCGACGGCACGGGGAAGGTCGCCGACTGGTGGACCCCTGAGGACCGTCAGGCATTCTCCGCGCGCACCTCCGCGCTCATCGCCCAGTACGACGCCCTCACCCCGGCCGCCATCGCCGCCAAGCATGAGGAGGCCGGCACCCCGGCCGCTGATGTTCCGCACGTCAACGGGGCCCTGACGATCGGGGAGAACATCGGCGACCTCGGGGGCGTGGGCATCGCCCTGAAGGCCTACCGCCTGGCCCTGGCCCGCGTCGGCATCGAGGGCTTCGAGGGGGCGCCGGTCATCGACGGCCTGACGGGCCTGCAGCGCTTCTTCTACTCGTGGGCGCGGATCTGGCGGACGAAGAACCGCGACGACTACGCCGAGCTGCTGCTGACGATCGACCCGCACTCGCCGGCCGAGTTCCGCTGCAACAGGATCGCCAGCAACGTTGACGCCTTCTACGAGGCCTTCGACGTGGCCCCCGGTGACGGCATGTGGCTCGACCCGGAGCAGCGCGTGTCCATTTGGTAAGACCCAGGCTCGCCGATGGGGGCGGTGGGGAGGACTCCCCACCGCCCCCGTCGCACCCCATGGGCGCGGCGATTCCTGGCGGTCCGATGAGCGCAGCCGATGACCGCCATCCCGGGCCATGGGCCCGCCCGCCGCCGCCCCCGCCCGGCATGGGGCGTCGCCAGAATGGATGAGACTGCTGCGACACGCGAGCCTCCTGGGACGAGAACCGGGCTCATCACACGGGTTATGCGCCTTGCATCCGCAATCAGATCGAGGCAGGATCGTTACCGTCCCCAGGCACCCCATGGTGCGCCCCGACCTCAAGGAGGACACAGATGCGTCTTGGACGTCCCCTCGCTATCACCGCCGCAGCCGTTCTCGCCGCCGGTGCCGTCACCACCACCGCGACCGCCGCCGAGTCCGACTTCGCCTTCAGCGACGACGTCGCCCGCGTCGCGGACCCCGCCAGCACCGCCTTCCCCATCAGCGGCACCGGCTGCACCAGCACCGCTGACCGCCCCACCGAAGTTCTGGTGACCCTCGCCCAGGGCGACCCGGCCAAGAACCCCAAGGCAGCGACGCCCACCACCATCAGCGTCAAGCCCGGCACCAGCAACTGGTCCGGCACCCTCAACCTGGCCGCCGCCATCAAGGAGGTCGGCGCCGACCCGACCACCGAGCCCTGGTTCCTCGCCGCCGAGTGCCAGGAGTACGACAAGCACGATGGCGCGACCACCGCCCGCCGCCTCATCCTGGACGCCACCAAGGCCGAGGGCACGCTGACCCTCAAGGAGGACAACGGCGCCCAGAGCTTCGAGTTCACCGGCTCCGGCTTCACCCCCGCTGAGACCGTCACGCTGACCCTCAGGGACGACAACGGCAAGATCGTGGCCACCCTGGCCACCATGACCGCCGATCCCGATGGCAAGGTCTCCTCCTCCTTCCCGGCCCCCGCCGGCGTCCCCGACGGCTCCTATGACGCCGTCGTCGAGGGCTCCCGCTACGGCGAGGGCGGCACGCTCGAGTACAAGGTGACCGTCTCCAACGGCGTGTTCTCCTACGAGGGCAAGGGCGGCAGCGGGCTTGTGCGCTCCGCCAACAAGCCGTCCGCCAACAACGCCGCGGCCGACCCGGCCGTCGCCGCCCCCGGCGCGGCGCAGAACGCCGCCGCCCCCGCGAAGGAGGGCCTGGCCAACACCGGTGCCGACGCGATGACCTTCGTCATCATCGGCGGCAGCCTCGCCACCGCTGGCGGCCTGCTCCTGGCGGCCCGCCGTCGTCGCGCCTGACGCCCCATCGGGCCGGTCGAGTGAGCAGTTCACCCGCCGCCCCTGACCGCGCGCCCGCCCGGGCCCCGAAAGCGCTCACCGCGCTCGGGGCCCGGGCGGGCCGTTTCGCGCGCGCTCACCGCGCCCTGACCGTCCTCATCGCCGGCCTCGTGCTCGCCCTCGCCCTGGCGCTCGGCGACCTGGGGCTCCTCGCCCACCGCATCAGGCACATGCCCGTCGCGATGCCCCACCACGCGAGCGCCCTGGCCGCGGGCGACGCCACCGTCCCCTACGAGGGCGAGACCTGGCTCATCATCGGCACCGACTCCCGGCTCAGCGTGCCGGGCGGGCCGGACCGCTACGGGGACGCCTCCGGGGACCGGGCGGGCGCCCGGGCCGACGTCGTCGTCCTCCTCCAGCCCGGGCCCGGCGCCCCGCGCGCGACCGTCCTGCCCCGCGACCTCACCCTGCGCGTCGGCGCCCTTCATCACGAGCGTCTGACCACCTCCTACCTCAAGGGCCCGCAGAGCACCGTCGACCTGCTGTGCTCCGCCCTGGGCGTGCCCACCACGCACCTGGTGACCGTCGACATGGCCGGCTTCGCAAGCATCGTCGACGCCGTCGGCGGGCTCACGCTCGACTTCCCCGAGCCCATCCGCGACGAGAGGGCCGGGCTGGACATCCCCACCGCCGGAACGCGCACCCTCAGCGGGATCGACGCCCTCGCCCTCGTGCGCTCCCGCCACCCGCAGATCCTGCGCGACGGGCAGTGGACCGCCCTGAGCGAGACCGAGGGGGCCCAACGCCGCAGCGAATCCACCGGCCTCGTCATGAGTGCCCTCATGACCGCCCTCGCCCAGAAGTCCTCGACCCCGTGGGGCGCGCGCTCCCTGGCGCGCGCCGTGGCCGGCACCCTCACCACCGACGAGGGCACCGGACTGGTCGATCTCGCCCGGCTCGGCTGGGACCTGGCCGCCGGGATCGAGGACTCTCAGGGGCTGGAGGTCACCACCGTCCCCGCCCCCACCGTGGGCGACGGCTTCATCGCGCTGCCCACGCCACAGACCTACTCCGCGCTCTCGGCCCGGGGCTACGCCCCCGGCACCTGCTCGCCCTGATGCCCCGGGAGCCCCAGCACTGTTCACGCGCCGCGCATGAGGGGGCCGCGCCGGCGCGGCAGTGAGAGGATCGGGCGAAGCCCCGCGGGGCGCGCGAGCCCCGCCACGATGACAGGAGCGCAGATGCCCGGAATCAACCTGACCCGCGATGAGGCCCGCGAGCGCGCCTCGCTCGTGACCACCGAGAGTTACGACGTGGTCCTGGACCTGTCCGGGGCGGCAGACCCCGACCAGGTGACCTTCCGATCGGTGACCACCGCGCGGTTCTCCGCGACGCCGGGCGCCTCGACCTTCATCGACCTCATCGCCCCACGGGTGCGCGAGGTCCGCCTCAACGGGGCTGCCCTCGACCCGGCCGCGGTCTTCGCGGACTCCCGGATCGCCCTGGAGGATCTGGCGGAGTCCAACGAGCTCGTCGTCGTCGCCGACTGCGCCTACATGCGCACCGGTGAGGGCCTGCACCGCTTCACCGACCCCGCCGACGGCGCCACCTACCTCTACACGCAGTTCGAGGTGCCCGACTCCCGGCGCGTCTTCGCGGTCTTCGAGCAGCCCGACCTCAAGGCCTCCTTCACCTTCACCGTCACCGTGCCCGACGGCTGGACCGTCTTCTCCAACTCCCCCACCCCCGAGCCGAGCCCCGCGGGCGCCGGGGCGCGGGTCTTCTCCTTCGCGCCGAGCGAGCGCATGAGCTCCTACATCACGGCGATCGTCGCCGGGCCGTACGTGGGGGCCACCGATGAGTACCGCGCCGATGACGGCCGCGTGGTGCCGTTGGGCGTGTACTGCCGCGCCTCGCTGGCCGAGCACCTCGACGCCGACGAGATCCTGGCGCTGACCAAGGGCGGCTTCGCCTTCTACGAGGAGCTGTTCGGCACGCCCTACGCTTTCCCCAAGTACGACCAGGTCTTCGTCCCCGAGTTCAACGCCGGCGCCATGGAGAACGCCGGGATCGTCACCCACCGGGACGACTACGTCTTCCGCTCCCGCCCGGTGGAGGCCCGCGTCGAGCGCCGCGCGGTGACGATCCTCCACGAGCTGGCCCACATGTGGTTCGGGGACCTGGTGACCATGGAGTGGTGGAACGACCTGTGGCTCAACGAGTCCTTCGCCGAGTACACCTCCACCCTGGCCACGGCCGAGACGACGCGCTTCACCGACGCCTGGACCACCTTCCAGACCCTGGAGAAGGCCTGGGCCTACAACCAGGACCAGCTCTCCTCCACCCACCCGATCGCCGCCGAGATCAGGGATCTTCACGACGTCGAGGTGAACTTCGACGGCATCACCTACGCCAAGGGCGCCTCGGTGCTCACCGCCCTCGTGGCCTATGTGGGCCGCGAGCGGTTCTTCGCGGGGATCGCCCGCTACCTGGAGGCGCACGCCTTCTCTAACGCGACGCTGGCCGACCTGCTGAGCGAGCTCGAGGCCGTCTCCGGGCGGGATCTCGCGGCCTGGACGCGGGTGTGGCTCCAGGAGGCGGGGGTGACGGCCCTGCGCCTGGAGACCACCACGGATGATGCGGGCCGCATCGCCTCCGCCACCGTCGTCCAGGAGGTCCCGGAGGGCTCTCCGGCGACGCTCCGCCCGCACCGCCTGGCGATCGGGGCGTATAGCCATGACGACTCCGGGGCGCTGACGCGGGTCGGGCGCGTCGAGTTGGACGTTGCCGGCGCGCGCACGCCAGTGCCGGGCCTGGTCGGCATGCCCCGCCCCGAGGTCCTGCTCGTCAACGACGACGACCTCACCTACGCCAAGCACCGCCTAGACGAGGCCTCCCTGTCCGCCGCGCTGGAGGGGATCGGCGACTTCACCGACTCGTTGGCGCGCTCACTGATCCTGGCCTCGGCCTGGGACATGGTGCGCGACGGCGAACTGCCCGCGTCCCGCTACCTCTGCGCCGCCTTGGAGGCGCTGAAGGCGGAGTCCCACTCCAGCGTGGTCCAGGGGCTCCTGGCGCGGATCGGCACCTGCCTCGCTCTCTACCTACCCCCCGCGGTGCGCCGCGAGGCCGCCCCCGAGGCCGCCGGGGCCCTGCTGGCCCTGGCCCGCGGCGCCGAGCCCGGCTCCGACCGCCAGCTCCAGCTCGTGCGCGCCGTGGCCGCTCACGCCGTGAGCGAGGAGCAGATCGACGCCGTCGCCGGGTGGCTCGACGGCTCCGCCGCCCTGCCGGGACTGGCGGTGGACGCCGACATGCGCTGGGAGCTCCTCACCGGTCTGGTGGCGGCCGGCCGCGCCGGCGAGGCCGAGATCGCCGCCGAGGAGGCCCGTGACCGCACGACGACGGGCCGCGAGCGGGCGGCGGGTGCCCGCGCCTCGATCCCCACCGCCGAGGCGAAGGGGGCGGCCTGGCGGGCGCTCGTGGAGGACTCCTCAATGCCCAATGAGACGCAGCGCCAGGCGCTGGCCGGCTTCGGCCGCGTTGAGCGCGCCCCCGAGCTCATGGCGCCCTTCATCGAGGAGTACGTGGCCGCCATCGAGCCCGTCTGGTCGTCGCGGACCTTCCACATGGCCGAGGCCCTCCTGGAGGGGCTGTGGTCCTGCGCGACCGTCGGCCTCCCGGGCGCCGACCCGATCGGGGCACTCGAGGGCTGGCTGGACGCCCACGCCGATGCCCCGGCCGCGCTGCGCCGGATCGTGGCGGAGAATCTTGACGACGCTCGCCGGGTGGCCCGCGCCCAGGCGGCGCAGGCGGCGGCCTGAGTGGCGAGGGGCCGTGGCCTCCCACGGCCCCTCGTGGCTCTCGCCCGTCCAAGAGCGCACATCGCCCTGACGATGCGAGGCACAATGGGACCGCCCCTGGCCCCTTTCCGAAAGCGCCATGACCACCTCATCATCCCCATCGAGCCGCCGCGCCCGCTCAGCCCCGCGCGCGCCCGCCAAGTACGTCGTCGTGAGGGACCACCTCCTCTCCCTCATCGCCGACGGCCTTGAGCCGGGCTCGCCCATCCCCTCCGAGAGGGAACTGTGCGAGACCTTCTCCGTGTCCCGGATGACGGTGCGCCAGGCAATCGACACCCTCGTCGTCGACGGCGCCCTGGAGCGCCACCAGGGCCGGGGGACTTTCGTGTCCCAGCCCAAGCTCGACCTCCAGTTGCGCCTGTCCTCCTTCACCGATGAGATGCGCCGGCGCGGCATGGAGCCGGGATCTGTCTTCCTGACCGCCGAGACCACGCGGGCCACCCCTCAGGTGGCCCAGGCCCTCGAGATCGCCACCGGGGACGAGGTGCATCACCTGCGGCGCCTGCGCACGGCGGACTCGACCCCGATGGCGATCGAGGAGAACTGGCTGACCGCCTCGCTGCTGCCCGGCCTCCTGGAAGGAGCGCTCGACTTCTCCGTCTACCAGCGCCTGGGGGAGGTCGGCCTGGAACCGAGTTGGGGCGAGGACGTCATCCAGGGGCATGTCGTGTCCTCGGAGGAGGCGATCCTCCTGGGCGTGCCCGAAGGCGCGCCGGCCCTCGACATCACCCGCCGCGCCTTCCACGACGACGTGGCGGTGGACTACTCCCGCTCCCTGTACCGCGCGGACCGCTACACCCTGTGGGTGCCCGTCGCGGCCCCTCACCCCGCGGCCTCGCGCCCCTCCGCCCTGCGAACCAGGCTGAACCAATGAGCCCGCCCGCACGGGCCCGCGGAGCGCCCGCGCACCGGGCGAACGGCGCCCCCATCGGGTGACGCGGGAGTGATAACGCTCTCAATCAGCGGTATCGTTCACATCCAGCCGCTATAGCCGGCAGCGCACCGCAGCCGCGCCCACCGCATCCAGGAGGAGCAACCATGTCCCAGGCACGCCAGATCGTCGAGGCCCTCGGCGGCTTCGACAACATCATCGAGATCGAGCCCTGCATCACCCGGCTGCGCTGCGAGTTGGAGAGCGCCTCCGCCGTCGACGAGGCCGCGCTCAGGGCCGCCGGAGCCCACGGCATCATCACCGTCGGCGACGTCGTTCAGATCGTCATCGGCCCCACCGCGGACGCGCTCTACGAGCAGATCGAGGACCTTCGATGACCCTGGAGGTCCTCTCCCCCCTGGCCGGAGCCGTCGTCACCCTCGACGACGTCCCGGACCCGGTCTTCTCCGGCCGGCTGATCGGGCCGGGGCTCGCCGTCGATCCGCCCCGCGCCCCCGGGGAGGTCGTCACGCTGGCGCCGATCCCCGGGCGCGTGGCCAAGATCCACCCGCACGCCTTCGTCATCGCCGCCGATGACGGCAGGAGCGTGCTCGTCCACCTGGGCCTGGAGACCGTGGGCCTGGGGGGCGGGGGATTCACCGTCCACCGGGAGGAGGGGGCGAGGGTGCGCGCGGGCGACCCGATCATCACCTGGAGCCCGGCCCGGGTCGAGGAGGATGGTTTCAACCCGGTCGTCCCGATCGTCGCCCTCGACGCCGGTGCGGCCGACCTCGCCCTCGTCGCCCCCGGCACCGCCGTCGCCCCCGGCGACGCGCTCATCACCTGGTCCTAGGCGGACGGACGGCGCCCCCAGGGACCAACGAGGCGGGGTCCCGGCCGATCGGCCGGGACCCCGCCTCGCGCTCACGATGATCAGTCCCGGGGCGTGCGGCGCTGGCCCATCTCCTGACGGATCGCCTGGAACAGGCTCGCCGACCGCGTATTGCCCGGTAGGTCCTCGATGAGGACCGGCTCGCCCGAACTGTCCGCCAGGGGGATCCTCCAGTTCGGGTACTCCTGGTCCGTGCCCGGCTGGTTCTGCGTCCTGCGCTCGCCGACGCAGTCCACGAGGGCGACGCCGATGAGAGCCGAGGGAGTACGCGCGATGTACCGGTGGAGCGCTTCGACGATCTCGCGCTCGGAGGGGTCGGCGCCCAGCAGGCGGTGCTCGCGCAGGCGCTCGATCATCCGGTCGCGCTCCATGCTCGCCTCGGCGCGCACCTGCTCGACCGGGTCCGCCAGCAGGCCGAGGCGCTCGCGCAGGGCGACGTGCTCGTCGGCGAGGTAGCCCGCGGTGGGCGGCAGGTCGTGGGTGTTGACGGTGGACAGCGCGAGGCGCCGGTAGTCCTGCGGCTGGAGCGGCCAGCCATCGCCCTGCTTCTCGAACCAGAGCACGGAGGTGCCCAGCACGCCCCGGCCGGCGAGGTAGTCGCGGGCCCAGGGCTCCACGGTGCCCAGGTCCTCGCCGATGATGACGGCGCCGGCGCGGTGAGCCTCCAGGAGGACCACGCCGACCATTGCCTCGTGGTCGTAGCGCACGTAGGCGCCCGAGGCGGCGCCCATGCCCTTGGGGATCCACCACAGGCGGAACAGGCCGATGATGTGATCGACGCGCAGCGCGCCGGCATGGCGCAGGACGGTGCGCACCATGTCCCGCAGTGGCTGGAAGGCCGTCTCGGCCAGGTACACGGGGCTCCACGGCGGCTGGGACCAGTTCTGCCCCAACTGGTTGTACATGTCCGGCGGGGCGCCCACTTCGATGCCGGGGGCGAAGGCCTCGGGCTCGGACCACACGTCCGCCCCCCGGGCGTGGACGCCCACGGCGAGGTCGTCCATGATCCCCAGCGCCATGCCGGAGGCCTTGGCCTGCTCCTGGGCCCGCGCGAGCTGCTCATCGACGATCCACTGCAACCAGGCGTAGAAGTCGATGCGGTCGGTCAGGGCGCGGGCCTCGTCGGCCACGACGGCAGAGGAGGGGTCCTTGAGGGCCTCGGGCCAGCCAGCCATCTCGCCGTGCTTCTCGGTCAGCGCGCACCACAGGGCGAAGCGCTCCAGGCCCTCGCCGGCCTCGGCGCGGAAACGCTCGAAGTCCCGGCGCCGGGAGCGCGAGCGCCCGGCGGAGAAGACGACCTCAAGGGCGTCGCGCTTGAGCTGCCAGATGGAGTCCCGGTCGATCGGGTCGACGGTGCGGTTGGTCGCGGCGAGCTCTTCCAGGGACCACTGGATGAGCGAGCGGCGCGGCCCCGACAGCCGGGTCATCTCCGGGATGGCCTCGGGGCGGATGTAGATCGGGTTGACGAAGCGCCGGGTGACCGGGAGGTAGGGCGACGGCGTCATCCGCCCTGAGGGCTCGGCCGCGTGCAGGGGGTTGATGAGCAGGAAGTCAGCGCCCTCGTCGCCGAGGAAGGAGGCGAGCTCGGTCAGGTCGTCCGCGTCGCCGATGCCCCAGGAGTCGGCTGAGCGCGCCGAGTAGAGCTGCGCCATGACACCCCAGCCGCGCTCGCCCAGGCTGGCGGGGAGGTCGAGGCGGTCCGGGGTCATCGCCAGCGCCGCCGTGGCGGTGGTGGCGGGGCGGTCCTCGACGGCCTCGATCTCGGCCACGAGGGTGTGCCATCCCAGTGGCAGGTCCCCGGGGACGCGGAAGGAGGCGCGGCCGGTGAGGACGCCGTCGACCTCCCGGGGGCGCTCCCAGTCCTCGGCCTGCTCCAATTCCACGGAGCCCCCGGACTCGAGTTCGACGCGCACGGTGACCTGGGCGCCGTGGGGGATGTGGAGGGCCACGGGGGCCTCCCATCCCTGGCGGCGCACGACGGTCGGGGGGAGGATGCGCTTCCAGGGGGCGAGCTCGGCATCGGCCAGGGACGCCTCGATCTGGGCGTCGGTCGCGGCCGCGACCCCGAGCGCGGCGAGGACCGCCACGAGGGTGGCGCGGCTGGGCGCGGCGCGATTGCCGTGGTAGTCCCAGTACTCGGTGGAAACGCCGTGCATCTCCGCGAGGCGCTTGAGGTCCTCGCCCGCGGGCTCGTCGGAGGCGGTTCCAACGGGGGTCGACTCAGTCATGGGCAGTGCCGCCTGTTCTCGTGAGCGCTCTCACGCCGGGAGCGCTCGTGCGATGCCGTCGCGCTCGGGATGGATCGGGTACGGACCTTCCCGCCGGGGTGACGTCTTAGTCAGTCGCGGTCGTAGGAACAGGATAGGGTCCGCGTGTTGCTGCAAGCCTTTCACAGTCTGGGCCGGAGCGCCAAAGCCTCCCGTCGGCGAGTCGCGCCCGCGGGGCGGGATGAAGGGCGCCGAGCGGGAGGGCCCGCGGGAGGGCCCTCAGAGCGACGCGATCTCGTCGGCGAGGGCGTCCGCCGTCGGGCCGACGACGACCTGCACGACAGAGCCGGAGCGGACCACGCCGAAGGCGCCCGTAGCCCTCAGGGCCTCCTCATCGACCTTCCCCTGATCGACGACCTCGACCCTGAGCCGGGTGATGCAGGGCTCGAGGACCATGATGTTGTCACTGCCCCCGAGGCCCGCGACAATGCGCTCCGCCGTCGTACTCATCGCTACTCCTTCACTCGCCTTCATGCGCGGCCCGCACTCCCTGTGCGAGAGTGATCCGACATCTATTATCAGGCTCGCCCGGCGCCGCCGCGCACGGCTCGCCATCATGTGCGCTCCATCACCTCCCCCGGGACGCTGCTCCCCTTTAAGGCGGGGCCGTGTGCCAATCGTGATTCATACCCCGGTCCCTCTCCCGAAAGCGCCCCCAGGCGTGCACAATGGTCCCTACGACCGCCTCCAGCACTGACGAGGAGCACTCATGGCGCTGTCCGACGCATCTCCTACTTCCCTGTCCGGTATCGGCGTGAGCCCCGGCATCGTCGCGGGGCCCGTCGCCCGCATGGCGCCGGGCATCCCCGAGCCCGAGCTCGCGCTCATCGACGCCTCCCGCGACCTCGACAAGGAGTGCGAGCGGATCGAGGCCGCGGCGCAGACCGTCAAGAAGGGCCTGGAGCTCTCCGCCGCCCAGGCCAAGGGCGAGGGGCGCACCCTCCTGGAGACGACGGCGCAGATGGCCGCGGACCCCACCCTCACCTCCTCCGCGCAGGCCATGGTCCGCGAGCGCAGGCTCGTGCCCGAGCGGGCGGTCTGGGAGGCCGCCGGCACCCTCGCCTCGATGCTCGAGTCGCTCGGCGGCTACATGGCCGAGCGCACGCGCGATGTCGCCGACGTGCGCGACCGCATCGTCGCCGTCCTGACCGACTCCCCCATGCCCGGCATCCCGGTACTGCCCGAGCCCTTCATCCTCGTGGCCGAGGACCTGGCGCCCGCAGACACCGCGCTGCTGGACCCGGAGAAGGTCGTCGCCTTCGTCACCTCCGAGGGCGGCCCCACCTCGCACACGGCGATCCTCGCCCGCGCCCTGGGCATGCCCGCCATCGTGGGCACCGGCGCCGAGGTCGCCGACCAACTCCATGATGGGGACATCGTCCTGGTGGACGGCACGAAGGGCGTCATCACGCTCAACCCCGACGAGGCCGCGCTGCGCCGTGCCAAGGAGTTGGCCAGCCGGGTGCGCGTCTTCAACGGCGACGGCGCCACGAAGGACGGCCGGGAGGTCCAGTTGCTCGCCAACGTGGGCGACGCCGCCGGGGCCCGCAGCGCCGCTGAGGCCGGGGCCATGGGCGTGGGCCTGTTCCGCACGGAGTTCTGCTTCCTCGACCAGCCCGAGGAGCCCACCATCGAGGCGCAGGTGGAGGCCTACACCGGTGTCCTGGCCGCCTTCCCCGGCAAGAAGGTCGTGGTGCGGACCCTGGACGCGGGCGCCGACAAGCCCCTGCCCTTCCTCACCGACGCGACGGAGGCCAACCCGGCTCTCGGCGTGCGCGCCTACCGGACCGCCCGCCGCGACCCCGATGTGCTGGAGCACCAGCTCGAGGCGCTGGCCAAGGCCGAGGCCGCCACGGACGCCAAGGTGTGGGTCATGGCCCCCATGATCTCCACCGCCGAGGAGGCCAAGGCCTTCACGGACAAGGCGCGCTCCTACGGCCTCAAGACGGCCGGCATGATGATCGAGGTCCCCTCGGCGGCCCTCATGGCGGATAAGCTCTTCGAGTACGCCGACTTCGCCTCGGTGGGCACCAATGACCTCACCCAGTACGTCATGGCAGCGGACCGCCTCCTGTCCTCCCTGGCGGACCTGTCCACCGCCTGGCAGCCGGCCGTGCTGCGGCTCATCAAGCAGGCCTGCGACGGCGCGGCCCCGCACGGGCGCCCGGTGGGCGTGTGCGGCGAGGCCGCGGCGGACCCGGCCCTGGCCACCGTCCTCGTGGGCCTCGGCGTGGCGAGCCTGTCGATGACCGCGCGCGCCCTGCCGGACGTGGACGCCGTCATGAAGTCGGTGACCTTCGAGGAGTGCCAGGAGCTGGCGCGCATCGCCATCGACTCGCCCACCGCCGAGGACGCGCGCGCGGCTGTGCGCGCCAAGCTGCCGATCCTGGAGGAGCTCGGCCTGTGACGACGCCGTATCCCGTCCCCTCCGCCAGCGAGGAGCCACTCGGCTCCCTCACCCGCATCCTGGCACTGGCGGAGGGTGACGGGACCGACTCGTTCCTCGGCGACTCCCTCCCCCACCTCTCCGGGCGCATCTACGGCGGGCAGGTCATCGCCCAGGGCCTGCTGGCGGCCGCCGCCACCCTTCCGGAGGCGGCCGATAACGCCCTGGAGCCGCGCCTGCCACACTCGCTCCACGCGTACTTCATGCGGGGCGGGGATCCTAAGCAGCCCGTGGTCTACGAGGTGGAGCGGCTCCATGACGGGCGCTCCTTCTCCCAGCGCCGCACCACCGCCCTGCAGGCGGGCCGGGCGATCCTGGCCATGGTCGCCTCCTTCCAGATCGACCAGGAGGGATCACAGGCCCAGATCGCCGCGCCATCGGTCCCCGGTCCCGAGGAGTTGGTCAGCGCCCTGGAGATCTTCCGGACGCTGGACGACCCGGCGGCCAAGTTCCTCGGGCGCACCGCCTCCTTCGATATCCGCCATGTGGAGGGGAACATCTACCTCGGCCCGGGCGCGGAGGTCACCCACCGGCAGCGCCTCTGGCTGCGCTCGCGCGGACACGTCCCGGAAGAGGCCTCGCAGACGGTGCACCGGGCGCTGCTGACCTACGTCTGCGACCAGGTGATGCTGGAGCCGGCGCTGCGCAGTCAGGGGCTGAGCTGGCGCAGCGAGGGGATGAGTCTGGCCACGCTCGACCACGCCCAGTGGTTCCACCGGGATGTCGACGCCTCGGACTGGCTGCTGTTCGTCCAGGACTCCCCCACCTCGCAGGGCGGGCGCGCGGCGGCGCGGGCAGAGGTCTTCGACTCCGCCGGCCGCCTGGTCTCCACGATCGCCCAGGAGGGCATGATCCGCATGCCCACGGCCACCTCGCGCGGCAGCGGCGAGTGGGCCGTCCGCTTCGACGCCTGAGCCCCGGACCTGGTGAGCGCCCGCGAGCCTGAAGCTTCTCCGCGGGCCTCCATCCACGCGGCGGGAAGTTGCTCGCGCGTCGACATCCGTTCCCTCCGCGCCGGGGCCCTCAGCCCGCGGATACCGTCTCACCCCGCTCCTGCGCCCTCAAACTGCGAGAATGAGGGCGCAGGAGCGGGGTGAGACGGTATCTGGCGAGTTGGCTCAATCGCGTGTGTTCGGCCTACGGCCCCCAACACCGCTCAATCGCCTCGGCAGCACGAGCAAGCTCGGCTGCGCTCGGCTCAATCGCGTGTGAGCTTCCGGTAGGTGACGCGGTGGGGGCGGGCGGCCTCGGCGCCCAGGCGCGCGACCTTGTTCTCCTCGTAGGAGGCGAAGTTGCCCTCGAACCAGTACCAGTTCGCCGGGTTCTCCTCCGTTCCCTCCCAAGCCAGGATGTGAGTCGCGACTCGGTCGAGGAACCAGCGGTCGTGGGTGATGACAACGGCGCAGCCGGGGAACTCCAGCAGCGCGTTCTCCAGGGAGCCCAGGGTCTCGACATCGAGGTCGTTCGTGGGCTCGTCCAGCAGGATGAGGTTGCCGCCCTGCTTGAGGGTCAGCGCCAGATTGAGGCGGTTGCGCTCACCACCGGAGAGCACGCCAGCGGGCTTCTGCTGGTCCGCGCCCTTGAAGCCGAAGGAGGCCACGTACGCGCGGGACGGCATCTCCACGCCCCCGACCTGGATGTAGTCCAGTCCGTCGGAGACGACCTCCCAGAGGGTCTTGGCAGGGTCGATGCCGGCGCGGGACTGGTCCACGTAGGACAGCTTGACGGTCTGGCCGATCTTGAGGCTGCCGCCGTCGAGCTCCTCCAGCCCCACGATGGTCTTGAACAGCGTGGTCTTGCCGACGCCGTTGGGGCCCACGATGCCCACGATGCCGTTGCGCGGCAGCGTGAAGGACAGGTCATCGATGAGGGTGCGGCCGTCGAAGCCCTTGCTCAGGTGGCTGGCCTCAAGGACCTGGTTGCCCAGGCGCGGGCCCGGCGGGATCTGGATCTCCTCGAAGTCGAGCTTGCGAGTGCGCTCGGCCTCGGCGGCCATCTCCTCGTAGCGGGCCAGGCGGGCCTTGGACTTGGCCTGGCGGCCCTTGGCGGAGGAGCGCACCCACTCCAACTCCTCCTTGAGGCGCTTGGCGAGCTTGGCGTCCTTCTTGCCCTGGACCTCCAGGCGCTTCTCCTTGGTCTCCAGGTAGGTGGAGTAGTTGCCCTCGTAGGGGTAGAGGTGCCCGCGGTCCACCTCGGCGATCCACTGGGCGACGTGGTCGAGGAAGTAGCGGTCGTGGGTGACCGCGATGACGGCGCCCTTGTAGGTGCTCAGGTGCTGCTCCAGCCACAGCACGGACTCGGCGTCCAGGTGGTTGGTGGGCTCGTCGAGCAGGAGCAGGTCGGGGGCCTCCAGGAGGAGCTTGCACAGGGCGACTCGGCGGCGCTCACCACCGGAGAGGTGCTTGACCTCGGCATCCGGCGGCGGGCAGCGCAGGGCGTCCATGGCCTGCTCGAGCTGGGAGTCGAGGTCCCAGGCGTTCGCGGCGTCGATCTCCGTCTGGAGCTTGCCCATCTCCTCCATGAGGGCATCGAAGTCGGCGTCCGGGTCCGCCATGGCCGCGGAGATCTCGTTGAAGCGGTCGAGCTTGCCCTTGATCTCAGCCACGCCCTCCTCGACGTTGCCCAGGACGGTCTTGTCCTCATTGAGGGGCGGCTCCTGCATGAGGATGCCGACGCTGTAGCCGGGGGTCAGGCGCGCCTCGCCGTTGGAGGGCTGGTCGATGCCGGCCATAATCTTGAGGATCGAGGACTTGCCGGCGCCGTTGGGACCGACCATGCCGATCTTGGCGCCGGGCAGGAAGGCCATGGTGACGTCGTCGAGGATGACCTTGTCGCCATGGGCCTTGCGCGCCTTGATCATCTGATAGATGTACTCAGCCACTGTGCGGTGCGCCTTTCGTCGAATTACGGGGAGGTCTGGTGGGCTCGCGCTCGGGACGGGCCCGCCGGTGGTCCTCCGGGGCCGACGACGCGCGCCGCGGCCCAGCCTAGAGCAGTCGCCGCCCATCGGCGACGACGCGGCGCATGACCCCGCGCACGCGGCGCTCGGATGGGCCCGGCGGGGCTGGGTCCCTCAGCGCCCGGGGCCGACGAGCAGGCGGATCTGCTCAATGAGCTGAGGGGTCTCGGCGGCCTTGATGCGCTCGGTGAGGGCTGCCTCGTCGTCATCGGCCAGTACCGGGACCTCCACCTGGGCGATGATCTTCCCGGTGTCCACGCCGGCGTCGACCCAGAACAGGGTGGCGCCGGCCCGCGTGGCCCCGGCGGCCAGGGCGTCGCGCACGGCGTGGGCGCCGGGGAAGTCGGGGAGGAGCGAGGGGTGGGTGTTGAGGACGCGCCCACCGAAGCGGGCGAGGAAAGCGCCCCCCAGCAGGCGCATGAACCCGGCGCAGACCACGAGGTCCGGCACGTATCCGCCCACCGAGCGGGCCAGGGCCTCGTCCCAGGCGGCGCGATCCGGGTAATCGGCCAGGGCGACGACCTCGGTGGGGATGCCCGCCGCGCGAGCGCGCTCCAGCCCCGCGCACTCCTTGTCCGCGACGACGCCGACGACCTCGGCGCCGTAGGCGGGGTCCTCACAGGCCTCGATGAGGGCGGCCAGGTTCGAGCCCGTCCCCGAGACGAGCACGACGAGGGCCGCGGGCTCAGCGCCCTCCGGCTCCTCATCCCACGGGCCCGCCGGGACGGCGTCGCCGGCCTCCTCGGCGCTGCTGGCCCCGTGGGCGCTGTTGGCCCCGTGGGCGCCGCGCCGCTCGCGCAGGCCCTGGGCCGTGCTCCCGGCCGCCTGACTGGCCGCGCTCACGCCGCGCCGCGTCATCCGGCGGGTCCAGGGGTGGATCATGAGAGCGGCGGTGAGCAGTCCGAGGCCGACCTCGATCAGGCACAGGATGATGATGGAGGAGGTCGTCGGGCCGACGTGCGCCAGCCGCGCGGGCCCGATGGGACCGGTGGCGCCCAGGCATAGGACGGCCACCCCGGCGGTGAGAAGGAGCGCCCCACCGGCGGCGGCGGCGAGGGCCCGTCCGAAGCTCAGGGAGGTCAGCTCGCCCCGGTGGCGCCAGCCGATGGCGATCGCCCCCAGGACGATGAGGAAAGGCAGCAGGCGCGCGGGCCCCCAGGTGCCGGCGGGGAGGGCGCCGAGGATCGGCAGGGACGGCACCGCGCCGGCGATGATCGCGCTGGGGGCGAAGAGAGTCCCGCTCCCCACACTGAAACCGGGGCCGAGCACCCAGGACATCGCCCAGATGAGCCCCGTGGGGACCCAGGCGGCCTGGAAGAGGACGAGTCCGGCCGAGGAGATGATGCCGCCCCCGGCGATGGAGTCGTGGAGCAGTGAGATCCTGCCCGCCCCGGCGACGACGGCGGCCAGGAGCGCCACGAGGGACAGCCCGAGCAGCCCGAGCGCGCAGTCGCGGGCCATGCCCAGCGCGGGGCTCACCCAGTCGGGCCGCTCGCGCCACCAGCGCTCCAGTGCCGGGATGCCCCGCCCCTGGGAGTGGAGGCGGGCGCCGATGACGGCCGTCGACAGGACTATGAGGCCCGGCAGGGCCGACCAGGCCCCGCCGCTGGGGGCGGACAGCAGGAGGAGGACGGCCCCGGTCAGGGCTGCGGAGGCGGCGGCCACGCCCCCGGCCGCCGGGCCGGAGAGGCCGGCCCGGCGGGCGGAGGAACGCAGGAGCAGCGCCTGGAGGATGGTGACTCCCAGGAGGGGCAGGCCGAGGGTGCCACTGGGGCCCCCGGCGTCGCCGAGGCGCCCACCCAGGCCGAGAGCCCACAGGCCCGCGCCCGTGCGGATCGTGGAGCCCAGGTTGAGAGCGGTGGAGGCGCTCAGCGGGGCCGAGGTCATCATGACAGCAGTGGTCGCGCCGACGACGAGGAACCAGGCCAGGAGGACGGCCTCGATCCCCGCGCGCAGCGCGAAGGGCCAGTCGTCGGGCAGGGCGGCGCGTCGGCGCGGCTCCGGCCGGCGTTGGGCGGGCCCGCTCACGCGCGCGCGCCCGCGAGATCGCGGTGGATGCGGCGCGCGAGCTCCGCGGTCTGGCTCGGGGTGCGGCCCACGGTGACCCCCACGGCCTCAAGGGCCTCCTTCTTGGCGGCGGCCGTGCCCGCGGAGCCCGAGACGATGGCGCCCGCGTGGCCCATGGTCCTGCCCTCGGGGGCGGTGAAGCCGGCGACGTAGGCGACCACTGGCTTGGTGACGCTCTGGGCGATGTAGGCGGCGGCGCGCTCCTCGGCGTCGCCCCCGATCTCGCCGATCATGACGATGAGCTCGGTGTCGGGATCGGCCTCGAAGGCGGCGAGGGCGTCGATGTGGGTGGTGCCGATGACGGGGTCCCCCCCGATGCCGATGCAGGTGGTGAACCCGAGATCGCGCAGTTCGTGCATGAGTTGGTAGGTGAGGGTCCCGGACTTGGAGACCAGTCCGATGGGGCCCGGGCCGGTGATGTCCGGCGGGGTGATGCCCACGTTGGAGCGGCCGGGGGAGATGATGCCGGGGCAGTTGGGGCCGATGACGCGTGCCCCGTGGGCCGCGGCGTGGGCGCGGAAGGCGACGGCGTCGGCCACGGGGATGCCCTCGGTGATGACGACGATGAGGCGGATCCCGGCATCGACGGCCTCGATGACGGCGTCCTTGGCGAAGGCGGGGGGCACGAAGATCACGGAGACCTCGGCGCCGGTGGCGGCCCTGGCCTCGGCGACGCTGCCGTGGACGGGGACCTCCACGGCGCCGGTGGGCACGGCCCCGGCGCCCGGTCCGATGGGCTCGACGTCGAAGGCGACCGAGGTGCCCGCCTTGCGGGGGTTGACGCCGGCGACGACCCGCGTGCCGGCGCAGAGCATGCGCCGCGTGTGCTTACGGCCCTCCGATCCGGTCATCCCCTGGACGATGACGCGGTCGGACTCGGTGAGGAAGACGCTCATGGCTCAGGCCTCCTGGGGGGTCGGGGCAGCGGTGCGCGGGTCGGGCAGGGGCGGGGCCGGCCGCCCCTCCGGCGCTTCACGCGTGACCCGCTCGGCGATGGCGGTCACGGCGTCGGCGGCGCCGTCCATGGTCTCCACGATGGTGACGCCGGGCAGGTCGGCCTGGCGGAGGATGCGGCGGCCAAGCTCCGCGCTGTTGCCGTCCAGGCGCACCACGATGGGCTTGGCGGGGCCGGTGAGCGTCCCGTGGGCGGCCACGATGCCCTCGGCCACGGTGTCGCAGGAGGTGATGCCGCCGAAGACGTTGACGAGGATGGCCCGCACCTGCGCGTCGGAGGCCACGATGCTCAGGGCGTCGGCCATGGCCTGAGCCGATGAGCCACCGCCCAGGTCGAGGAAGTTGGCGGGGCGCATCCCCCCATGCCTCTCCCCCGCCCCGGCGACGACGTCGAGCGTGGACATGACCAGGCCCGCGCCGTTGCCCAGGACGCCAACCTCGCCGCTCAGGCGCACGTAGTTGAGGCCGGCCTCCTTGGCGCGGGCCTCAAGGGGATCCACCGAGGAGGCATCGACGAGGCCCTCGTGGTCCCGGTGGCGGAAGCGGGCGTTGTCGTCGAGGGTGACCTTGCCATCCAGGGCGATGATCCGCCCGTCGTCGGCCAGGACGAGGGGGTTGACCTCCACGAGGGTGGCGTCCTCAGCCACCAACGCCTCCCAGAGGCGCTCGATGACCCCGGCGACGCCGTCGGCGGTCGGCCCGGGCTCGAAGCCGGCGGCGGCCACGATCTGGCGCGCGGCCTCGGCGGTCAGGCCGGCCACCGGGTCGATGGGGATGCGGGCCAGGGCCTCGGGGCGCTCGGCGGCGAGGGCCTCGATGTCCATACCGCCCTCGCGCGAGCACATCGCCAGGTAACCGCGCTCGGCGCGGTCCAGGAGGATCGCGAAGTAGTACTCCTCGGCGATATTGGTCCCCTCGGAGATGAGCACGGAGCGCACAGTGTGACCCTTGATGCTCATGCCGAGGATGGCGGCGGCGCGCTCGGCGGCCTCCTCGGCGCTGCGGGCGAGCTTGACACCACCGGCCTTGCCGCGCCCGCCGGTCTTGACCTGGGCCTTGACGACGAGCAGCCCGGCCCCGCCGTCGAGGAGGTCCTGGGCGGCGGCGCGCGCCTCCTCGGGGGTGGTGGCGATGATGCCGGGCAGGACGGGGACGCCATGGCGGCGGAAGAGGTCCCGAGCCTGGTACTCATAGAGGTCCATGAGGCGGTGTCCTTTCGCGCGGGTATCGGCCCTCGTCGGGCACCGGCCGGCCGCGGGCCCACTTTGGCTCTGGTCTGAGGGTATCGCGGAGTAGGGCGCCGCGGTGGAGAATCGCGCGCGAGTCTTGGAGGGCCGGCGGGCTCGCACCCCGATGATGGTGACGCCGCGTCATCGGTGTGACGCAGGCCCCTCCGGCGGGACACAATAGGGGCTGACCGGACTGGGCCGGACAGGACCGGGTCGCAGCCGGACCGCATGAGAAGGAGTCCCATGACCGCCGCAGGCAACACCGCTCCGCAGCCGCCGTCCACCGCCTCCCAGGAGCCGGTGATCGACGCCGTCACCTCCGTGGTCCGCGACACGACCGATGCCGCGGCGCCCGCCGGCCCCGCTGGGGAGCCGATCAGGGTCGGGGTACTCACCTCGGGCGGCGACGCCCAGGGCATGAACGCGGCGGTGCGGGCCGCCGTGCGCACGCTGCTGCGCCTGGGCGCCCAGCCCTACGCCGTCATGGAGGGCTGGGCCGGGGCCGTCGCCGGGGGCGAGGGCATCCGCCCCCTGGGGTGGGACTCCGTGGGCGCGATCCTCCACCGGGGCGGGACGATCATCGGCACCGCCCGCTCCGCGGAGTTCCGCGAGCGCTCCGGGCAGCTCGACGCCGCCGCCCATCTCCTGGAGCACGGCATCGACCGGCTCATCGTCATCGGTGGGGACGGCTCACTCACCGGCACCAATGAGTTCCGGATGAACTGGCCGAGCCTGGTGGCCGAGTTGGCCGAGACCGGGCGCATCACCACCCAGGTCGCCCAGGCGCATCCGGCGCTCATGGTGGCGGGGATCGTCGGCTCCATCGACAACGATCTCGTCGGCGCGGATATGACGATCGGCACCGACTCGGCCCTGCACCGCATCTTGGAGGCCATCGACGACATCTCCTCCACCGCCGCCTCCCACCAGCGCACCTTCGTGGTGGAGGTCATGGGCCGCCACTGCGGCTACCTGGCGCTCATGGCGGCGGTGGCCGGCGGCTGCGACTACGTGCTCGTTCCCGAGATCCCGCCGGCCGAGGGCTGGGAGGAGGACATGTGCGCCAAGCTCGCCAAGGGCCGACGGGCCGGGCGGCGCGAGTCCATGGTCATCGTCGCCGAGGGCGCCACTGACCGCTGCGGCAATCGGATCACCGCCGACGACGTCAAGCGGGTCCTGTCCGAGCGCCTCGGCGAGGACGCCCGGGTGACGATCCTCGGGCACGTCCAGCGGGGTGGCAAGCCCAGCGCCTACGACCGCTGGATGTCCACCCTGCTGGGGTGCCAGGCGGCGCGCGAAGTCCTTCAGGCCTCCCCGGAGACGGTGCCGGTGATCGTCGTCGAGCGGCACAACCGCATCCGCTCGGTGCCGATGATGGAGCAGGTCGAGGCCACGCGCGCGGTCAAGGACCTGGTGGCAGCCGGGGACTGGGAGGGCGCCGTGGCCGCCCGGGGGCGCAGTTTCGGCGAGATGCTGCGGGTCTTCGAGACCATGTCCACTCCCCCCGGGCCCACCGCCGCCGGGGCCGCCCCCAGCAGGAGGGTGGCCATCATCCATGCCGGCGGGCTCGCCCCGGGCATGAACACGGCGGCCCGCGCCGCGGTCCGGCTCGGCCTGGACCACGGCTTCACCATGCTGGGCGTGGCGGGCGGCTTCCCTGGCCTTCTCGACGGCGAGGTGCGCGAGCTGAGCTGGGACGACGTCGAAGGCTGGGTCGGCGACGGCGGGGCCGAGCTCGGCACGCGCCGGGAGGTCCCCGAGGTCGAGCAGCTCTACGCCCTGGGCCGGGCCATCGAGAAGCATGAGATCGACGCCCTGCTCGTCATCGGCGGCTTCAACGCCTACCTGGCCGCGCACCGCCTGGTCATGGAGAAGGTCCGCTACCCCGCCTTCCAGATCCCCATCCTGTGCGTCCCGGCGTCGATCGACAACAACCTGCCCGGCTCCGAGCTGTCGATCGGCACGGACACGGCGCTCAACGCGACGATCAGCGCCCTGGACTCGATCAAGCAATCGGCGGCGGCATCGCACCGCTGCTTCGTGGCGGAGGTGATGGGCCGCAAGTGCGGGTACCTGTCCTTCATGAGCGGCCTGGCCACGGGCGCCGAGGGCGTCTACCTCCACGAGGACGGCATCGGGCTGGCGCGCCTAGCGGAGGACTCCAGGCGGATGGTCGAGGCCTTCGAGAACGGCCGGAAACTCCACCTGCTCATCCGCAACGAGCGGGCCAGCGAGTGCTACACCACGGATGTGCTGGCCAAGATCTTCGCCGCCGAGGGCGTGGGCCTGTACGACGTGCGCAAGGCCGTGATCGGGCACCTCCAGCAGGGCGGGGACCCGACGGCTTTCGACCGCCTCATGGCCACCAAGCTCGTCGCGCACGCCCTGGACCTGCTCGCCGATCAACTCCAGAGGGGTACGGACCACTCCAGTTACGTGGGCCTGACCGGTGGGCGCATCACCCACCACCGCCTGGAGCGCATGGAGGAGGAGGTGGACATGGCCAACCGCCGGCCCCTCCATCAGTGGTGGCTGGGGATGCGCCCGGCCCTGGATCTCGTCTCCTCGGACCTGGGCCCGCTGTCCATGGCCGACGTCCCCGACTTCGGCGAGGCCGTGGACGCCGCGGCCACCGCCGAGGACTGAGGGACGTCGACCACCGGCCCGCGCCGACCCGGGCGCGGGCCTGGCGCTGGCGGGAACTATCCTCGGTGCGATGGTCCCTGCCCGTACTCCTCCCCTTGAGCCCGCGCGCCGACCCGCCCTGCCGGCGGCCGCCAGGCTCCTCTGCGCGCTGGTGCTGTCGGGCGTGGCGGCGGGCCTCATCGGCATCGCCATGGCCTACCTCCTCGAGGGCTTCGAGTGGCTGTTCTACGGAGTCGAGGAGGGCTCGCTGCCGGAACGAGTGGCGGCCGCGCCCGCGTGGCGCCGTATCGCGGCGCCGGCCCTGGGCGGCGCCCTCGCGGGCGCCCTGTGGTGGTGGGAGCGCTCCACCGGCGGGGTGGTGAGCGTGGAGCGAGTGGTCGCCGACTCCGGCGCCCCCGGCCCCGACTCGCCCTCTCGCCGCATGGGGGTGCTGCGCCCCTTCGGCGACGCCGTCCTTCAGGTCCTCACCGTCGGCGCGGGAAACTCGGTGGGGCGCGAGGGGGCCCCGCGGCTGGCTGCGGGGGCTGTCGCCGTCGTGGTCGGCCGCAGGCTGGGTCTCGATCGTTCCTGGGCCCGGCTTCTTGTCGCCTCCGCCGCCGGGGCGGGCCTGGCGGCCATGTACAACGCGCCGCTGGGCGGGGCGGCCTATGCCGTCGAGATCGTCATGCTGACCGGGATGCGGCGGCGCGGCGCGCTCCTCGCGGTGCCGCTGAGCGCTCTGGCGACGGTGGTCTCCTGGTGGGGCTCGGGCGGCCGGGCGAGCCTGGTGATGCCCGCCGCCCCGCTCACCGCGCAGACCCTCCTGGCCTGCCTGCTGGCGGCCCCGGTCGCGGCGCTCCTCGGATGGCTGGCGGCGCGCGCCTGGGCGTGGTGCAAGGCGCGCCGGCTGCCGGATTCCTGGAGCCTGCCCCTGGCGATCGGCGGCGCCGGCCTGGCCACGGGCGCGGCCTCCCTGTTGCTGCCAGAGCTACCCGGCAATGGCCGCGACGCCTTCCAGGGAGCGCTCGACTCGCCCGCCGCGGCGGGCGCGCTCGCGGCGCTGCTCGGCGTCGTCGTCCTCAAGCCGCTCCTCACCGGGGTGACGCTCGGGGCCGGGGCCACCGGCGGGCTGCTGGCGCCGTCCTTCGCCCTGGGGGCCAGCGGCGGGGCCGCCATCGCCGTCGGGCTGAGCCTGGCGGGGATGTCCCCGAGCATCCCCGCGGCGGCCCTCATGGGCGCGGGGGTGGCCCTCGCGGTCACGCAGCGCGCGCCCGTCTTCGGAGCGGTGTTCGTCTGGGAGGTCGCCCAGGGACCGACCTGGATCCTCCCGCCGCTCCTCGTGGCGTGCTGGGCCGCCTGCCGGATCACGCGGCCGCACGCCTCCTGAGCCGCCCGGGGCCGAGGGCCGGGCCGCTCCCCGCGGGATCACTCATCCGGACACGGGCAGGGCCCTCGCCCGAGAGGCGCGGCAGCGCTCAGGAGAACGCGCCGAGCACCTTGTCCAACGTCCAAATACCGACGTCGCAGACGGACTTACCGTTCCGCTCACAGTACTGCTGGCGCTCCACGAGGATGCTGAGATCACCACCTCCCATGGTTTTGCTCGCCGCGAGGTCAATCCATGGCATCCCTGTTTCACCGCCCTCCAGGAAGGCCTGGAGGAAGGTGCCGTCCCACTGGACCGCGTCTAGCACCCATGGGCTCTTCCCCTCGACGACCTTCTTGAGGACGTCCGCGAATCGTTGTGCGGCCTCTCGCCGGTCGCCTTTGGCCTGGCAGATGTGATTACCCGTCTCGACGACCGCAGTGATGGGCAGAAGGAAGAGGTGCTTATCGTCGATCCGCGTCCTGAGGGTTTCAAGGACATCGTCCCGCGCGCCCCCCTTCTTCGAGTAGCCCGGCACCTGGAGGATGTGGTCCAGGACAGATGTGTCAATGAACCAGATTCTCGGCCCCATCACATGGCTCCGACGAGTCGCAAGAAGTCCGAGTAGTCGGCCCCGTCATCCTCGGAAGGACCGGTGAGCAGCCCCTGGGACACCACGCGCCCGAGAGTCCCCCGCGCCATGGCGCGGTCGTAGCCGGGAAGGTCGGGCAGTCGTGTCACCTGCCCGTCATGGCAGACGAGCACATCCTCGGCACGGCTTCCCCCAATAGCGTCGAGGAGGGCGGGCGAGTGGGTGGTGATGATGATGGAGATCCCCGCCTGCGCGCCCGCTCCCTCGACGAGCTCGAGCAAACGGGCCGCGTGAGAGGGGTGCAGGCCGTTCTCGATTTCCTCGATGGCAACGACGCGGGCCGCGGAGGTCCGCCCGTCGTCAGGCTCTTCCTGAGCGCTCTGCGGGACGAGAAGGAGCGCGGTGGCGATGGCGAGGAACCTCAGGAGCCCATCGCTCATCGACCTGGCACCTGTACGAGCGGCCCCCGACTCCCTGAGCGCGAGCATGACCTCGTGACCGTCATTCGCGGTGATGAAGTCAAGCGCCTCGATAGGACAGCCCGCGACTTCCCGGGCAAGCGCCTCAAGCCTGCTGAACAGCGATGGGCGCTCAGATCTCATGAGACACACGAGGGCCGACAGGTTGGCCATATCCGGCTCGATCTCCCTGCGACCCCGCGAAACATAGTCCTTCATGCTGGTCACATCCGCGTTCAGGATCACCGCGTTCCGCAGCGTCCGAAGAACGATGCCAGCGGCCTCAGCGCTCCGAGGATCATGAGAAATGGTCTGGATACCGCCTGGGAAGAAAGACAGCGCGGTAAAGGACCTCGGGATCTTGAAAGCCGGCAAAGGCCCAATCGCGACCGTTAACTCCTCCTCGTCATCGCCGGAGAGGGCTGTGAGCAACGGGGTTGGATCCTGCTGGTCGTCGCCCTGGAGCTTGAGCGTCTCGGCCACAACCCCTGGCTCTTCTCCCGCCTCGACCTCGACATCGTAGAGGTAGTCGACGGCGCCGTCCGCCCCGCTCACGCGAACCGTGCACCCGAGAGTGAACGAGCTCTCACCATGCGGCGCCAGGCCTTTCGCCCCGCCTCGCACTGGCCCGCCCTCGCGGCGGTGGCCATCGAGGCTGTCTCGCAGGCGCTCCGGCGTGGCCAGGCGCGACAGGACGTCCAGCGCGTCGAGGACGTTCGACTTGCCGCTGGAGTTCCGCCCGGTCAGCACAGTCATGCCATCCAGGGGCACGACAGCGTCCCGGAAGGACTTGAAGCAGGTGAGTCGCAGTTCGGTCAGACGCGCTGTCTTCATGCCCTCATGCTACGTGGGCAGTACCGCATCAGAGGACGCGGCGCAGGATGAGGGAGTCCCACGCCTCCAGGCGGTCGGGGGCCCCCCGGCCCAGGACGCCGGCCTGATCCGCGGGCAGGGAGGCGGTCAGCGCGCGCTCGGCGTCGGCCCACTCCCCCAGGTCAAGGCCCTCCGCCGCGAGACGCGCCCGCAGGGCGCCGCCCTCGGTCAGGTCCAGGGGCGCGCTCCCGTAGGCGGCTAGGAGGAGGATCTGGCGCGCGGCGCCGTCGGCGCCCTTCCACGAGCGCAGGATGATCCAGGTGTCGGGGCTGGCGGCGTCGAGGAGCCGGAAGGCGCCCAGCGCCATCGCGGGCTCGGCGTGCCGCAGGGAGATGAGCGCCCGGTAGTGCTCGAAGACGCTGCCCGGGACCCCAACCTGGCTGGCGGCGTTGACCTCGTCGGCGTTGGGGGCGATGGGGATCCACGGCGTCCCCGTGGTGAACCCGGCGCCGGGGCCCGGCTCCCACTGCACGGGCGTGCGGGCGTTGTCGCGGGAGTTCGCGCGCAGGCTGTCAACGACGGCGCCGGGGTCGTCCCCCGCGGCGACGCGCTCCCGGTAGTGGTTGAGGGACTCCAGGTCCCGGAAGGACGAGATGTCCGGGAAGACGGTGTTCGTCATGCCCAGCTCCTCGCCCTGATAGATGTAGGGCGTGCCGCGGTGCATGTGCAGGATGGAGGCCAGGGTCTTGGCGCTCATCGCCCGCAGGCCGGGATCGTCGTCCCCGAAGCGGGAGACGGCGCGGGGCTGGTCGTGGTTGTCCCAGTAGTTCGAGTTCCAACCGCGCTCGGTCAGCGCGCCATCCGGGGCGGCCTTCGGGGCGAGGGCGTCCTGCCAGGATGCGAGGTTGGCCTTGAGTGCCACATGGTCCACGGGGACGGGGTCGAACTTCCCGCCGGGGCCGTCGGCGAGCCCCACGTGCTCGAACTGGAACACCATGTCGAGCTCTCCCCGATCGGGGGCCGTGTACAAGGGCCCGTCGGACAGGCGCACCCCGGGGGCCTCCCCCACGGTGATGATGTGGCCGGGGCGCGGGGCGAGGACCTCACGGTTCATCTCGGCGAGGAACTCGTGGATCCTCGGCCCATTGGCGACGGCGTGGAATCCGTCCCCGAACAGGTCGCCCGGCCCCTGGGCCCCATCGACCAGCGGGTAGGTCTTGGAGACGAGGTTGATCACGTCCATCCGGAAACCATCGACGCCGCGGTCGAGCCACCAGGTCATCATGTCGTGGACGGCGCGACGCACCTCGGGGTTCTCCCAATTGAGGTCCGGCTGCTTGCGCGAGAACAGGTGCAGGTAGAACTCCCCGGTCGTCTCGTCCCACTCCCAGGCGGGCCCCGAGAAGAAGGACCCCCAGTTGGTGGGCTCAGTGCCGGGTTGGCCGGGCTCCAGGCCCGGCACCTGGCGGGGCGGCCGCCAGATGTACCAGTCGCGCTTGGCGGAGCCGACTGCGCTGCGGGAGTCGACGAACCAGGGGTGCTCGTCGCTCGTGTGGTTGACGACGAGGTCCATGACGAGCCTCATCCCCCGGGAGTGCAGGCCGGCGATAAGCGCGTCGAGGTCGGCCAGGGTGCCGAAGGCCGGGTCGATGTCGCGGTAGTCGGAGATGTCGTAGCCGTTGTCGTCCTGCGGGGAGCGGTAGACGGGGCTGAGCCAGACGGCGTCGACGCCCAGGGCGTCGAGGTAGTCCAGGCGCTCGATGATTCCGGGGATGTCCCCGACGCCGTCGCCATTGGTGTCCTGGAAGGACCGGGGGTAGACCTGGTAGACGACGGCGTGGCGCCACCAGTCGGGCTCCTGCCCGACGTGACGGGGGCTGGGGATGAGGGCGGGGTGGCTCATGGGTCTCCTCGAGGTGGTCCGGGGCGCTCGACGTCGGTGTCGCGGTGGGCGCCGAGCCGGTGGTGATCGGGCGGGAGCGGGCCGCGGCGCACGCGGGTGCCGGTGGCAGGAGCGTACGCCGCGGCCGATGGGGCGGTGCGCCCCTGCGTGCCACAGGGCACGAGGCCCCCTGGCGCGCGGGGGCGCGTCAGCGCGGGTGCGCGCTCACTTCTGCGCGCCGCGCATGACGCCGGAGATGACCCAGCGCTGGGCGAGGACGTAGACGACGAACATGGGGGCGATCGCCATGAGGTAGGAGGCGAAGGACACCGGGTAGTTCGTGTTGAACTGGCCCTGGAAGACGTACTGGGCCAGGGGCAGCGTCGCCTTGGACTGGTCGGTGAGGATGACCAGCGGCAGGAGGAAGTCGTTCCACGCCCACAGGCAGGTGAGGATGCCGACCGTGGCGTTCATCGGGGACAGCAGCGGGAAGATAATCCGCCAGAAGATGCCCCAGCGCGAGGCGCCGTCGATCGCGGCGGCCTCCTCCAGCTCCTCAGGGATCGCCTTGATGAAGGAGGTGTACATGAGGATGTTGAAGGCCAGGCCGTAGACGACGTACAGCAGGATGAGGCCGGCCTCGTTGTCCAGGTGCAGCATGGCGGTCTCCCGCACCACCGGCAGCATGATGATGGGGAAGGGCACGAACAGGGCCGCCACGACGTAGTAGTACATCCACCTCACCCAGCGCCGGTGCATGTTGCGCCCCAGCGCGTAGGCGACCATCGAGTTCGACACGATGGTGAGGACCGTGGCGCCCAGGGTGATGATCGTGGAGGTGAGCACGCGCCGGGGGTAGGAGGTCATCTCCCAGGCCTGGGCGAAGTTGTTGATGCGCCAGTGCTCGGGCAGCGCCCAGCCGGAGGCGGCGAGCTCGGCCGGGGTCTTGAAGGCCGTGATGATAGTGAAGTACAGGGGGACGAGGATCGTGAGGCTGAGGACGACGACGAGCAGCGTCGTCCACCAGTTGGTGCCCCCGAAGGCGCCGCGGCTGCGGCGGCGGACCTTGTAGGCAGTGGCCGGGCCGGCGCCGACATGAGTGGTGGCCGGTCGGGCGGAGGAGGTAGTCGTCATGGCGGATCAGACCCTTTCCTGGCTCTGCGTCACACGCAGCTGGGCGAAGGACAGGATCACCACGATGAGGAAGTAGATGATGCCGTTCGCCGTCTGGTAGGCGTACTCGCCGCCCTGGAAGCCGTTCTTGAAGATGAGGTAGGAGATGGACTGGGTCGCGGTGCCGGGGCCGCCGCCGGTGAGGGCGACGATCTGGTCGAAGACCCCGAGGAAGCCCTTGAAGGACAGGACCATGTTGATGCCGAGGTAGGGGATGATGAGCGGCAGCGTCATCGACCACAAGCGGCGCACGGGTCCGGCGCCGTCGAGGGCGGAGGCCTCGTAGATCTCCTCCGGCACGGTCTGGAGCCCGGCGAGGTAGATGATCGTCGTGTAGGCGACTGACTGCCACACGCCGACGACGACGATGGCGAGCCAGGCGAGGTCCTCGTTGGCCAGCAGGGAGGTGCTCAGCCACTGCCAGCCCAGCGCCTGGCCGACCTGGGGCAGGTTGTTGGTCAGCAGGTAGCTGAAGATGTAGGACACGACAAGGACCGGCAGGATGTAGGGCACGAAGAACACGCCGCGCCACAGGCTCTGGGCCTTGAGCCGCGTGTTGAGCAGGAGGGCCAGGCCCAGCGCGATGACGTTGGTGAGCACCGAGGCGACGATCGCGTACTTGAAGGTGAAGAGGTAGGAGCCCCAGATGATGTCGTCGCGCAGGAGGTTCGTGTAGTTCGTCAGGCCGACGAAGCGCCAGTCGCCGTAGCCCTGGAAGTTCGTGAAGGTGTAGAAGACGCCGGTGAGCAGGGGGATCGTGAGCAGGACGGTGAAGATGAGCGCCGCGGGCACGATCATCCACACGAAGGCGGGCTCGATCGGCTTGGGCCGGTTGCTCGGCCGGGGCTGGGCGCCAGCGTCCTGGGCGGGTGCGGCCTGGGTGGTACGTGCTGTCATGGTTCCGCCTCAGGATGTCTCGTTGATGCGCGTGACGACCTTGTCCCACTGGGTGTCGAGGGTCTGGATGAGGGCCTCGAGGTCGCCGTTGAAGAGGTACTGCTGGAGGTAGGCGTTGAGCGTGATCGCCTGCGGGAAGTTGTGGTCGGAGTAGGTGGCCAGGCGCTCGTCGTCGACGTAGGGCTGGAGGCCCTCAAGCGCGGGGTCGTCGGCCCTGAGGGTGGTGAGCGTGGGGTAGGCGGTCTGCTGGGCGCAGTAGGCGGACATGTTGGCCTCGCTCATGATGTGCTTCAGGAAGCGCTGGTTCTCCTCGGGGTGGGCGGGGTCCTTGCCCATGGTGAAGGCGACGTCGACGCCGGAGACGACCTTGGTGTCGGCCTTGTCGTCGGCGGGGGTGGCGAAGGTGCCGAGGTTGATGTCCGGGTTGTAGGAGCGGATCGCGGGAATGGCGTAGGTGCCGTGCCAGTACATGGCGCCCTTGCCCTGGGCGAAGCCCTGGTTGCCGTCGTTGTAGCCCAGGGCGGCCTTGTCGTCGTTGCCGTACTGGTAGGCCTGGAGCATCTTCTCGAAGACGGGGCTCAGCTCGCGAAAGGACGTGCGTCCGTCGATGACGCGGCGCCTGCCGTACCAGGCGGCGACGCCGTCGGTGAGGAAGGAGCCGGACAGGGAGGAGAAGGCGGGCGCCCCCGTCCAGCTGTCCTTGGTGGCCCAGTAGAAGGGGTTGATGCCCTGCGCCTGGAGCGTCTGGCAGACCTCGATGAGCTCAGCCCACGTGGTGGGTGGCTCGACGCCGGCGGACTCGAAGACGTCCTTGTTGTAGATGATGCCGGAGCCGTTGTCGGCGAAGGCGAGGCCGTTGGTCTGGCCCTCGGCGCCGGTGCCCAGGGTGTTGAGGATGCCAGCCATCGTGGGGTTGACGCCGTCGAGCAGGCCGGAGTCGGTGAAGTCGGCGAAGATGCCGGTGCGGGCGAGCGCGCCGTAGGAGTAGTCGCCGTTGATGGTGATGAGGTCGGGGATTGAGCCCTTGACCAGTCGCGCGCGCAGGGCGGTGATGTTGTCGGCCTGGAAGTTCTGGGTGACGACGACGTCGGGGTTGGCGGCGTTGAAGTCGGCGCAGATCGTGTCGAAGAGGGCGATCGCCTCGCTCTTGAACTGGAAGAGCTCGAGGTGGACTTTGCCGTCGTCGCCGGACGAGCAGCCCGCGAGCGCGCCGCCCGCTGCCGTGAGCGCCGCCGCCCCCGCCGCGGTGGCGAGGAAGGAGCGTCTGCTCAGTGCTGTCATGGAGGGACCTTCCGTGCGTCATTGCTGAGGAGTGGGTGCCGGATGCGTGGCCGGGGGCCGTGACGCATCCGTGATTATTTTGCTCTGGAATAAACGTGGGCGCAAGCCCCGGCGCCTGGCGGCCGCATGGGGCAGGATGGGGCCGTGACCCCCCGCGACCGCGCGCACCCTCCGCCCGCAGGCGCCGCCCCCGGCGCGCCCACAGGGGCCCGCGCCGCCGTGCCCACCGCCCCCGGCGCGTGGTCGGGCCTGAGCGTCACGCAGCGGCGCATCGCGCTCGAGCTCCTGCGCCACGGGCGCATGTCGCGCGCCAGCCTCATGGGGCGCGTCGGGATCTCCGCGGGGTCGATCACGCGCCTGACCTCCCCCATGCTGGAGTCCGGCACGCTGCTGGCCACGGCCGAGCAGGTCAGCGCCACCGGCCGTCCGCAGTCGCACCTCGAGGTCGACGCCGGCGCCGAGCGGCTCGTGGGCGTCACCCTGTCCGGCCGCCACCTCACCGCCGTGCTCACCGACCTCAGGCTGACGGTGCTGGCCTCCACCCGGCTCGAGGTCACTGACCACGCCCCCGAGGCCGTCGTGGCGCTGCTGGCGCGAGCCGTCGGCGACCTGCGCTCGCGCCTCGCCCAGGACGGGGCGCCCGTGACGGGGCTGGGCCTGACGCTGGGCGGCTCGAGCCGTGACGGGCGCACCGTCGACGAGGCGGTCTTCCTCGGCTGGCACGGCGTGCGCCTGGCCGAGGCGGTGGAGGCCGCCACCGGGATCCCCACGCTCGTCGGCAACGACCTGGCCGCGATGACGGAGCAGGAGTTGTGGTTCGGCGCCGGGCGCGAGCACGAGCGCTTCAGCCTCGTGACCGTGGGCGCCGGCATCGGCCACGGGCTCGTCGTGGGCGGCTCGGTCATCTCCTCGCCCGACGCCCAGCTCGGCCTGGCGGGCATGGTGCCCGTGCCCGACGGCGCTCACCCCCCGGTCTCCTCGCCCGCCATGGCCTGCCTGACCGACGCCGCCCTCGAGCGCGCCTGGTCCCAGCGCCTGGCGGCCGGTCGCCACCGGAGCCCCGACCGGGGCGCGCGCGCCGCCCGCATCCTGTCCCTGGCCGAGGACGGCGACGGTGACGCCATGGACGTGTGCGCCTCCTTCGCGCTCCGCCTGGGCCGCTTCATCGGCATCACCGCGGCCTTCACCCTGCCCGAGACGGTCATCGTCGCGGGCGAGCGCTCCGGCGTCGCCTCCCTGTTCGAGGACCAGGTCATGCTCGGGATCGCCGCGGTGCGCCGCCCCGGTGCCGCGCCCCTGGACGTCGTCGTGCGCGAGCACGACCGCGCCCAGTGGGCCCGCGGCGCGGCGGTGCTCGTCCTGCGCGCGCGCATCGCCGGCGAGCTCTGAGCGGGCCGGCACGGGCGTCGCGCCGCTCCCCGCTCGCAGTCGATCCCGGGGCCACCGGACGGCTCCACGGGGAGCGGATGGGCAGTGCCCATGGAGTTGGGCACTGCCCGGGGAACGGGAGCGTCCTTCCCATTTCCGGCCCGCTCCCACCCTCCTAGTCTCAAGGCATCAGCGCAGGAGCGAAGACAGGAAGAAAGCACGATTCGCCGAGAATCACTGCGCGCCGCGCCCCAGAGGAGGAACCATGAATCGCATCGACCAGCCCGCGCCCAGCAGCGACCCGGCGGCCGGGTCCCGTCCCGCTGCCGGGCGGCACCGCCGCGCCCTCGTCGGCGTCGTCCTCGTCACCGCGCTCGCCGCTGCTGGCCTGGGGGCCTGCGGCATCGGCGGCAAGGAAGACGTCGTCTCCGATACCGCCGCCCAGGCGCAGCCCGTGGACCCGGCCGTCGCCCAGCTCCTCGATCTCACCGCGGCGAACGTCGGCGCGAAAAAGCCCATCGACGTCTCCACCGAGCTGCCCTCGCTTGACACGCGCGCCACCTCGGACCAGGGCACTCCGCTGACCGTCACCCTCAATGCCGTGACCGTCAGTGGCTCCGTCACCACCGTGGTCTTCTCCGCGACGAACAACGGCAAGGGCGGGAGCAGCCGCTGGCAGGTCTCTGATTTCTTCTCCGACGGCGAGAGGAAATACCCCATCGACTCCGCTGGCCACAAGTCCGAGAACTGGGGGAAGAGCGATAACACCGATGGGGTCTACATCACCGACACCACGAATCAGAAGGTTTACCGCACCGCCTATGACACCTCCGGGGGCTGCCTGTGCTCGGGGAATCTCAGCCCGGCATTCGTCAGCGAGGGGCGGACGCTGGTCTTCCAGACCTCCTTCGCGGCTCTCCCCGAGGGCGTGAGCACGGTGGATGTGTCGATCCCGGGAGCCGGGACCTTCAGCAACGTGAAGGTAACGCGATGAGCGCCCCGGCCCGTCGGACATCACTGCGCGCGGCGGCCTGCGCCGTCGCCCTCGCGGGGGCACTGGCGCTCGGGGGCGCCGCGAGCGCGGCCACCCCCACCCCGAGGGCCGACGACTCCTCGAGGTACTCGCCCAAGGCCTCGACCCTGCCCTCGCTGACCCAGGCGGCGCCCCCGGAGACCGCATCGACCGTCACGCACATCGCCGCCCCGGTACTCGACCTCGCCCTGCCGGTGCTGGACATCATCGCCCCGGTGGCCAGCGCTGATGGCGCGGTGAGCACGAGCAAGGTCGGTGGTACGACGACGGCGACGCTGTCCAACGACGTCACCTTCGACGTCGACTCCGCGACGCTCACCACGCGCGCCACCCAGGTCCTCGACTCGATCGTCACCGGCTGGGCGGGCACGGCCCCGGCAGAGGTGACCGTGGTGGGGCACACGGACTCCGTGGCCGACGACGCGTACAACCAGGCGCTGTCGGAGAAGCGCGCCCGGGCGGTGGCCGACTACCTCATCTCGAAGTCCCCGGGGCTCAAGGTGACGGCGTCCGGAAAGGGCGAGACGGAGCCAGTGGCCTCGGAGACCAAGGAGGACGGCTCGGTCTCCGAGGAGGGCAAGGCCGCCAACCGCCGAGTGGTGCTCACCTGGAAGCAGTAGCGCCTTCCCGTCCCAGGGGCGGCGGCTTGGTCCCATGCGGGATCGGGCCGCCGCTCGCTAGGCTTAGACCCATGCCGGGCACTCAGAGCACCACGCCGAACGGCGCCCCCGACCACGCCGGCGCTTCCGAGCGCTTCCCCGAGGCCGCACCCTTCTTCGCCGGGGACGAGCGCTCCAACCGCGAGCGCATGATCGCCGGGGACTGGTACGTGGCCGATGATCCGGAGAACTCCCGCATCTCCGCGGCCGCGCGCCGCGCCCTCCACCTCTACGAGGAGGCCTTCAACCTCGGCGAGCCGGGGGCCGAGGAGCACCTGCGCGCGGCGATCCCGCACCTGGGCCCCGGCTGCAAGCTGCTGCCGCCGGTGCGCGTGGACTACGGCGATCGGATCACGGTCGGCGAGGGGACCTTCGTGAACTACGGGCTCGTGGCCCTCGACGTCGCCGAGATCCGCATCGGCGCGCATTGCCAGATCGGCCCGGGCGTCCAACTGCTCACCCCGGTCCACCCCTTGGAGCCGACGGCCCGCAGGGCGGGCCTGGAGTCGGCTGACCCGATCACCATCGGGGACAACACGTGGCTGGGCGGCGGCGTCATCGTCTGCCCGGGCGTGACGATCGGCGAGGGCTGCGTGGTGGGGGCCGGAGCCGTCGTCACCAGGGACCTTCCGCCCTACTCACTGGCGGTGGGCAATCCCGCGCGCATCATCCGCTCCCTCGACGACTCCACTTTCGCACCGCGCCACTGAGGACCCCGGCAGCGCCGCGGGGCGGCGCCGTCGAGAGCCGCCGGACCCGGGGCGCGAGCGGTGGCCCTAGATGGCCGTCCGGCCCGCCTCCCCCGACGGGCGGGCCGGGCGCCGTCCTGGCCGGGGCCGCTCGCTCACTGCTTGAGGCCGCCCGCGGCCAGGCCGGCGACGATGCGGCGCTGGAAGAGCAGCACCATGATGATCAGCGGGATCGTCATGATGACCCCGGCGGCCATCTGGGAGCCGAAGGGTGTGTTGAACTGCGAGTCACCGGTGAACTTGGACAGCAGTACCGTGGCGGGCTGCATGGTCGGCTTGTTGATCATCGTCACGGCCACGAGGAACTCGTTCCACGCGCCGATGAAGATGATGATCGCGGTGGTG
Organism: Actinomyces sp. zg328; assembly: GCF_009829635.1. NCBI lineage: Bacteria > Bacillati > Actinomycetota > Actinomycetes > Actinomycetales > Actinomycetaceae > Actinomyces > Actinomyces sp. zg328. Next base: position 39,046 of record NZ_VWPE01000001.1, read on the forward strand.
AAGATGCCGGGGGCCGCGATCGGCAGGATGACCTTGCGGAAGGCCTGGCCGGGGGTGCAGCCGTCCACCATGGCGGACTGCTCGAGCTCGATCGGCATCTGGCGGAAGAAGCTCGTCAGGTTCCACACCGCCAGGGGCAGTGAGAAGGACAGGTCGGGGACGATCATCGCCTGATAGGTGTTGATCCAGCCCCAGTCGGTGAAGTTCTTCAGCAGCGGCACCATGATCGCCACGAGGGGGAACATGGAGGTCGCCAGCACGACGATGAGGAGCACCCCCTTGCCCCGGAAGTCCAGGCGGGCCAGGGCGTAGGACGTGAACGTGGCCACGGCCAGCGCGACGATCGTGACGACGACGGACACGATAAGCGAGTTGAGCAGGCCCTGCCCGAAGTAGTTCCCCGAGGAGAAGACCGATTCGTAGTTCTCCAGGGAGGGGTGGGCGGGCCACCAGGAGTTGTCGAAGACCTCGGTGTCCGGGCGCAGGGAGGAGACGAGCATCCAGTAGAAGGGCGCCAGGCAGTAGATGACGATGAGGACGATGCCGAAGGTAGAGGCGATCTCGCCCCAGGAGTGCTTCTTGCTCGGCCGCTCGATCGCGTGCGTCGGTGTTGCTGAGGCGCTCATGAGTCACTCCTGTCGGCCGAGGCGGATGCGGGGCGCTTGGGCAGGAAGGCCGAGGCCGGGAGCCTCCCATCGCTCCTCTTCCTCCTGCGCCTCTTCTCCGGCCCCGTGCCCAGGTCGGCGTGGGTGATCCTGGTGAAGGCGAGGGCGAAGACGAAGACGTAGAGGAACAGGAAGAGCGCGTACACCGCCCCCGAGCCGTAGCGCAGGTTGGAGGCCTCGTCCTGGACGAGCATCGAGATGGTCTCCACGCTCGCCTTGCGCGGCCCGATGAGAATGTAGGGGAGGTCGAACATCCTCAGGGCGTCCAGCGCACGGAAGAGGACGGCCACGGCCAGGGCGGGCTTGACCAGCGGCAGTGTGATGCGGGTGAAGCGCTGCCAGGTGGTGGCGCCGTCGATCTTGGCGGCCTCGTAGACCTCGTCGGGGATGACCTGGAGGCCGGCGAGCGTGAGCAGCCCGATGTAGGGGGCGGTCTTCCACACGTCGGTGATGATGATGGCCATCTTCGCGGTCAGGTTGCCGGACGCCCACATGATGTGGTGGCCGAGGACGGCGTTGGCCACGCCGTTCTGGTTGAAGATCCAGGCCCACAGGATGGAGGACACGGCGGTCGGGATGGCCCAGGGCACGAGGATCGCGGCGCGCACGATGCCGCGTCCCCTCATGGCCCTGTGCATGATGATCGCCATGGCGACGCCCAGGAGGGTCTCCAGGACGACGGTGACGACCCCGAACAGGGTGGTGTTGTAGACCGCGTTCCAGAATCGATCCCCGGAGCCGGAAAAGATCCGGGTGTAGTTCTCGAACCCGACAAAGCGCTCGGCCTCATCGAAGAAGCCCGTCGACTTGTTCAGTTCGGGCGGGGCGAAGAAGGACTGGTACAGGGATTGGATGACGGGGATGACGATGACGACGCCCAGGACGAGGATCGTCGGGGTGATGAGGAGCCAGGCGAGGCGCGATTGCGCCCGGCTCGCCTGGGAGCGGTGCTTGAGCGCCGCCCGCATGTCCGTGCTCATAGGCTCTTCTCGTTTCCTTCTTTGGTACGACTAGTGGATCGCCGCCGGGCGCTCAGGCCAGGCTCTTGAGCGTCGCCTCCAGACCGGAGATCGCGGCCTGCGCGGTGGTGGCCCCAGTGATCGCCGGGTAGAGGGCGTCCTGGATGGCGGCGGTGACATCGCCGTAGTAGACGGCCTTGGGGCGGCTTCTGGCGGAGTCGAGGGACTCCCTGAGCGTGGGCAGGAAGGGGAAGGACTCCAGTTGCGCGGGGTCCTCGTAGAGGGAGCCGACGATTGGCGCCAGCGTCTGGGTCTCCAGCGCGTAGCGCTCGGAGTCCAGGGAGGTGAACCACTGGATGAATCTCAGCGCGGTGGCCTTGTTCCTCGAGTAGGCGGAGATCGCGCAGTTGTGTCCACCGAGGGTCGGCACGAACTTCTTGCCGTCGATCATCGGCAGGGGCGCGACGGCGAACTTGTCCTCACCCAGGGACTCCATGTCGTTCTTGTACTGGTAGGACCACTGCCGGTAGAAGAGGAGATCGCCGGACTCGAAGGCGTTGCGGCCGTCCTCCTCCTTCCACTCCAGGGACTCCTTGGGGATGTAGCGGCCGGCGAAGGCGTCCATGAGGTTCTGGAGCCCGGCGACGGCCTCGGGGGAGTTGATCGCGACCTCCCCCTGGTCGTCGTAGAAGGAGCCCCCGGCGGTGTTGATGAACTCCGATGCGCAGCAGGTCAGGCCCTCGTACTTGGCGTACTGGCCGCCGAAGCCCCCGATGGACGAGTGCCCGGGCAGCGCGCGCACGGCGTCGATCGCCCCCTTGATCCCCTCCCAGTCCTTGGGAGGCTCCTGGATCCCGGCCTCGGCGAGGAAGTCCTTGCGGTAGTACATCATCGAGGAGTCGGTGGCGAAGGGCATCGCGAAGAGCTTGTCCCGGTAGATCCCGGTGTCCCACACCGACTCGATGACATCGGGGCTGGCGAGCCGCTCCTGAGGCAGCTCGATGATCCAGCGGTGGGCGGCGAACTCGGCGATCCACACGAGGTCCACGGAGATGACGTCGTAGGCGTCGGACTTCGTCTGGGCGTTGTTGATCATGGACTGGCGCTGCTGGTCCGCCTCGGAGGAGAGCTCGATGAGGGTGACCTCCTCACCCGGGTTCTCAGTGTTCCACTGGTCGATCCGCTTCTTGACCATCCCCCCGGAGTTGTCCTTGCCCTGGACCCAGGTGATCGGCCCGTTCCCGGTGATCTCAGTGCTGGCGCCGGCTCCTTTGCCGCAGGCCGCGACGGCGACGCCGGCCGCCGCCAGGGCGGAGCCCTGGATGAATCGGCGACGGGGTAGCGAGCTCGTCATATGAGCCTCCTCCTTGAACCTCATCGGTGGCGGGCTGCGGACGCCCGCGCATCGGCCACAGACATCAATGGCTATGACCCAGGTAACAGTAGATCGGTCGCAGAGCGGCTTCCGCCACCTTGCGAACGCCCCATCTGTGATCTTCAACTCAACAGATATCCGATGTTCATGCTGATGGCGACCACTTTCACGTGAGATGACGGCGATGCCGGCCCTCGCTCGCGGTAGCGTCGCCGTGATGCGCGCTCGGCGGCGCGCCCACTCGATCCAAGGAGGACCCATGGCCCACGACCATTCTGGCGGCAAGGCGATCATCGCGGCGCTGGCCGCCAACGTCGGCATCGCCGTCACGAAGGCCGTCGCCTGGCTGCTCACCGGCTCATCGTCGATGCTCGCCGAGTCGGTCCACTCCCTGGCGGACTCCGGCAATCAGGCGATCCTCCTCCTCGGCGGCAAGCGGGCCAGGCGGCAGGCCGATGAGCAGCACCAGTTCGGCTACGGGAGCTCCCGCTACCTCGCGGCGTTCATCGTCTCGATCGTCCTGTTCACCCTGGGCGGCCTGTTCGCCCTGTACGAGGCCTGGGAGAAGTTCAGCCACCCGCGCGCCATCGACTCCTGGCACTGGGTGCCGGTGGCCGTCCTCGTGGTGTCGATCGGCTTGGAGGGCTTCAGCCTGCGAACCGCGCTGCGCGAGGCGCGCGCCGCCCGCGGGAGCCGCGGCCTGCTCAGCTACATCCGCGATTCCCGGTCCCCGGAGATCCCCCTGGTCCTCCTGGAGGACATCGGCGCCCTGGTCGGGCTCGTCCTCGCCCTGGGGGGCGTGTCGATGACCCTGCTAACCGGTGACGGCCGGTGGGACGCCATCGGATCGGCATCCATCGGCCTACTGCTCGTCGTCATCGCCCTGTTCCTGGCCTTCGAGATGTCCTCCCTGCTGCTGGGGGAGGCGGCGGCCCCCGAGCACCGTGACGCCATCCTCGCGGCGATCCCGGGCGGGGCCCTGGAATCCGTGGTCTACCTGCGCACCATCCACACCGGACCCGAGACCCTCCTCGTGGCGGCCAAGGTGGCCGTGCCCACCGGGGCCACGGGCGCGGCGATCGCCGAGTCGATCAACGCCGCCGAGGCGCGGGTGCGCGAGGCGCTGCCGGGCCTGAGCGCCACGATCTTCCTCGAGCCCGACATCCGCCGCGCCTGAGCCGCGGCGATGAAGGCGCGCAGGTGCCGTATCTCCACGTCCATGCCGCTGAAGCATAGATCATGCCTGACAGGCACTTCCCTCGGGCGCGAGGCTCTCCTAGCCTGACAGGCGGTTCCTGTCCATCGTTCCTAGGAGACACCATGGCGACCACCCCGCTGCTGGCCTCGTCGCTCCCTCTCGCTGCCGCGCCGATGGCGGGCGGGCCCTCCACCGTGGCGCTGGCCGGCGCGGGAAGCCGTGGCCGCTGCCGAGGCCGGGGCGGATGGGCTGGTGGTCCAGGGGCCGCGGGCTGGTGGTCACAGCGCCACCTTTGACCCTTCTCGGACGATCGGTGGCCAGGCCACGGCGGATGTGGTTCAGGAGGTGCGCGGGGCGACCACGTTGCCCGTCATCGGTACCGGTGGAGTCGGCGGCGGCGAGGACGTCCGGGCGATTCTTGCTGCCGGGGCCCAGATGGTCGCCGTCGGCACGCTGCTGCTGCGAGCCGACGAGGCGGGGACCCCTGAGACGTATCGCCGCGCCCTGGCGGACCCGGGCTTCACGCGCACGATCGTGACACGAGCGTTCAGCGGGCGGCCGGCACGCTCGTTGCGCAACGGATTCGCGCTGCGGCATCCTCATGCTCCCAGCGCTTATCCGGCGGTCAACCGCCTGACGCTGCCCCTGCGCGCGGCCGCCGCCAGGGCGGGTGACATGCAGAGGATCTCCCTGTGGGCGGGCACCGGCTGGCGTGGCGCCCGCCGCGGGAGCGCGGGAGACGCCGTCGCCAGGCTCGCTGCCGCGCTGTGAGCAAGACGGCGGATGGGCGGCGCGGCTCGGGGCCTGGCCGCGGGCGAGAGCCTCAGCCTCGGTGAACTCACGATCCACGCCGTCGAGGCCGTTCATGGCCCGGCGGACGGTGAACGGGATTCACGGGGCTTCGTCAACTGCGAGGTCATCGGCTTCGTGCTCCAGGCGCGCGCGGAGCAGATGTTCCTCAGCGGTGACACCACCTCGCTGGATGGGGTGACAGCGGTGGCTGAGCGCTTCGGCCCGATGGACTACGCGGTGCTCCACGCGGGCCGGGCGAGCGTCCCAGCCAAGTTCGCGGGCCGCCCCTTGTCCATGACGGCTGACCAGGCGGCGACGGCGGCGCGAGTGCTGTCGGCCCGGCGCGTCGTCGTGGCGCACCAGACGCAGTGGGCGCACTTCACGCAGGGTCCTGAGCGCACACGGGCGGCATTCGCCACCGCCGGCCTGGGATCTGTCCTCGCTCCTAGCGAGCCCGGCGTGTGGGGGAGCCTGACCTAGGCGCGCCAGGCGCGGTCGCTGCCGGCCAGTGGGAGCCGCGGAGGCGCCCCCGAGGCGGGATGGGGATCCGATCAGGCCTTGGCCAGGGGCGCTAGGCGCAGCATGAGGCGCTTGACGGCGCGGGCGCCGTCGATGGTGAACTCCACGCGGGCGACCTTCGAGCGGCCATGTCCCTCCAGGGCGATCACGGTGCCGACGCCGTAGGTGTCGTGGCGCACGGCGTCTCCCTCTCGCAGGCCCTGGACGGCCGCGGGGAGCTCCTCCTCTCCCCCGTTGCCCGTGGACCGCCCGCTGCCATCCAGGCGGACCGGGGCGGATCCCTTCTTCGCGGCGGCGCGCTTGGCGGCCCGGTCCTTGGCGGTCTCCACGCGCCCGATCTTGCCGGTGCGCGCGGGGCGGGCGCCGATCGGGGGAGCGAAATCGTCGTCGTCGAAGTGCCAGGAGCCTCGGGAGCGGGAGCCCCTGCGACCACCCCCATCATCGCCCCAACCGCTCCCCCAGCCGGTGCCGCCCCCGCGCAGGGCGTCCATGGAGGAAGCCAGGCGCTTCCAGTCCATGGTCTCGGGCGGGATGTCATCGAGGAAGCGGGAGGCGGGCATGGCAGTGGCCTGCCCCCAGGCGGAGCGCACGGCGGCGCGGGTGACGTAGAGCCGCTCACGCGCGCGGGTGAGCGCCACATAGGCCAGGCGCCGCTCCTCGGCGAGCTCGGAGTCCTCGGCCAGGGCCCGGGAGTGAGGAAAAGTGCCATCCTCCATGCCGGTGACGAAGACGACCGGGAACTCCAGGCCCTTCGCGGTATGGACGGTCATGAGGGTGATCTGGCCCTGCTCGGCGGCCTCATGGGCCTGCGCCGCGGCCTCCTCGCCGACGGCGCCCTCGGCGGAGGGGAGCTGATCGGAGTCGGCGACGAGGCTGACGCGCTCCAGGAAGTCGGCGAGACTCCCCTCGGGGTTGGCGGCCTGGAAATCGGCGGCCACGGAGTGGAGTTCGGCGAGGTTCTCCACGCGGGTGGCATCCTGGGGATCATCGGAGGCGCGCAGCTCTGCGAGATATCCGGAGGCGTCGAGGGCGGAGTCGAGGATGTCCGCGACCCCGTCGCCCGAGGCCTGCTGATGGCGCAGGCCCTCAAGGAGCTCGTGGAACCGGGTGACCTGGGCTCGGGCGCGGGTGGCCAGGCCCTCGACCCGCGGGGCCCCCTGCGCCTCGGGCTCGGTCAGGCCCGAGCGGGGCGCCCCGGCGGCGTCGGCGATGGCGTCGGAGAAGGACACGCGGTGGCGGGCGCCGTGCTCGGCGAGGGCAGCCTCGGCCTTCTCCCCCAGTCCGCGCTTGGGGACGTTGAGGATGCGGCGCAGGGAGACGTCGTCATCGGGGTTGTCCACGGCGCGCAGGTAGGCGATGGCGTCCTTGATCTCGCGCCGCTCGTAGAAGCGGGTGCCCCCGATGACCTTGTAGGGCTGGCCGGCGCGGATGAAGACCTCCTCCAGGGCGCGGGACTGGGCGTTGGTGCGGTAGAAGACCGCTATGTCCCGGGGCCTCACCCCGTGCTCGTCGGCGAGGCGGTCGATCTCGGTGGAGATCCAGCGGGCCTCGTCGTGCTCGGAGTCGGCCACGTAGCCGGTGATGGGGGCTCCGGGGCCGGAGTCGGTGAAGAGGTTCTTGGGGCGGCGCCCGGTGTTGCGCGAGATGACGGCGTTGGCGGCGTCGAGGATGTTCTGGGTGGAGCGGTAGTTCTGCTCCAGTAGAATGGTGCGGGCGGACGGGTAGTCCTGCTCGAACTCCTCGATATTGCGGATGGTGGCGCCGCGGAAGGCGTAGATGGACTGGTCGGAGTCCCCCACGACGGTCAGCTCGGCCGGGGGAAGCGCGGTTCCCTCCCCGGAGGTGCCGAGGCCGCCGACAAGCTCGCGCACGAGGATGTACTGGGCGTGGTTGGTGTCCTGGTACTCGTCAACGAGGATGTGGCGGAATCGGCGCCGGTACATCTCGGCCACCGCGGGCTTGGCCTGGAGCAGTTGGACCGCGCGCATGATGAGGTCGTCGAAGTCCAGGGCGTTGGCGGAGGCCATGCGCGAGGCGTAGGCGGTGTAGACCTCGGCGAGGTGGCGCTCGAAGGGGTTGGTGGTCACCGCCTTCTCCGCGAACTCGACGGGGGTGACGAGCTCGTTCTTGAGGTCGGAGATGCGGTGGGCGAAGGCCTTGGGGGTGAATCGCTTGGGGTCGATGCCGAGCTCGCGCACGATCAGGGTGACCATCCGCGTGGAGTCGGCGGCGTCGTAGATGGAGAAGGTGGAGCGCAGGCCGGCGGCCTCGTGCTCACGGCGCAGGATGCGCACGCAGGCGGAGTGGAAGGTGGAGACCCACATGCGCCCCCCGGCGGGCCCGACGAGCCCGGTGACCCGCTCGCGCATCTCCGCGGCGGCCTTGTTGGTGAAGGTGATCGCGAGGATCTCGCCGGGATGGGCCCGGCCGGTGGCCAGCAGGTGGGCGATGCGGTGGGTCAGGACGCGGGTCTTGCCGCTCCCGGCGCCGGCGATGATGAGCAGGGGGGCGCCGGCGTGGGTGACGGCCGCGGCCTGGGGCCCGTTGAGGCCGCGAGTGAGTGCGGTGGGGTCGCCGACGGCGAGGCCCCGTTCCCGGCCGACGCCGCCTCCCGCAGGCCCTGGGTCGGGCGCTCCTGCCTGGGCGGCGCGCAGGGCGGCAGCCCTGGCCTGGGCGCGTGCGACGAGGGCGGCGGTCTCGGCCTGGCGTTCCTCCCAGGTGTCGGCAACGGAGTCGCGTTCCTCGGCGGAGGGGAGCTCGTCGTCGGACTCGTATCCGGACTCGGCAGGGGCCTCGGTGTCGAGCAGGGAGTCGGCCCAGCCGTCGTCGGCGTCGAAGGAGGCCGGGGCGAGGGCCGGCAGGGCGGCCTCGACGGGGGGCGTGGCGCCGCCCTTCTGGCCGGGCATGGGCAGGGAGCCGAAGAGGGAGTCCATCGCGTTCATTCTGGCCCTAGCCTACCGGCACCCACCCGCCCCCAGGGCCGGGCACGGCGCTGCCGCCCAGACCGCGCGAGGAGGTCACGCGCCCACCTCGACCGCGCCCGGGGAGTCCTCCCCCGGGAAGTCACCCCATGGCACGCCTGGCCGGGGCCGTCCACACTTAAGGAGCCAGTCGGCCCGCCACCTACTACTCCGGAGACGCCTATGCGCCCGCTCCCTTCCCTCCTGTCCGTCACTGCCACTGCTGGCTTGGTTCTCAGCCTCGGCGCCTGCGGTGGCACCATCCCCGTGGCAGCGAGCACCGCTGATGCGCAGGCCTCTGCCGCAGCGGCCCTGGGCGCGCGGGACATCGACCCCATCGTCTTCAGGGACTCCGCCGCGCACCGCACCGTCACCTGCGACAAGATCATCCCGGACTACGACACGTCAGCCGTCCGGGGGGCGCCGGGACAGATCGGCAAGATCCAGGAGGAGGACACGGTCTCCCTCGTCCACTGCACGATGGACTTCGAGGATGACTCGGCGTATGAGGCCTTCGGCGGCGACGATCTCAACATCCGCCTGGAAGCCGGCCCGGGGGACGAGACCTTCCAGATGAGGTACAGCAGTCTTGAGGAGAAGCTTCTTCCGTCCCAGGGCCTGGCGGTCTTTGACAACTCCGACATGGGGAAGACCTCGGTTGACGGATGGATCATCATTCTGCGCAGGGGGCAGGGCAGCGAACTGCCGGAGCACGGTACGACCATGGTCTACGAGCGTGGCCGCGGTATCGCCGTCTCGGGCGACCAGACGGCCATCGAGTACACCGAGAGCCACGAGGTGACGTTCAAGTAGGCCTTAGCACCGCATCCCGAGCGGCGTGCTGGGCATCCCACAGGTGCGCGGGGGTCTCAGGCAGCATACAGCTCCTCCGCCGTCGCAAGAGCAGCCTCGGTGACGTACGGGTTCCGCATCGATTCCACAATCACCAGGTCGACGGGTGTGCCCATCAAGCGGGCACGGTCATCCCGGAGTCCCAGGTCATCAGCGAGCCGGTCAGCGCGCCCCGGGAGGCAGAAGCAGCCGGCCGCCCATCTCACAGGTGCTTGAGCGCCTCGCGGCGGCTGAGGGCGGACAGGCCGGGGTGGGTCTCGACGAAGGCACGCACCCAGTCGCCGTCGGTGCGGGCGTAGTCGCGCAGCGCCCAGCCGATGGCCTTGCGGATGAAGAACTCCGAGTCCTCCTCGTTGGCCTCGATAACGTCGGTCAGGAGGCCCAAGTCGGTGCGCTCCTTGTGCTGGAGCTGGCAGATGATCGCGCTGCGTCGCACCCACAGGTCGGGGTCCACCGCCCAGGCACGCATGCGTGCGGCCGCCGCCAGGTGGGCGCGCACGACAAGACCCACAGCGTGGGAGGTCTCATCGACCAGGTCCCACCACTGCCCCGTGCGCAGGAGGTGCTCGTAGAGCGCGAGGGACTCCAAGCGGTCGGCGTGCGGCGCGGAGCGCGTGGAGCGGATGATCGCCAGGACGGCGAAGCGCTCCTCGCGGTGGGTGGCGCCGTCCCACAGGTGGCGCAGCGCCTCCTCCCAGGTGGCGGCCTCGCACCAGAGGTCTGGGTGGGCGGCGGCGATCCGTCCGTCACGCATGGCGACGAGGTGGTCGGCGTAGCGGGCGGCGAGGTTGATATCGCGCAGGACCATCACCACGGTCGTGCCGCGCAAGCGGTTGAGGTCGGTGAGCAGGTCGAGGACCTCGACCTGGTGGGTGAGGTCGAGGAAGGTGGTGGGCTCGTCAAGGAGGAGGACATCGGTGTGCTGTGCGAGAGCCATAGCGATCCAGACGCGTTGGCGCTGCCCCCCGGAGAGCTCGTCGACCGAGCGGTCCGCGAGCTCGGCGGTGCCGGTGGCGGTCAGGGCGTCCTCGACGACGCGGCGGTCCTCATCCGTCCAGGACGGCGAACAGACCGTGGTGGGGTGCCGACCGCGGCCGACGAGATCGGCGACCTCGGCCTGGCGCTCCTCCCAGGTGGGGGCGACGGCGTCAGCGTCCTCCGGCGCGATGGCCTCCTCGGGGTCCGGCGCGGCGTCGTCAGGGGGCTCGACGCCGGCCCAGGAGTCATCGTCCTCCCAGCCGTCCCAACCCGAGGCGCCGGGGGGGGCGGGGCCGTGCTGGCCCCGCCCCCCGGCGAGCACCGACTGATCAGGATGAGCCGCGATGGTCGAGCGCGTCGCCGCGCTCAGGCGCGCCGAGAGGCCGCCCGCAGGACGATGCCGGCCGTCACGAGCCCGATGGCGAGGACGCCGAGGACCGTGGAAGCACCCGTGCGGGCCAGGGAACCGGGCTGGGAGGCGGCGGAGCCCGCCGGGACACCCGCGCTGGCGGCGGCGCCGGCAGCGGCGGAGCGCGCCAGGGCACCTGCGCTGGCGGCGGCGGTGACGGACGGCGCCTGAGTGGCGGTGGTCGCGGAAGGCGCGCTGGGAACGGCGGAGGCGCTCGGCGCCGCCGAGGCGGAGGGCGCCGCGGAGGCCGAGGGTGCCGCGGACGGGGCGCCGCCGGGGGCGGCGTCAGCGCCGGGCTTCGCGGCGGTCACGGTGACCTTCGCCGTGAGGTCCGGATGGTCCTTCAGGGAGATCGTGTAGACGCCAGGCTTCACATCCTTGCCGACCTTCCAGTCGACAGTGCCGACGCCCTGGGCGTTGTGGATTGTCTTACCGACGGCGATGTCACCGGGGGACGCGATGACCTCCGACTCGGTGCCGGAGGGCAGACCGGTCACCGTGATGGTAAGCGTCTTGCCGACCTCAACGGAGGAGGCGGACAGGGCGATGGCCGGGAACACGATCCTCGCGTCGTCATCGCCCCGCTTGCCAGCGTCACCAGCGTCACCAGCGCTACCAGCGTCACCAGCACTACCAGCGTTGTCAGCGCCACTAGCGTCGCCAGCGGCACCAGCGCTGCCCGAGTCGTTGACCGTGGGGGACGCGGCGCTCGGGGAGCCGGTGGCATCGCCGGCGCCGCTGGCGCCTTCAGCGGCGGCGCTCGGGACGGCCATGAGGCCGAGGGAGAGGACGGCGGCGGCGCCGCCGGCGGCAAGACGGGGAAGCCTTCTCATTCTGGGAATCCTTCGATTCAGGGAACACGGGTGCCAACATCCTACGGCCCTCCGAGCCCCCGCCGGACCGCTCGTGCGCTCTCGGCCATCATTTGATGCCAATACGTCACCTGCGCCGCGCAGGCCCATGGTCAGGACGGCACAGTTCAGGGCTGAAGTGGGCGCGCTGCTGCTCGGCACGGGCCGGACCCCGTGGCGGCCAGGCCTCGCCAAGGTCACGGGCGAAGACCCGCATCGGCTCCAACCTCCCGCGGGGCACCGACCACGAGGGGGCCAGAATGAGTCACAGCCGTCCCGAATGCGGGCTCAGATGGCGAGCTCATACATGTCGCCGCGATAGAGCGCCACCGTGCGCTCAAGGTTCTGCCCGCCTGAGACCTGGGCGGTGACAACCGTCTGCAGGCACGGCTCCGCGGGCTCCACCTCAAGCAGTTCCGCCTCGTGCCCCTCCGGGAGCCGGGCGGACACGACGATGCCGGTGCGCTCGATCTGAAGCTGGTACTGCTGCTCGATCAGCTCGTACAACGACCCGGTGAGATCGCATCCGAGAATACCGGGGACGATGGCCGCATTGAGGACAGCCGACTCGAACCCGATGGGAATCCCGTCCCCCAGGCGCACACGCCGCACCTCGACGACGAATCCCCCCTCACCGACGGCGAAGAAGTCGCCCTCGGCGTCATCGATGGGCGGTCGCAAGGTCGCCGAGACGAGCCGACTACTGGCTCGACGCCCCGAGGCCCGCAGCGCCTCGGTGAACGAGGCGGACGCGCGAGCCACCTTGGTCACGCGGGAACGCGCCACGAAGGTGCCCCTCCCAGGCACCCCGCGAAGCAAGCCGTTCTCCGTGAGCATCTGAAGCGCGCGACGCACCGTCATCGTTGAGGCGTTGAAGCGTCGAGCCATCTCCTTCTCGGTGGGCAGGCGGGCCCCAGGCCCCGCCTCGGCCGCCATCGCCGCGATGGCCTCACGGATAAGCTCATACTTATGCACGACTTCCCCCGTACGTGATCGAGCCGCTCTCCCCCGCCCGCCATGGGTGTACCATCAGCATCGATCACCCTATGGTTGGCGACGCTACCATATGGTGACCTGCGGAGTCTCAGCGGCAGGCCCGCCACGCGCGAGATCCCGCTCCCCCGACCTCGCCCGGAACCAGCTCAAAGGAGAGTGAGCTCTCATGCAGTCCCCACCGCATCGGGGCGCCGTCATCACCCCGCGCGAGGTCGCGGCACTGGATATCGGCAACGCCAAGATCAACGCGGAGCCGGCGCGCGCCGGTGGAGCGGGCGCGCTCGGGATCCATGCCGCGGCGACCGCGCCGTCGGCCGTCTTCGCCCTCAAGGCCACCCCTGGGGCGCGCGGCAAGACGCTGGAGGACATCGAGCATGAGTTCATGAGGAGCGAAGCATGACGGAAGCAACTGGGATCGCCCGCATCCGCACCATCAGGGCCGGAGCGCCTCAACTGCTCCTCAATCACGGCGTCACCGACAACGCGGCATCACTATCGGCGGCGCACCGGCACTGGCGGAGCCATTACGATGTCACGTCGATTGACGCGCGTGGACACGGCGTCTCCCCCCATTTCAACCCCGCGGAGCTGAGCGATCCGATCGGGGTTATGGTCAAGGATCTCATCACCATCCTTGAGGGCCGCCAGCACGATACCGCGGTGATTCTCATCGGCCACTCGATGGGGGGCGCGGTCTGCGCCGCCGCCGCCGCCAGCCGCCCGGATCTCGTCGACGCGCTCGTGCTGGAGGATCCCGCCTGGCTCTCCGAGAGCCAGAGGACCGCTTACAGCGACGAGGGGCCGACGCTGGCTGCCCGGATGGCATGGATCGCGGATCACCCTGACGAGGCGCTCACCGAGAATCGGAAGAGTTACCCGGCGTGGGACGTTGAGGAGTCCTGCGCATGGTTGCAAGCCAAGATCCAGGTGGATCGGGATTTCATCCACACCGGCGTCGTCTCCCCCGCCACTTTCTGGGCGGAGACGGCATCAGCCCTGGTCACGCCGACGCTCCTGGTCACATCCGACGGCGACGACGTCCTCATAGGGCCTTCCAGGCTGGAGGAGGTCCAGGCGCTCGGCAACGCCAGGATTCGCACGGCCATGGTCCCCGGCGCGTCGCACTGCGTGCGCCGCGACCGCTCCGAGGGCTTCTACGCGGTCTGCGACTCGTTCCTGAAGGAGGTGGCGTCATGACTCTCGACCCCGCCCGCCTCATCGATCCTGAGGTGTCCACGGCCGCGGCGGACATTCCGCCGCAGACCGCCTGGGATCCACTGACGATGCGCGCCGCCGGGGCGGCGATCCTCGATCATGAGACCCCGGTCCCCGATGGGGTCACTCGCACGATCCTCGCTGTGCCGAGCCGCGGCGAGGAGGTGGAGTTGAGGGTTCACGCCCCGCGGCACGGCGCGAATGCCGTCATCCTGTCCATCCATGGTGGCGGTTTCGTCTCCGGTCAGGCCAAGTACGACGACGCGTGGAACGCCACTCTGGCCTTGCGCACCGGCGCCACAGTCGTGAGCCCGAACTATCGGCTCGCTCCGGAGTCCGCCTTCCCAGGTCCTCTCGAGGACTGCGTCGCGGCCTGGGCATGGGTCACCACGCAATACCCTGAGGCGACGTGGATCGCTTACGGCGACTCAGCCGGAGGGAACCTGACCGCGGGGCTGACTCTTCGTTGCCGGGACACCGGCGCCCCCATGCCGGACCATGTGTTCCTCATTGAGCCGGTTCTCGATGACCGCCTCAACACGGCCTCAATGCGGAACGCCACCAGCACGCCCGTATGGGATCTGCCGAACGCGACCGCTTCATGGTCAGCATATCTTGGCGATCAGGATCCGACGCCCCATGCGGCTCCCGCCAGGGAGGCCGATCTTTCAGGGTTCCCGCCGACGTTCCTCCTCGTGAACCAGTGCGATCCGCTTATGGATGAGGATCTGGCTTTTGCCAGGGCCCTGACTGAGGCGAATGTTCTAACCGAGGCGGTCCTGCTTCCCGGGACCTGCCACGGAATCCTCGGCCTCAACGGGCCGAGGGTCGCCGAGCGGGCACGGGAGTTGGTTCTCGGACGACTGGCCGATCTCATCGACGCCAGGGCCTGAGCGACCCCATCTCAGCGCTTTGCGGAGGTCTCATCGTCTCCTGCCAGCGGCCACCGGCGCTGCTGGAGGCGCTCGGGGAGAGCGACTTCCGCCACGTGGGCGCTCCCCCGCCGTCGGCCCCACACCACCCGGGCGCCGCGCCACTCCCAGGCCCGCTTCTCGGCAGGCCGGAGAGACAAGCCGCCCCCGGCCTCACAGGTGCTTGAGCGCCTCGCGGCGGCTGAGGGCGGACAGGCCGGGGTGGGTCTCGACGAAGGCACGCACCCAGTTGCCGTCGGTGCGGGCGTAGTCGCGCAGCGCCCAGCCGATGGCCTTGCGGATGAAGAACTCCCGGTCTTCCTGGTTGGCCTCGATAACGTCGGTCAGGAGGCCCAAGTCGGTGCGCTCCTTGTGCTGGAGCTGGCAGATGATCGCGCTGCGTCGCACCCACAGGTCGGGGTCCACCGCCCAGGCACGCATGCGTGCGGCCGCCGCCAGGTGGGCGCGCACGACAAGACCCACAGCGTGGGAGGTCTCATCGACCAGGTCCCACCACTGCCCCGTGCGCAGGAGGTGCTCGTAGAGCGCGAGGGACTCCAAGCGGTCGGCGTGCGGCGCGGAGCGCGTGGAGCGGATGATCGCCAGGACGGCGAAGCGCTCCTCGCGGTGGGTGGCGCCGTCCCACAGGTGGCGCAGCGCCTCCTCCCAGGTGGCGGCCTCGCACCAGAGGTCTGGGTGGGCGGCGGCGATCCTCTGGGCGATGCGGCGGGTGACGGGGACGCCGACGCCGTACATCGCCATCTCGGACTTCAGGTAGGCGCGCTGCTGCTCGGCGCGGGCCGGGTCCCCCGCCGCGGCCAGGGCCTCGCGGAGGTCATGGATGAAGGCATCGGATTCCATATGGCCTTGCTCCCGGTCCAACGCATCAAGGCTCACGGCACCGTCTCCTCTCGCTGCGCTGCGGATATTCTTCCACGACGCACCCGTGCTTGGCTTGACCCCATGAGCAGCCGTTCCGACGCCGTCGTCCGCAAGCCCGACTCCTTCGCCGGAGCCACCCGCCTGGAGGCGCAGGGCCTGGACTGGCTGGCCGAGGCCATGCCCGACGGCGGCGCGCACGTCGTGCCGGTGAGAGTCGGCGAGGGCTGGATCGAGGAGCCCCGCCTGAGCGCCGGCGCCAACGCTCAGCGCACGGCCCGCGGGTAGCGCTCCCGGACGGTGAGGTCTTGTCCCGTGGCGGCCTCGCTGAAGCCGACGGTCAGCGCCTCCTCTCGCAGTGCCGAGTCGGAGGGACGGGTCTGGTTCATGTCGAACATGCCCCCCGGCAACGTGCCTATTCGACCCGCACGATGTCGGTGTACTCCTGCTCGAACAGGTCTACATCGTCGCCGTCACGCGTACGATCCCAGATGTCCTTATGCGGCACACGCGTGATCCAGCGTCACTTGCCACGTCGGGCGAGGTCGTCCTGGACACGCTGCGGCTCCTGGGCCAGCGGCACGTTGTTGGTGTCGAGCACGCCGTCGAGGCCGCCAGCCTCGTCCGCGCGCGTCGCGGCGAACAGGGCCTCGAAGTCGGTGACGGGGGCTCCGGCCCTGCTGAAGACCTCCACGGTGCGGCGGGCGCCGGAGAGGTTGAGCGCTCCCTCCAGGAGCACCTGGGCGATGTGGCGCCGGTCGACTCCGGGCTGCCCGGTGACTAGGTCGCCCTGCCGCAGGTCGATCTGGTGGTCGGCGGGACCCTGGTAGTCGAACCAGCCGGGGCGCACGATTGTGTAGGGGTGGCCGGAGGCGCGCACGAGCCTCTCGGCGCGGCGCTTCCACTCCACGAACTCGTAGTTGCTGGCGCTGGCGCCGGCGGAGTGGCTTGTGTTCATCGCCGTCATGAGGCTGATGTGGGTGTCGCGGTCCCCGAGCGCCTCCAGCAGCGCCGGGATGACGGCGTAGAAGTTGTTCTCGCCGTCACTGTCGCCGCCGTGGGTGAGGATGACGGCGTCCACGTCCGCGACGAGCGGACGCAACGCGTCGGCGTCGGCGGGCGCCGCCTCGACGATCTCGGCGCCGTCAGGCAGGGATCGGCGCGCCCGCTGGGCGTTGCGGGTCTGGGCCTTGACGGTGTGGCCGCGTTGGAGGGCCTCGTCGACGACGACGCGTCCGACTTTTCCGGTTGATCCGATCACCAGGACAGTGGTCATGTGGCAGCTCCGTTCAGAAGGGTTCGGCTGGGTAGCGACGACGGTACTCGTCGATCACGCAGGTCAGCCGTCGTCCGCTGCACGGGAAGTCTGCCCGATGGCCGCGGAGTGAGCCAGGGCCCACCGGCACCCCGATACCAGGGCCGATCCGCTCAGGCGTGGCGACTCGGGCGAGAACGTGAAACTGACTCGCACTCCTGGTCGCCCGCTGACACAGGACTGCGATCCCCCTGTCGGGCTGGGCACCAGGGCACCGCGCCAGGACGGGCGAGCACCACCAGTGCCCACCGTCAACCGCCTCGCGCACCCCCGAGGATCAGCCATGAGCGCCGCCGTCTGCAAGGACGTCACCCAGCGCTTCGGCGACCTGATCGCCCTGGACTCGGTCAGCCTGGAGGTCCGCACCGGGGAGATCCTTGGGATCATCGGACCCAACGGCGCCGGGAAGACCACCCTTCTCAGCCGGATCGAGGGACTGGCCAAGCCGACGGCGGGCAGCATCAAGGTCCTGGGCCTGAACCCAAGCGCGGATGCCCACGCCCTGTCCCTGCGCACCGGTGTCCAACCGCAGCAGGCCGCCCTGCCACCGCGGCTCAAGGTCGGGGAGGCGCCGGAGTCCCTGTCTGAGATCGAGGGCGTGACCGAGGTCGAGCGGGGGCACAGCGCCACTGCCTCCGCCAGCGCCTCACGCGAGACCGCATCGCGGAGCACTACCGGGGCGAGGACATCGACCGCGCGACCGAGCCGAACAACCGCGGGGGCGGAGGCACCGAAGGGACGGTTCAAGCCCGTGAGGCTCGCTCGGTGACGGCCCGTAGGTAGCGGTCGCGACCGGCGAGGTCCTGGCCGGTGACCGCCTCGGTGAAGCCGGCACCGAGGGCGGCGGCCCGCAGCGCGGCCCCCTGCCCGGGGTCGTGTTCCATGACCAGCACGGCGCCGGGGCGCAGCAGGGCAGCGGCCCGCTCGATGACGGCGAGCGGCAGGCGCAAGCCGTCCGCTCCCTCGCCGTACAGGGCCAGGTCCGGGTCGTACCCGGCCGTCTCGACGTCCTCCACCTCCCCGGCGGGCACGTACGGCGGGTTGGAGACGACCACGTCGACGCTCCCGTCCAATTCGGCGAGCACGGCCGGGGCGGTGGCGTCACCGCCGACAACCTCCACCCGTCCCGGCGCCAGGCGCTCGCAGTTCTCCCGCGCCAAGGCGAGGGCGGCGGTATCGATCTCGACAGCCCACACGCGGGCCAGGGGAACCTCCGCCGCGACCGCGGCGGCAATGGCCCCCGAACCGGCGCACAGGTCCACGACCACGGGGCCACGTCCCTCCTCCGACGCCACCGCCCGGGCGGCCTCGATGGCGGCCCCGGCCACCACCTCGGTCTCAGGGCGCACGATGAACACACCCGGTCGGCACTCCAACTCCAGCCCCCGGAACCACATGACGCCGAGAATGCGCTGCAGCGGTTCGCGTGCGGCACGACGCTCCACCAGCGCCGCGTATGCGGCGGCGAAGCCCTCGGGGGCGCCGTCGGCGAGCAGCAGCGGCCCGCCCAGCAGGTGCTCGGCCAGCAGCCGGGCGTCGACCTCCGGCGAGGCGACGCCCGCCAGCGCAAGCATCTGCCCCGCCTCACGCACCGTCCGCCGCAGCGCGTAACGGTCGAGTGAGTTCACGACTGCTCGCCGACGGCCGCCAGGCGCTCCGCCTCGTCCATGGCGATGGCCGAGTCGATGACCGGCCCCAGGTCGCCGTCGAGGACGGCGTCGAGGTTGTAGGCCTTGTAGCCGGTGCGGTGGTCGGCGATGCGGTTCTCGGGGAAGTTGTAGGTGCGGATGCGCTCGGAGCGGTCCACGGTGCGCACCTGGGAGCGGCGGGCCTCAGCGGCCTCGGCCGCAGCGGCGGCGGCGCGCTCGGCCAGCAGACGGGAGCGCAAGACCCTCAGCGCCGCCTCCTTGTTCTGCAGCTGGGACTTCTCGTTCTGCATGGACACGACGATGCCGGTGGGCAGGTGCGTCAAGCGCACGGCCGAATCAGTGGTGTTCACGGACTGGCCGCCGGGGCCCGACGAGCGGAAGACGTCGATGCGCAGGTCGGCGGGGTCGATCTCGAGCTCACCGGGGTCATCGGACTCGGGCATGACGAGGACCCCGGCGGCGGAGGTGTGAATGCGGCCCTGGCTCTCGGTGACGGGAACGCGCTGAACCCTGTGGACGCCACCCTCGTACTTCAGGCGGGCCCAAACCCCGTCGGCGGGCTCGACGGCGCCGCGCGCCTTGACGGCCAGGCGGACGTCCTTGTAGCCGCCCAGGTCGGAGTCGGTGGCGTCCATGATGGTGACGCTCCACCCCATCCGCTCGGCGTAGCGGGTGTACATGCGGGCCAGGTCGGAGGCGAACAGAGCGGATTCCTCCCCGCCCTCGCCGGCCTTGACCTCGATGATGACGTCCCGGGCGTCGTCGGGGTCGCGGGGAACGAGGACGTGGCGCAGGCGGTCGGCGGCCTCCGCCTCAGCAGCCTCGAGGGAGGGGAGCTCGCCGGCGATCTCGGCGGCGAAGCCGGGGTCCGCGGCGGCGAGCTCGGCGGCGTCATCCAGGTCGGCCCGGGCATCCGCCCAGGCGCGGTGCGCGGCGACGACCTGCCCGAGCTCGGCATAGCGCCGCCCGAGGCGCCGCATGACGGCGGGATCGGCCGCGGCGGGACCGGCCATCTCCACCTCCAGCTGGGCGTGCTCGGCGAGCAGCGGCTCGACGGCGCTGAAGTCCTCGCTCATCATGGTCCTCTCGGGGCGGAAGGCGGATTGCCGGGATGCGACGACGCCGGCGCTGGGCTCGCGGGGAGCCGGGCGCCGGCGTCGGTCGGGATGCTTACTTCTTGCGCTTGCCGTAGCGGGCCTCGAAGCGGGCGACACGGCCGCCGGTGTCGAGGATCTTCTGCTTGCCCGTGTAGAACGGGTGGCAGGCGGAGCAGACGTCGGCGCGGATCTCGCCAGCGGTGACGGTGGAGCGAGTCTCAAAGGTGTTGCCACAGGTGCAGGTGACCGTGGTGGCCACGTACTCGGGGTGAATGCCCTGCTTCATAGGTGTCTCCTTCAGCAATCAGAGGGTCCCGGGTCCCGCACGGCAGCGCGGGTGAACCGGAGGCCGTGGGTGATTATGCCGCCGCGCGCCCCGGTGGCACAACGCGGCGGCCAGTGACGCCGAGCACCCGGAGCTGGCCCTCGGGCGGCAGACCACGCTACCTGGAGGACTGACGCGCGGGCGGGCCTGCCAGCCTCGATTCCGAGGCGGCGGGGCCCACCCGCGCGCCTCGCCGGGGATGCGTCCTGTCAGTTCGTCACTCGCCGTCGTCGGCGTCCGCCAGGGAGGCGCCCGCCGGCGTCGTCTTGGAGATGACCATGAGGAACTCGGCGTTGGACTGGGTGTCCTTGAGCTTGGAGAGCACGAGTTCGAGGGCCTGCTGCTGCTCCAGGCCCGCGAAGAGGCGGCGCAAGCGCCACATGATCTTCAGCTGAGCGGGGTCGATGAGCAGCTCCTCGCGACGCGTGCCCGAGGCGGCCACATCCACGGCGGGGAAGATGCGCTTGTCGGCGAGCTGGCGGGAGAGCTTGAGCTCCATGTTGCCGGTGCCCTTGAACTCTTCGAAGATGACCTCGTCCATCTTCGAGCCGGTCTCCACCAGCGCTGTGGCCAGGATCGTCAGGCTCCCGCCGTTCTCGACGTTGCGCGCGGCGCCGAAGAAGCGCTTGGGCGGGTAGAGCGCCGCAGCGTCGACACCACCGGACAGGATGCGCCCGGAGACGGGGGCGGCGAGGTTGTAGGCGCGGCCCAGGCGGGTGATGGAGTCCAGGAGCACGACGACGTCCTGCCCGAGCTCCACCAGGCGCTTGGCGCGCTCAATGGCCAACTCAGCGACGATCGTGTGGTCCGAGGCCGGGCGGTCGAAGGTGGAGGCGATGACCTCGCCCTTGACCGTGCGCTGCATGTCGGTGACCTCCTCGGGACGCTCGTCGACGAGCACGACCATGAGGTGGGCCTCCGGGTTGTTCACCGCGATGGCGTTGGCAATCTGCTGGAGGACGATCGTCTTACCGGCCTTGGGCGGGGAAACGATGAGCCCGCGCTGGCCCTTCCCGATCGGGGAGACGAGGTCGATCACGCGCGGCGTGACGGCCTTCGGCGTGGTCTCCAGGCGCAACTGCTCCTGCGGGTAGAGGGGGGTCAACTTGGCGAACTCCGGGCGGCGCTTGGCTCGCTCGGGGTCCATGCCGTTAATCGTCTCCACGGAGACCAGGGGGTTGTACTTAACGCGGCCCGCGCGGTTCTGCCGCCGGTTCTGGCGCCCGCTGTGACCGCCCCCGAACTGAGCAGACTCGCCGCCCTCGCGGACCCAGCCCGAGACGGCGTCGCCCGGGCGCAGGCCGTGCTCCTTGACCTGGGCGGCCGAGACGTAGACGTCCTTCGAGCCGGGCAGGTACCCGGAGGTGCGCAGGTACGCGTGGTTAGGGTCGGAGGCGTCGAGGATGCCGGCTACCGGGAGCAGGACCTCGTCCTCGCGGGGGGCGCGCTGCCTGCCCTGCTGCTGGTTGCGGCTGTCGCGGCCGTCACCCTCGTCGTCGTAGCGGTCACGGCCGCGCTTACGGCCCCGGCGACGGCGCCCGGGACGGCCCTCGTCCTCGCCATCGCGACCCTCGCGCTCAGGGCGGTCCTCGCGGCGGACGCGCTCGGCGGGCTCGACGGCGGCGGTGCCGGTGACGTCGGCCAGGTCGCGCATGAGGGCGGCCTTGGCGTCGAGATGGTCCTCGGCGGAATCGGGGCCGTCGGCGGGGCGCTGGTCGCGCTCGGCACGGCGACGGCGGCGCGAGCCCTCCTCAGACCGGTCGGAGCGCTCCGCGCGGTCGGCGCGCTCGCGACGAGGGCGGAGTGCGCTGTCAGAGCTCTGCGCGGGGGCGTCCCCACTGCGCTCCGAGCGGGTCGGCAGGTCGAGCTCAAGGGAGGCGGGGACATCGCTCGGGGCACCGGCGGCGGCCGTGGCGCGGCGACGGCGCGGGCGGGAGGAGCCCTGCGCGGGGGCCTCAGTGGAGGCCGGCGCCTGGGCGCTAGCGGGCTCGGAGGCAGGGGCCGCGCCATCCTTGGCGCTGGAAGCGGTCGATTTGGCGCTGGAAGCGGTCGATCCCTGCGCCGCGGGGGCGCCGGCGTCACGGATCGCGGCGATGAGCTCGCTCTTGCGCATGCGGGAGGTGCCCTTGAGGCCCATTGAGGAGGCGAGCTGCTGCAGCTCGGCCAGGCGCATGGCAGTCAGGGCGGGGGCGCTGGAAGTCTCAGTCACGAGTGTCCTCATGGTGTGGCGCGCGCGATGGCTGCGCGCGGGTAGGGGGATAACCCGGATTCATTCACGGGAGAGGTGATGCACTGCGCGGCGCCAGGGTGATGCCTCGGTCCGGTGGTTCAGTGCTCGCGGCGGGCTGGCTGCGTCGCCACTGGGAGGCGCTATGGCTCGGCCGCTGGACGCAGCATAGCAGGGATCGGCGACCATCCCCACTGCGGCCGCCAACACGCGGCGAGGCCGGGCCCAGGGCCCGCGCCCTCGTGGTCGTGGTTCGAGGGCGCACGAGCGCTCAGGAGATGCCGCCCGCCGCCTCCCCGCCGCGCGACCGCCCCGGCAGGAGGTCGGTCATCGGGGTGAAGCCCGCCAGCGCGTCCACCGGGGCCTGGCGGCTCAGCCGCGTCATGAGATCCGCGAACTCCGCGCCCGCCCGGGCGATCCGATCGGCCAGGGGCGCCCCACGGTGGGGGCCGTCGCCGTCGGAGCCCTGCGCCCATGCGGCGCCGAAGTCCTCGCTGGCGGCGAAGACCGCGAGCGTCGTCGGGCGGGCCTTGAGGTAGGTGAACAGCGGCCGCAGCGCCATCTCAGTGACGAGGCTGTGCCGCGCGGTGCCAGCGGTGGCGCCCATCAGGACGGGCGCGTCGCGCAGGGCGCCGTCGGGAATGACGTCGAAGAAGCCCTTGAACAGGCCCGTATAGGAGCCCTGGAAGACGGGGCTGACCGCGACGACGCCGTCAGCTGAGGACAGGGAGTCAATGGCGGACTGGAGCCCTCCGCTGATCGGACCTCCGATCCCGGCCAGGGCGATGTCGGCCGCCAGGGGTCGCAACGCTATGACCTCGGTGGTGGCCAGCCGGGCTCGCGACTCCAGGGCGGCGCGCGCGGCCTCCACGAGGCGCTCGGCGAGCATCGCGGAGGTCGACGGCGCTCCCAGGCCCGCGTGGACGGCGACGATCCGGGGGATGCGGTCCATCTGCGCGTGCTCGTAGGCGTCGGGCGTCTCGCCGTGCTCCCCGGCGGGAGCGGCACGCCTCGCGCCCATCACCCGCGCGCCGCGATACGGCTCACTCATGTCAGATCCTCACTCTCCTGCCCGTGAGCGGGTCGAAGTCGTTCACGAGCCCGAAGGGCTCCTCGGCAGGGGGATTCCCGCCGGCGAGGGCGGCCTCGTGGCGGGGGTGGAGCGGGGCGTCGGGGACGCCGTCGGGGCGGGAGCCCTCGAGCTCGGCTCGCAGGGCGGGCACGATCCGGGTGCCCAGGATCTCGAGCTGCTCCATCACGACGGAGTGCGGGGCCCCGCCGGCGTCGATGAGGAAGCCCTGGCGCTGGTAGTCGCCAACGGCGTCGCGATAGGTGAGGTAGCGCTCGACGATCCGCTCGGGAGTGCCGACCGTCAGCGGGGTGTGGGCCGTCATGTCCTCCAGGGAGGCCCCCTGGTAGACGTAGCTGGAGCGGAAGTAGGGGGTGTAGCGCTCGATCGCCGCGGCCTCGGACTCAGCGGCGAAGAACTGGCCGCCCAGGCCGACGATGGCGTGTTCGGCCCGGCCGTGGCCATAGTGCTCGAAGCGCTGCCGGTAGAGGTCGACCATCCGCCTGGTGTGGTCCAGGGGCCAGAAGATGTTGTTGTGGAAGTAGCCGTCGCCGTAGTAGGCGGCCTGCTCGGCTATCTGGGGCGAGCGGATGGACCCGTGCCATACGAAGGGGGCTGCGCCGTCGAGCGGCCGGGGCATGGAGGTGAAGTCGGTCAGCGGCGTGCGGAACTCGCCCTCCCAGTCCACGTTGGTCTCGCGCCACAGGCGGCGCAGGAGGTCGTAGTTCTCCACCGCCAGCGAGATGCCCTTGCGGATGTCCTTGCCAAACCAGGGGTAGACGGGGCCGGTGTTGCCCCGGCCCATCATGAGGTCCACGCGGCCATCGGCGACGTGCTGGAGGAAGGCGTACTCCTCGGCCAGGCGCACGGGGTCGTTCGTGGTGATGAGGGTGGTGGCGGTGGACAGGAGGAGGCGGGAGGTGCGCGCGGCGATATTGCCCAGCAACGTCACCGGGGAGGAGGGGACGAAGGGCGGGTTGTGATGCTCGCCGGTGCCGAAGAAGTCGAGGCCGAGCTGCTCGGTGGCCACGGCCATCTCAATGGTGTTCTTGATGCGCTGGTGCTCACTGGGCGCGCGCCCGGTGGCGGGGTCGGCGACGATCTCGCCGACGGTGAAGATGCCGAAGTGCATCCGGTGGCGGGGCGCGGGGGCGGCCTGGTCGACGGGGGCGGCCTGGCTCACCTGGATGGCCGGGGACTGGCGGTCGGAGGCGGTTGTCGCGGGCGCAGCGCCCGGGATGGTCCGCGCGCTGCTCATGGCGCTGTCCTTTCATGGCTTTCACGCCTGTGCGTGATGCCCCGACTCTAACCCAGTTAGTTGAGAATGCAACTACTCAGGGGTGGCGCCTCGATCACACCACCCAGCCGTCCCCGAACCGGTCTCGCTCGTGTTTTCGACCGGTCTCGCTCAGAGGGGGAGGAGGAGGGGGCCGATGGCGAGGGCGCAGAGGATGGCGGCGCCCAGCGCGAGCGGGACGAAGCGCACCACGAAGCGCCGCCCGAAGGCCCCGTACTGCATGGCCATGAGTTTGAGGTCCACCATGGGGCCGACCACGAGGAACACCAGTTGGGCCGTGGCGGGCACTCCCGTGAAGGAGGCGGCGACGAAGGCGTCGGCCTCCGAGCACAGGCTCAGCACGATGGCCAGTCCGGCCATGACGAGCGCGGCCGCCCAGGGCCGCTCCCCCAGAACGGCGAACCACTCCCCCGGCGCCGCGACCCTGACCAGGCCCGCCACCATGGCGCCGACGACGAGGAAGCCACCGGCCTCCAGCAGGTCGTGCACGGCCGCCGCCCTAAAGGCGTCCAGCCTGCCAGCGCCCCCATGCCGGTGCTGGTCGCAAGCCCCATCGTCGGCGCCCCCTGGGCCCAGGGCAAGGCGGGCGTCGTCGTCGAGCAGGATCCAGGCCCAGCCGACGAGCACCGCGGCGAGGAGCGAGGCGACCAGGCGGGCGATCGGCATGCCGGGCGAGCCCTGGTAGGCCACCGCGGTGGACACGAGCACGATGGGGTTGATCGCCGGGCTGGCCAGTAGGAAGGCCAGGGCCGCGGCGGGCGGCGCGCCACGCTGGATGAGCGAGCGGGCCACCGGCACGGAGCCGCACTCGCAGCCCGGCAGGAGGACGCCGGCCCCGGCGGCCACCGGGACCGCGAGCGCGGGGCTGGACGGCGTGGCGCGGCGCAGCAGGCGGACGGGAACGAGCGCGGAGAGCGCGGCGGAGACCAGCACTCCCAGCAGGAGGAAGGGCAGGGCCTGGACGGTGATGGCCACGACGATGGTCGCCCACGAGCTCGCGGCGCCGTCGAGCCCGGGCGAGATCAGCAACTGGGGGCCCGGGGAGCGGAGGGAGGGAGCGCTCAGCGCCACGGCCGCCGCGCCCATCGCGCTCACAGGTAGGGCTCCTTGGGCTGGGGGATCTCGCGGAGGCGCTCGACGTCGATCGCGGGCCCGCCTGCGGCCCCGACAACGGTGCCGACCACCTCGTACCAGCGGTCGGCGCGCAGGCCGCCGACGTCGGCGCCGGGGACCGGTCCGCCACCGGCGCGCAGCCCCACCTGGTAGGGGACGGCGTCGGCGGCGCAGCAGATGATCTGGAAGCGGCCCAGGACCCAGCCTCCCTCCCCATCGGGGGCGGCGAACCCGATCACGGTCACGCGCTCGCCGAGGAGCTCCCCGCGGCGTGCCGAGTCCCAGTACTGGCCGAGCTCGGCCAAGGTGAGCGGGTTGTTCGCGTCGGGGTCGAGGGCGGGCAGTGCCGTGCCGCGCCGGGCGGCGCGCGCGGCTAGGTCGATGCGCTCACCGGTCCAGGCGTCGACGGCCACCGCGCCACCGGCCTCGCCGTGGGCGGCTGCCGCTCTTCCCCCGCCCACGGCGGTGGATGCGAGCAGGGCGCTTCCCAGCGGCGCGGGTGAGGCGGCGGCCAGGACGGCGGGCAGGAGGAGGAGCCAGGAGGCCGCCCGCGGGCGGTGGGCGCCGCAGCCCCGCCGTCGCGAGCCGCGCAGTGCCCAGAGGCTCCAGGCCGCGAGGGCGAGGAGGAGGGCTGCGGTCAGGCCGAGCGCGGGGGTGAGCAGCGGCTGGACGTAGTGGTGGCTGCGCCCGGTGAGGACGAGCGCTCCCAGGAGCAGGCCGAGGACGAGGACGATGACGGCGCCAGCGGCCTCTCCCGCGCGGGAGGCGGCTCCCCCTGGCCCGGGACCGCGCGAGGCCTCCTCCCCTCCCCCGGGCGCCGGGGCGTAACCGGTCTCGACGCAGTTTTCGACCGGTCTCGGTAAGAGGGGGGTGGGGGCCTGAGTTCGGTCGGCCGCGGGGTCGCTCACAGGAGGCGGGCGCCCTGGGTGTCGATGCCGGGGGTCAGCACCTGCCAGCCGTGCTGCTCCAGGGTGAAGCGGGTCTGGTCGGCCAGGCGCGCCAGGACCAGCACGGTGGGACCGGCCCCCGAGATGACCGCGGGGTAGCCCTGCTCGCGCAGGGAGTCCATGACGGCCATGGAGCCGGGCAGGACGTCGCGGCGGTACTCCTGGTGGAGACGGTCCTCAGTGCCCGCCATGAGCAGGTCGGGGCGACCGGCGAGGGCCAGCATGAGGACCGCGGCCCGGGAGGTGTTGAACAGCGCGTCGGCTCGGGGCACCGAGTCCGGCAGGACCCGGCGGGCCTCCTCGGTGGACAGGCGCGTGGCCGGGGGCGGCACGAGGATCGTCACCGGCAGGGAGCCGTCCACGGGCATGGGGGCGGAGCGGGGGGTCCCGTCCGCCTCGATCCAGGCCACCGTGGCGCCGCCGTAGACGGCGGGGGCGACGTTATCCGGATGCCCTTCGAAGCGCGTGGCCAGGGAGAAGACGGCGTCAAGGGGCAGGGCCTGGGGGTCTGAGAGCAGGCCTCGGGCGAGCATGAGGCCGGCGACAGCGGCGCACGCCGAGGAGCCGAGCCCCCCGCCGTGGGGGATGCGGTTGACGCAGCGCATCTCGAACCCGGCCTGGGGGGCGCCGGCGGCCTCGAGCCCGGCGCGCAGGGCCCGCACGACGAGGTTGTCGTCATCGGTGGGGACGACGCCCTGGCCCACGCCCTCCACGCGCACGCTCGTGGCGCCGATGATGGGGCGGACGCTGACCTCGTCGTAGTAGCGGAAGGCCATGCCGAAGGAGTCGAAGCCCGGCCCCATGTTCGCGGTGGTCGCGGGGACGCGGACCCGCGCCTCCTCATGGGCGATGCGCACCGTCACTCCCCCTCGACGCGCAGGACGGAGATGACTTCGCGGACCTGCTCCATGCCGCGCAGCGCATCGACCGCCCGGTCGAGGTGGAGGACGGCGGCCGGGTGGGTGACGATCGTGACGAGGGGATCGACGCCGTCGGAGACGTAGGAGGCCTGGCGCACAGAGTTGATGGAGATGCCATGGTCGGCCATGGCCTGCATGATCGCGGCGAGCGTTCCGGGGGCGTCCACGGCGCGCAACTGGATCTGGTAGCGGGTCAGCGCCGACTCGGGGCCGAGGATCGGCAGGTCGGCGTAGGCGAGCTCGCGGGGCGCCTGCCCCCCGCCGACGCGGTGGAAGGCGGCGGCGACGACGTCGGAGAGCACGGCGGAGGCGGTGGGCGCCCCGCCCGCGCCCTGCCCGTAGAACATGAGGCGGCCGGCGGACTCCGCCTCGACGAGCACGGCGTTGAAGGCGCCGTGGACGCCGGCCAGGGGGTGGTCCGCGGGGACGAGGGCGGGGTGGACGCGCACGGAGACACCGTTGGCGTGATCGTCCTCGCGGCGCTGGGCGACGGCCAGGAGCTTGAGGACGCAGCCCGAGGCATGGGCCTCGCGGATGTCGTCGGCGGTGATGGAGCGGATGCCGGTGACGTCGACGTCGTTGATGCCCACCCTCGTGTGGAAGGCGAGTGAGGCGATGATGGCGCACTTGGCGGCGGCGTCGAGGCCATCGACATCGGCGGTGGGGTCCGCCTCGGCGTATCCGAGGGCCTGGGCGGCCGCGAGGGCCTCCTCGAAGCCGAGGCCCTTGGTGCTCATCTCGTCGAGGATGTAGTTGGTGGTGCCGTTGACGATGCCGAGCACGCTGGTGACGCGGTCCCCGGCCATGGACTCGCGCAGGGCGTAGACCACGGGGATGGCGCCGGCGACGGCCGCCTCGTAGTAGAAGTCGGTGCCGGCGGCCGCGGCGGCGGCGTAGAGCTCGGGGCCGTGGGCGGCGATGAGGGCCTTGTTGCCGGTGATGACGGAGGCGCCGGCCTTGAAGGCCGCCAGGATGAGCGTGCGGGCTGGCTCGATGCCGCCGATGAGCTCGATGACGAGGTCGTTGCCGGTGGCCACGGCGGTGGCGTCGTCGGTGAGGAGCTCGCGGGGGATGTCGGTGTCACGCGGGGCGTTCACGTCGCGCACGGCGACGCCCGTGATCTCCAGACGGGCGCCGGAGCGGGCGGCGAAGTCGTCGGCCTGCTCGCCGAGCAGGCGGATGACCTGGCTTCCGACGGTGCCGGCGCCGAGGACACCGACGGTGAGGGCGCGCGCCGCTGGGCGCTGGGGATTCTCAGTCACGTCTGACCACCTGGTTCTCAGGGCGCGCGAGCGCCGGGGCTGGGTGGGCGCGCCGTCGGGGGGTCGCGGAGCACGCGGCGGCGTCCGAGCGGTGGGGCCGCTGGGCGCCTGGGGCGACGACGAGCCGGTCCGGCCCAGCATAGGGGCACCGGCCTCGCGGCGCTCGTCCCGACCGGCGGGCAGGCGGGGCCGACGGCGGGCCCAACCCCGCGGCGGTCCCGGCCCCGCGGAGGGCTCAGCCCTCCAGGCGCAGGAGGTCCTCGACCGTCTCAGGGCGCAGGACCCAGCCCTGCTCGCCCCCCGCCACCCAGGCCACGCCCGGGCGGGTGAAGAGGTTGTAGTTCATGGCCATGGAGCGCCCGTAGGCGCCGGTGGCGGGCACGGCGAGCACGTCGCCGATGACGAGGTCCGCGGGCAGGTCGACGTCGCGAACGACGATGTCCCCGCTCTCGCAGTGCTTGCCGACCAGGCGGGAGCGCACGAGGCCGACGGCGGGGTCGGGGCGGCGGCCCGCCAGCAGCGCGGTGTAGTCGGCGCCGTAGAGGGCCGGGCGCAGGTTGTCGCTCATGCCGCCGTCGACGCTCACGTAGAGGCGGCTCGTGCCCTGCCCCAGCTCGACGCGCTTGAGGCCGGTCACCGTGTAGAGGGTGACCTGGGCGGGGCCAGCGATGGAGCGGCCGGGCTCCACTGACACATGGGGGACGGCGTCGCCGAGCTCGTCGCACAGTCGGCGCACCACGGCCGCCAGCGCGCGGGCGAGAGCCGCGGGTGAGGGGGCGGGGGCGTCGGCACCGGTGTAGGCGATGCCGAGGCCGCCGCCCAGGTCGATCTCCTCGCACAGCACGCCAGTGTCGGCCGCGACCTCGTGGCGCAGGCGCAGGACCGCCTCGGCGGCGGCCTCGAAGCCCGCGGGGTCGGTGATCTGGGAGCCGATGTGGGAGTGCAGGCCGCGCAACTCGAGCTCGGGCGCGGCGATGATCGCGTCGATGGCGGCGCGGGCGGCGCCGGTGTGGACCGACAGGCCGAACTTCTGGTCCTCGTGGGCCGTGGAGATGAACTCGTGCCCGCCGGCGTGGATGCCAGTGGTCAGGCGCACCATGAGCCCGGCGCGCTCATCGGGGCCGTATATGCCCTCGGCGCGCAGGCGGCGCACAGCCTCAGCCGCGTGGGCGATCTCCTCGGGGGAGTCGACGACGAGGTGCCCGAGGCGCTCCTGGACGGCCGCGGCAACCTCGGCGGAGGTCTTGCCATTGCCGTGCAGGCCCAGGCGCGAGGGTGGGAAGGACTCGGAGTCGTCCCCCTCCCCGCTCAGGGCCGCCAGGCCGATGGCCAACTCGACGCGCGAGGCGGTGTCGATGCCGAGGCCGTCGGAGAGCATCCACCGGGCCACGCGAGTGGTGAGGAAGGCCTTGCCGGCGTAGAAGGCGTCGCCGCCATTCATGCCGTAGCCCGGCCAGAATTCCTCGGCCATGGCGGTGGCCCACACGCGCGCGCGCCCGCGCATATCAGCCTCATCGAGGACGTAGACGGGGGTGGGGGCGCTGGCGAGGATCTCGGACACTGAGCGCCCGCCGATCACCAGCTGGCCGTCGTCGCCGCGGTGGGCCGTGGTGGGCCACAGGTCGGGGCGCTCGGCGGGCTCGGGGCAGGCCAGCGCCCCCAGGGGCCGCTCGCCACTGGGGACCAACGCCCCGGCGCCCCCAGTGCCCCCGGTGCTGCTCCCGCTGCTCATCGGCGTCATGCTCACATCCTCTCAGGAGCGCTGACCCCCAGCAGCCCCAGCCCATTCGCCAGGACCTGGCTGACGGCGTCGTTGAGCCACAGCCGGGCGACGTGGCCGGGGGTGATGGCGTCATCCCCCCGCGGGGTGACGCGGGTGGCGCCGTACCAGGTGTGGTAGGCGGCCGCGAGGGACTCCAGGTAGCGCGCCACGCGGTGCTGCTCGCGCAACTCGGCCGCCTGGGCGACCACCGCCGGGTACTGGGCGAGCGCGCCCAGGAGCGCGGCGTCGGCGGGATCGTCGAGGGCGGCGGGATCGAAGCCAGCCTCCCGCGTGACCCCGTGCTCGGCGGCGTTGCGCGCCACGTTGCGAGTGCGGGCGTGGGCGTACTGGACGTAGTAGACCGGGTTGTCGTTGGAGGAGGAGGCCAGCAGGTCCAGGTCGATGTCGATCATCGAGTCCATGGACGAGCGAGTCAGGGCGTAGCGGGCGGCGTCCACGCCGACGGCGTCGACGAGGTCCTCCAGGGTGACGATCGTGCCGGCGCGCTTGGACATGCGCACCGGCTGCCCATCGCTCACAAGGTTGACGAGTTGGCCGATGAGGATCTGCATGTTGACCTGGGGAGTGTCCCCGAAGGCCGCGCACATGGCCATCATGCGGCCGATGTAGCCGTGATGGTCCGCGCCGAGCAGGTAGACGGCGCAGTCGGCGCCGCGCTCGCGCTTGTCCAGGTAGTAGGCCAGGTCCGCGGCGAAGTAGGCGGCGTTGCCGTCGGACTTGATCAGGACGCGGTCCTTGTCGTCGCCGAAATCGGTGGTGCGCAGCCAGACGGCGCCGTCGTGGTCGTCGATGACGCCGCGGGAGCGCAGGCGCTCAATGGCGCGGTCCACGGCGCCGGAGGCGTGCAGGGAATCCTCATGGAAGAAGACGTCGAAGTCGGAGCGGAAGGCGTGGAGCTCGGCCTTGATGGAGTCGAACATGAGGTCCACCCCGCGGGCGCGGAAGACCTCGGTGGCCTCGGCGTCGGGCAGGCTGGCGGGCTCGGGGCGGTCGGCGGCGGCCTCGGAGCGGGTGACCTTCTCGGCGATCTCGCCGATGTAGGCACCGCCATAGCCGTCCTCCGGGGTCTCCTGGCCGCGGGCCGAGGCCAGCAGGGAGCGGGCGAAGCGATCGATCTGGGTCCCGTGGTCGTTGAAGTAGTACTCGCGGGTGATGCCGGCCCCACAGGCGGCGAGGATACGGGCAAGGGAGTCCCCCACGGCGGCCCAGCGAGCGCCGCCGAGGTGCACCGGGCCGGTGGGGTTGGCAGAGACGTACTCGAGGTTGATGTGCTGGCCGGCCAGCGTCTCGTTGCGGCCGTAGGTCTCGCCCGCGGTGACGATCACGCGGGCGAGCTCGCCGGCGGAGGCGGCGTCGAGGCGGATGTTGAGGAAGCCAGGGCCGGCGACCTCGGCGGAGGCGACGCCGTCGAGGGCCTCGATGCGGGGGGCGAGGAGCTCGGCGAGGACGCGGGGGCTGGTCCCGGCCCGCTTGGCCAACTGCATGGCGACATTGGTGGCCCAGTCGCCGTGGTCGCGGTTGCGCGGGCGCTCGACCTTGGGGAGCCCGATGTCCTCCGGGGCGAGGGCCAGGGAGCCGTCGTCGACGGCGGAGGCGAGGACTGTGCGGATTGCTGCGGCGAGCTCTTCTGGGGTCACGGCCGCAAGAGTACCGGACCCAGGCCGGGGCGCCCCGGGCGGGACCGGGACCCGGGCGGGGGCGGGACCCGAACTCGTGGGCGCCCGGCTCCCGACCGGCGGGGCGGGAGGGCCGCGAACCGCCCGCCGGTTTCCCCCCTGGGCCGGGCACTGGTACAGTCGCGCAGCGGGCCCCGGTAGCTCAGTGGATAGAGCGTCTGCCTCCGGAGCAGAAGGTCGCAGGTTCGAATCCTGTCCGGGGCACCACCGAGCCCCCGCCCGGCGCGACGTCGGCGGGGGCTCCGTCGTCGTCGCCCCGCTCAGCGCGGCCGGGCATGGCGACGGCCGACGGAAGAGTCGAGGGCCCGTGGGCCCGGGCTCTCACCCGGACCCACGGGCCCTTCGCTCACGAGGCCGCTCGACTCCCCCGGTTCCCATGACAAGGGAGGAGCGGTCCTCCTTCACCGAAACGAACGGAACGGGCTCCCTAAGACCCGCACCGATCTCGATGCGAAGCGGTCACCGGGTTCCCCAACCCTCGCGCCTCGCACCGTTCGGCGGCAGTCACTATGTAACCCGCCGGACCTGGGAGCACACCCCCTTTTGAACTGGGAAGCACCTGGGAAATGACGCCGAGTGGTGACGAACTCGCCCCGTGGCGCCCGAGCGCGGGACCACAGGCGCTCTCACGCGGGGCCGAGCGCCCCGCCAGTGGAGAGTGAACCGGTCTCGCTCTTATTTTCGACCGGTCTCGGCGCTGTTTTCGACCGGTCTCGATCTTAGGGAGTGGAGGGCCAGGGCGGGACGGTCGGTGATGATCGCGTCCACGCCGAGGCCCGCCAGGCGCCGCATCTCCTCCGACTCGTCGACGGTCCACACGTGGACCTCCATGCCCGCGGCATGGGCGGCGGCGATGAGACGCCGGGTGACCACGGGCACGCCCCAGTGCGCCGTGGGCACCTGGGCCGCGTCGACCCGGCCGCCGCGGGAGAGGCGGTCGAGGACCGCACGCCGCAGCAGGCGCCTGGGAAGGGACGCCTCGGCGGACAGGAGCAGCGCGGCGATGTCCCGCATCCCCAGGGAGGAGCGAATGGTGGGCTCCAGGGCCCGGGCGCGGCCGAGCCGGCGCGAGGAGAACGAGGAGAAGCGCACCCGCTCCAGCGCGCCAGCCCCCCTCACCACGGCGATCGCCGCCTCGACGACGCGGTCGTCCTTGAGGTCGGCGTTGAGGCCCAGGCCCGGGTGGGCCTCAAGGGCCTCGTCGAGGCGCACGGGCGGGCGCCCGTCACCGGCGTCGACAGTGGCCAGGTCGGCCCAGCGCAGCTCCTCGATCATCCGGGGATCGCCCGTGGTGCGCTCCAGGCCCGGGTCGTGCGAGAGGACGACGACGCCGTCGGCGGTGGCGCGCAGATCCGTCTCCATCCACTCCAGCCCGAGCCGGACCGTGCGCTCCAGGGACAACCAGGTGTTCTCCGGGGCCTCGCCTCCCCCGCCCCGGTGGGCGATGACGGCGCAGCGGCGCCCCGGAGCAGGCGTCACGAGCAGTCCGTGGTGAGCGCTACGGCCTTGTTCTCCTTGAGCCAGGTCCACGGGTTGACGGTGGAGGAGTCCGCCACGTCGTTCTTGGTGCGGATCTCGAAGTGGAGGTGCGGGCCGGTGGAGTAGCCGGTAGAGCCCACGCCGGCGATGAGCTTGCCGGCCTCGACAGTGTCGCCCTTCTTGACGTAGATCCCGTCCGCGTACATGTGCAGGTAGGAGGAGTACCAAGTGGTGCCGTTG
Source organism: Actinomyces sp. zg328 (assembly GCF_009829635.1). Taxonomy (NCBI): domain Bacteria; kingdom Bacillati; phylum Actinomycetota; class Actinomycetes; order Actinomycetales; family Actinomycetaceae; genus Actinomyces; species Actinomyces sp. zg328. Next base: position 73,004 of record NZ_VWPE01000001.1, read on the forward strand.
ATGCGGTGCTCGATGGTGACGGTGCCGGTGCCGTCCACCATGCCGGCCTCGACCACGGTTCCCGAGGCGATCGCGTAGATGGGTGTGCCCACCGGGGCGGCCATGTCCTGCCCCGCGTGGAGCTTCTGGAAGCCCAGGGTCGGGTGGATGCGGTAGCCGTAGTCGGAGGACAGCTCGTAGGTCCCCGCGACCATCGGGTAGAAGAGCTCGGGAGTCTTGGTGAAGGCGCTGGTGTTCCCGGAGGCGCCGGAGCGCTGGGCGCAGGTCACCGCCGCGTTCTCGTAGGCCTCGCGGATGCGGGCCAGGGTCGCGGCGTCGGGGGCGTTGGAGAGCTCGGCGTCCGTGCCGGGCCCGAGGTCGGCGTCGGAGCCCAGCACGCCGGCTGACACGGAGGACGGCGTGCCGGCCGCGACACCCAGGTAGGCGGAGGCCGCCGCGGAGGAGGACCCGACCCCATTGTCCAGCACGCGGGCCTCGAGGGGCGCGACGACAGTGACAACGGCGAGCACGGCGAGAACGGCGACCCTGCTCGTGGTGCCGAGCAGGGTGCGGCGACGAGCGCGCGCCGGCGGGACGATGGCGTCAGCGTCCTCCAGGCCCCCAGGGGCCTCGAAGCCGGTGTCGGTGGGCTGCTCGGAGGATGGGATCTCCACCGTGGGCCCGTCGAAGCCGCGGCGCGAGCCCGACGCGGGGCCCGCGGGCGCGGCGGTGCCCGCATCCTCCGCGGGGGGCTCGCCGAAGGGCTTGAGCGCGTCGAGCCCGAGGGCGTCTTCGCGCGCGACCATCGCGGGGGCGTCCTCCCCGGCCGACAGTGGCCGCCAGATCGGGCCCTCGGCCTTGCCCCGGCGCTCCCAGCGCTCGGGATCCCGGGGGGCGGGCGAGGGGGGATACGCCCGAGGCGCCGCGGGCTCGGGCTGCGCGGCAAAACGCTCGATCGCGCTGGCGTACAGGGGCGAGTCGGGGAACTGGGTGGCAGCGCCGGCGGCGCGCGCGGCATGGAGGGCGCTGGCGGTACTGGGCGCGCTGCTCGCGGCCTCCCGCTCGGCCCGGCGACGCTCCTGCCGGAGGCGCTCGCAGCGGGTGGCCGGGGCCTGGGGCGCCGATGCGGCGCGACGGGGCGCGCTCGACCCGGCGGCGCTGAGGGTGGGGACGCTGGCCAGCGCCGCCGGCACACGTGAGGGGGGCTCCATCACTGCGCCGCCGAGTCCATCCGCACCGGGGACGGCACCCTCGGCCTGACCGCTCCCAGGCGCCGCGAGCGCGGCCCGGGCGGCCCGCTCCGCATCACGGCGCTGGCGGCGGGTCAGAGGAGGCTGGTTCACGCTGGGATTCTCCAGATCGTTCCGGGAACTTCCTCGGTCACCACCGGGGAGGCAGGGGTCGGGTCGGGCCGACGATCAACTCGGCCTCTTTCACCTTAGCGAGCCGACGCCGCGAGCGCCACATGGGCTGCGGCACGCAGCGGATCCGGGCAGGTCGTCACCGCTTCAGGAGGGCGCTGACTCATCCTCAGCGGCGTTGGGCCGCGGTCAATCCCGGTCCCTGCGCTGGTGCTCCTCGCGCTGCATGGCGTCGTTCACCTCGCCGACGAGCTCCTCGAGGATGTCCTCCAGGAAGACCACACCGATGGTCCGCTCACCGCGCCCCTGCCCGACGGGCTCGAGCACGCGCCCGAGGTGCGCCCCGGTGCGCTGCATGGCGGCGAGCACGTCCTCGACCTCGTCGTCGGCTCGCACCGGCACGAGCGCCCGCGAGCGCCAGGCGGGCACGGGCTCGCGGCGCTCGCGCTCATCGGCCCCCAGGATGTCCTTGAGGTGGATGTATCCGGTGATGATCAGTTCGGCGCCGTCCTCGCGGGCGGCCGCGGCGCCGTCGGGCCCGCCCGCCCGGGTGATCGGGAAGCGGGAGAACCCGGTGGAGGCGACCTGGCGCTCGACGTCCTCCGGGGTGCAGTCCAGGGGCAGGGTGACGAGCTCGCCGAGGGGCACCATGGCCGAGCGCGCGGTCTCCTCGGAGAACTCGATCGTGGAGCTCAGCAAGCCGGAGTCGTCGTCGAGGACACCCTCGGCGGTGGAGCGCTCGACGATCGCGGCGACCTCCTCGACGGTGTAGACGGCGGACACCTCGTCGCGCGGCTCCATGCCGAGCGCGCGCAGCACCCCGTTGGCGATCCCGTTGAGCCCGGCGATAACGGGCCCGACCAGCCGGGAGAGGGCCACGAGCGGCGGGGCGAGCCAGCGCACGGCGGATTCGGGAGCGGCGATGGAGAGGTTCTTGGGGACCATCTCACCGGCGACGACGTGCAGGAACACGACGATGACGAGGGCCGCGACGACGGCGGCCGCGTGAGCGCCGGACTCCCCCACGCCGACGGCGAGCAGAGGCCCGGCGAGCAGGTGGGCCAGGGCAGGCTCGGCGATGACGCCCAGTCCCGTGGAGCACAGGGTGACGCCGAGCTGGGCGGTGGCGAGCATGGCAGAGACGTGCTCAAGGGCCCACAGGGCGGTGCGGGCGCGGGCGTCGCCGGCCTCGGCCAGGGGCTCCAGGGCGGCGCGGCGGGAGGAGGTGACGGCGAACTCGGCGCCGACGAAGAAGGCGTTGCCCACCAGGAGGGCGACGGCGATGGCGAGGGCGACGGGGGCGCTCATGCGCGCGCTCCCCCCTCAGCGGGATCCTCGCCCGCCCCGGAGGCGCCGGCCGCCCCCACGGGGCGCACGCGCAAGCGGGTGATGCGCCGCCCCTCCATGGCCTCGACGATAAGCTCGGCCCGCGGCAGGGCCAGGCGGTCCCCGATGGCGGGGATGCGGGCGAGTTCGGTCATGACCAGGCCGCCGAGCGTCTCGTAGGGGCCGTCGTCGGGGACGTGGACGCCCGCGCGGGTGGCGAGCTCGTCGGGGCGCATCCAGCCAGGGACGATCCAGTCGCCGGAGGCCTCCAGGTGCGCGCCACCTCGGCGCCGGTCGTGCTCGTCGGCGACATCGCCCACAATCTCCTCGACGGCGTCCTCGAGGGTGACCACCCCGGCGGTGCCGCCGTACTCATCGACGACGACGGCCATCTGGACGCCCTGGGCGCGCAGCTCGACGAGCAGGGAGGCCAGGGGCATGGTCTCGGGCACGCGCGGGGCGGGCGTCATGAGCGAGGAGGAGGTCACGGGCACCTCGGCCCGCTTGGCGTGGGGAACGCCGATGGCGCGCCGCAGGTGGACGATGCCCTGAATGTCGTCGACGTCGTCACCGGTGACGGGGAAGCGGGAGTGGCCGGTGGCGCGGGCCAGGTCGACGACATCGGCGGCGGTGGCGCGCGCGGGCAGCGTGTGGAGGCGGCCGCGGTCGGTCATGACGTCGACAGCGCTCAGCTCGGCCACCAGGATGGAGCGGGTGAGCAGCGTGGCGGTGGAGGCGTCCAGCGCGCCCTCCTTGGCGCTGTGGCGCACGAGGGCGGCGAGCTCGCCGGCCGAGCGGGCGCCGCTGAGTTCCTCGGCGGGGGTGATGCCCAGCCGACGCAGGACGATGTTCGCCGTGGCGTTCAGGACACGGATCACCGGGGACAGGATCGTGGTGAAGCCGGACAGGAACGGGGTGACCAGCCCCGCAGCGCGCAGGGGGTCGGACAGGGTGGCGTTCTTGGGGATAAGCTCGCCGACGATCATGGAGAAGGCGTTGACCAGGACGAGGGCCAGGGTGACGGCGGCGCCGGCGGCCACGGACTGGGCCACCCAGCCCGACAGGAGCCCGTCGAGGATGTTGGCCAGGGCGTCCTGCATCGTGTAGCCCAGCAGGATCGTGGTCAGCGTGATGCCCACCTGCGCCCCGGACAGGAGCGTGGACAGGCGCCCCAGGGCCAGCCGCACCCGCTCGGCGCGGCGGTCGCCCGCGGCGGCGCGCGTCTCAACGGTGGAGGGGTCGAGGGCGACGAGGGAGAACTCCCCGGCGACGAAGACCGCTGTGCCCGCGGTCAGGAGGATGCCGACAAGGATCATGAGCGCGTCGCGCACGTCTCCCCTTTCCTATGGTGGTGGGCCGCACGCTACCACCGCGCCCGGGGCTCGCCCGGGCGGGGCCGGGGGACGGCTCTCTCCCTCCCCGTCAGCCGCGTCGCGCGCCGGTGCGATCCCGGCTCGCCCGCCGTTTCCCGGGAGCCAGGCCTCATGTGCCCGTAGACTTGGGCCAGCGCCCGGGCGCCGGTGCTCCGCGCATCACGGCCCGGCACCGCCGTCCCCGCTATCAGGAGAGATGAGCCGTGACCACCCCGCAGACCGCAGACTTCGGCGCCAACGAGTGGATGGTGGAGGAGAAGCGCGAGGCCTGGCTGGCCGACGCCTCCTCGGTGAGCGCGCCGTGGCGCGAGTTCTTCGAGGCGACGGGCCCCGTCGGCGGGCCCGGGCCGGAGGCGTACGGGGCGCTGCATGACGTCACGCGCTCGGACCTGCCCCCGGCCCCACCGTCGAGCACGGAGCCGCCGACCTCCCCCTACGCCCAGCGCCTGGCGGCCTGCCCCCGCTCCCCACAGGAGGTCCCCGCCGCGGACACCGACATCCGCCTCAAGGGGGCGGCGGCCCGGACGGCCAAGAACATGGAGGCCTCGCTGGCGATCCCCACGGCGACATCGGCCCGCGCCGTGCCGGCCAAGGTCCTCATCGAGAACCGGGCGATCATTAACGCCCACCTGGCGCGCACACGGGGCGGCAAGGCCTCCTTCACCCACCTCATCGGCTGGGCCGTGGTGGAGGCGCTGGCGGAGATGCCGGCGATGAACGTCTCCTACCGGCTCGACGACGATGGCCGCCCCACCCTGCGCTCCCCCGCGCACGTGGCTTTCGGGCTGGCGATCGACGCGCCGTCGTCCAAGGGCGAGCGGCGGCTGCTCGTGCCCTCCATCAAGGAGGCGGACCTGATGGACCTGGCCGGGTTCATCGCCGCCTATGAGGAGTTGGTGCGCAGGGCGCGCGCCGGGGGGCTGGGCGTCGAGGACTTCGCCGGCACCACGGTCACGCTCACCAACCCCGGCATGATCGGCACGCTGCACTCGGTGCCCCGGCTCATGAGCGGCCAGGGGCTCATCGTGGGCGTGGGCTCGATGGCCTACCCGGCGGCCTTCGCCGGGGCGAGCGAGGAGACCCTGGCCAGGCAGGGTATCGGCAAGGTCCTCACCCTGACATCCACCTACGACCACCGGGTCATCCAGGGAGCCGCGAGCGGGGAGTTCCTGCGCCTGGTGGAGCGCAAGCTCATGGGCCTCGACGGCTTCTGGGACCGCGCCTTCACCTCGATGCGCGTCCCGCACGAGCCGGTCGCCTGGCAGCGCGACACCACCTACGACCCCGAGCTCGAGACCGGCAAGCCCGCGCGGGTGGCCGAGCTCATCCACGCCTTCCGCCAGCGCGGGCACCTCGCCGCGGACACCGACCCGCTGACCTACCGCCAGCGCCACCACCCGGACCTGGACCTGACCTCCTATGGGCTGAGCCTGTGGGACCTGGACCGCTCCTTCCCCACCCGGGGGGTGGGAGGGGCCGGGCGGGCCACGCTGCGCGAGATCCTGTCCCTGCTGCGCGAGGCCTACTGCGGCACCGCCGGCATCGAGTACATGCACATCCAGGACCCGGCCCAGCGGGCGTGGTGGCAGGAGCGGCTCGAGGGCCCCCGCGCGCCGATGAGCGCCGACGAGCGCCGCCGGATCCTGGCCAAGCTCGTCCAGGCGGAGGCCTTCGAGACCTTCCTGCAGACGAAGTATGTCGGGCAGAAGCGCTTCAGCCTCGAGGGCGGGGAGTCCCTCATCGTGGCTCTCGACCGCCTCCTGGACGCCGCCGCCCACGACGGCCTGGACGAGGTGGTCATCGGCATGGCGCACCGCGGGCGCCTCAACGTGCTGACCAGCATCGCAGGCAAGTCCTACGGCCAGGTCTTCGACGAGTTCGAGGGCAACGGCGTCATCGTGGGGGCGGGCACCGGGGACGTGAAATACCACCTGGGCACGGAGGGGGTCTTCTCGGGCACCGACGGCGTGAGCACCCGGGTGTCGCTGGCCGCCAACCCTTCCCACCTGGAGACGGTCGACGGCGTCGTCGAGGGGATCACGCGCGCCAAGCAGGACCGGATCGGCCTGGGCGAGCGCGGGTACACGGTCATGCCGGTGCTCGTGCACGGCGACGCGGCCTTCGCGGGCCAGGGCGTGGTCTACGAGACCCTCAACATGAGCCAGCTGCCCGCCTACCGCGTCGGCGGGACGGTGCACATCATCGTCAACAACCAGATCGGCTTCACCACGGGGGCGGCCTCGGCGCGGTCCACCAACTACGCCACGGACCTGGCCAAGGGCCTGCAAGTGCCGATCTTCCACATCAACGCCAATGACCCTGAGATGGTGGCCCGCGCGGTGCGCCACGCCTACGAGTACCGGGCGGCCTTCCACAAGGACGTCATCATCGACCTCATCTGCTACCGGCGCCGCGGGCACAACGAGGGCGACGACCCCTCGATGACTCAGCCGGTCATGTACCGGCTCATCGACTCGCTGCCCTCCACGCGCGCCGTCTACACCACCGACCTGCTGGGGCGCGGGGAGATCACCGCCGAGCAGGCCGAGCGGATCGAGTCCTCCTTCCACGACGAGCTGGAGCGGATCTTCGCCTCCACGCGCGCCCAGGCGCCGGGCGGGCCCGAGGCCGGCCCGGCGGCGGCGCCCGTGGGCGAGGACGCCTCGCTGGCCGACCCGACGACGGTGGGCCGATTCCCCGGCGGCCTGGGGGTCCCAGCCTCCCAGGAGGCCGGAGCGGGCATGATGATCGGCTGGAGGAGCGCCGTCGAGCCGGGCGTCATCGAGCGCATCGGGGACGCCCAGGTGGCCTGGCCCGAGACCTTCACCGTCCACCCCAGGCTGGAGCCGATGCTGCGCCGCCGCCAGGCCGCCAGCCGCGCCGGCGGCATCGACTGGGCCTTCGCCGAGCTCATCGCCCTGGGCTCACTGCTCATGGAGGGCGTGCCGGTGCGCCTGGCCGGGGAGGACGCGCGCCGAGCCACCTTCGCCCAGCGGCACGCCGTCCTGCACGACCACAGCACGGGCGCGGAGTGGACTCCCCTGGACTTCCTCACCCCCGGCCAGGCGCCCCTGGAGATCTACGACTCCCTGCTCAGCGAGTACGCGACCTTGGCCTTCGAGTACGGCTACTCCGTGGAGCGGCCCGAGGGGCTGACGCTGTGGGAGGCCCAGTTCGGGGACTTCGCCAACGGGGCGCAGTCGGTCATCGACGAGTACGTCACCTCCGCGTCCCAGAAGTGGGGTCAACGCTCGGGCCTGGTCATGCTCCTGCCCCACGGGCAGGAGGGCCAGGGGCCGGACCACTCCTCGGCGCGCATCGAGCGCTACCTGCAGATGTGCGCGCAGGAGAACATGCGCGTGGTGATGCCGTCGACCCCGGCCAACCACTTCCACCTGCTGCGCGAGCAGGCCTACTCCCGGCCGCGCCGCCCGCTCATCGTGTTCACTCCCAAGCAGTTGCTGCGCCTCAAGGCCGCCACGAGCCCGGTGGAGGCCCTCACCTCCGGCTCCTTCCAGCCGGTGATCGGGGAGGTCGATGCGGCGATCTCGCGCGGGGGCGGCGTGGACCGGGTGCTCCTGTGCTCGGGCAGGGTCTACTACGACCTCATGGCTGAGAGGGAGCGGCGCGGGGACGCCTCCACGGCGATCGTGCGCCTGGAGCAGCTCTACCCGCTCGACGGCGAGGCGATCGAGGCGGCTCTGGCGCCCTTCCGGGGCGCGGAGGTCGTCTGGGTGCAGGACGAGCCGAGGAACCTGGGGGTCTGGCCCTTCCTCGCCCTCGCCGCCCCCGCCGGGCTGGCCCGGCGCCTCTGGCCCGCGGGCCATCGGGGCGGCCTTGACGACGGCGCGGCCCACTGCGTGTCGCGCCCGGCGGCGGCCTCCCCCGCGCCCGGCACGGCGGGGCTGTACAAGCGCCAGCAGGAGACGCTGGTGGCCCAGGCGTTCGACCGCTCCTGACGGCACCGGTCCCGGGGCGCGGAGGGGTGGCCGGGGGGGCCCGCGCCTCCCGGGCCCTTCCCGCCCCCGGGCCCCGGCGCGCGGGTGCCGCGCCCGCAGCGCGCCGCCGGGATCGGGAGGGCCGGATCGGTAGTCTGGGGCCACTGGGGGCCACTGATCGGGAGGACTCCCGCACGAACAGGAGACCGTCAATGAGCGCAGCAGCCGTCCCTGGAGCGGCCGACGCCAACAGGATCCACTTCATCGGCGATGAGATCGTCGCCGGCTACGGCGATGCGCGGGCGCTGGGCTGGACCGGCCGTGTCCTGGCGCGCACGCCCCGCGAGGCTGACCTGCTCCCCTCCACCCTGGCGATCCCCGGGGAGACCCTCGCCCAACTCGCCGAGCGCTGGCACGCCGAGGTGGCGCCGCGCTCCACCCACACCCGGGACAACCGGCTCGTCATCGGCATCGGCGTCGGGGATGTGCTGGCGGGCATGTCCGCAGCGCGCTCGCGCCTGGCCCTGGCCAACATCCTCGACAAGGCCTCCAGCGAGCACCGGCCCTGCTTCGTCGTCGGCCCTCCGCCGCTCCCCCACGCGGACACCGATGCGACGGCGGCGCTGTCGCACGCGGCGGCCGAGGTGTGCCGGCGCCGCTCCACGCCCTACGTGGAGGTCTTCGACCCGCTGCGCCACCACGACCAGTGGCTCACGGACGTGGCCGGGGGCGCCGGGCACCCGGCCCAGACCGGCTACGGGCTCATGGCCTGGCTCGTGCTGCACCGCGGCTGGTACGAGTGGCTGGGGGTTGAGGCCCCCGCCTGAGGCCTCCGACGGCGCGAGGCGGGCACCGCCCTCATGGGGAGGCCTGGAGGGCGGGCTGGCTCCGGCGGCTCCACTACGCGCGAGGGGATGGCATGTGGCGATGACTTATGCGCGCTCGCGCGCCATCGCATCGGCGGTGACCGTCACGGGATCAGCGTCGGTAGATCACCGAACGGTGCCCGATCTCAATGGCCAGGACGATCAACTCCTCGTCACGGATGTCGCACAGCACTCGGTAGTCACCGATCCGATACCTCCACGCCCCGCTCAACTCACCGCTCAGCGCCTTCCCCCGCTCCCTGGGGTCTTGGGCGCCGTCGATATTCTTGTTGAGCCACGCGACAATAACGCGAGCTGTTCCGCGATCCATCTTGGCGAGCTGTTTGTCCGCGCGTTTGGAGTAGAGGAGCCGGTAGTTCATGCGTACTTGCGCGCCATCGCATCGGCGGTGACCGTCACGGGATCAGCGTCGTGCTCCGCCCGCGCCTCCTGCCATGTCTTGAGATCGGTCTCATCCTCGATGCGCTCCAGAGCCGCGGTCCTCATGAACTCGGACAGGCTCTGGCCGAAGGCCGAGGCGTAATCCTGGATGATGGCTTTCTCCTCCGCCGCCAGGCGCAGGGTGATCGATGTCGCGCTCATGCGCACCTCCTCCGCAAGACATTGTAAGGCAGGCTCTGGCCGAAGGCCGAGGCGCGGCGGCTCCCAAGAGGATGGCCGCGCGACACGGCGGCGGCCGATCACCCATGTGATCGGCCGCCGCCGTTCGATGCTCGGGGCGTTGCCGCCCGACTCAGGCGTTGGGGCGCTTGCCGTGGTTAGCCCCGCCCTTGGCCCGGGCCCTGCGCTTGCGACCGCGCTTGCTCATGGTTGCCTCCTCGTGTCAGATCTGCCCCACGAGGGGGCAAGGAACGCGCACCATCCTCCCACACCGCGCCGAGGGCCGGCCAATCGGATGGGGCCCCTTCGGCGTGCGCCTGGACACAGGCCGGGCGCGCGCCCGCGAGGACCGCGAGCCGGCGCGGGCTCCTCAGTCCCGCTCGACGCGCATCGAACTCGTCCGGGTGACGGTCACCCGGGAGCCGTCCCTGGAGACGGTGGTTGAGGTCGTCCGCGACACGGAGGCGACGCCGCTCGTCCCGCGCAGGACGGCGAGCCGCCCCAGGACCCGGGCGCGGAGCTCGGGCGGCGCCTGCTCGGCGCAGCGCGAGCGGATGATGGCGCGCAGGTGCTGCTCGGCGTCGGCGATCTGCGCGCAGTGCGCGCAGTCGGCCACGTGCCGCGCCAGGCGCTCGGCGACGGAGCGCTCGCACTCATGGTCGAGGAAGGCCTGGAGGTGGGCGATCATCTCCTCACAGGAGACACAGGTGCCCTCCGAGGACGCGGGCTTCCCGGCCTCACCGGTCGCGGCGCCACGAGCGACGGCGCTGGCGTCGGGCGCGCCCATCACTCGCCCTCCTCGTCGTCGCCGGGGAGGTAGCCGAGCTGGCGGGCATGGTCGGCCAGGAGCTCGCGCAACTGGCGGCGCCCGCGGTGCAGGCGGGACATGACGGTGCCGATCGGGGTGCCCATGATCTCGGCGATCTCCTTGTAGGCGAACCCCTCGACGTCGGCGAGGTAGACGGCTAGACGCCTCTCCTCGGTCAACTCGTTGAAGGCCGCCTTGATCTCCTCGTCAGGCATGTCGTCCAGCGCGAGGGACTCCGCGCTCGGCAGCCCGACGGAATCGTGGGAGGCGGCGCGGTGGAGCTGCCAGTCCTCGACGGCGTCAGCGTCGGACTGCAGGGGCTCGCGCTGCTTCTTGCGATAGGAGTTGATGAAGGTGTTGGTCAGGATCCGGTAGAGCCAGGCCTTGAGGTTGGTGCCGGGCCGGTACTGGTGGAAGGAGGCGAAGGCCTTGGCGTAGGCGTCCTGGACGAGGTCCTCGGCGTCGGAGCGGTTGCGCGTCATGCGCAGGGCGGCGCCGTAGAGCTGGTCGAGGTAGGGCAGGGCCTCGGCCTCGAATCGGGCGGCACGGGCCTCGGCGTCCTCGTCTGCGGGGGCTCGCATAGGAGTGTCGCGGTGGTCGCCGAACTCCTGGGCGTCATCAAGGATGACGCTCCCGGGAGTCGGCGCGGCTGAGGACTCGCCGGTGAGGCGGTCCTCGTCGTCGATCGTGCTCGCGGAGCGCTCGCCGCGCTGGGTCTGCTGCTGGGTCATCACCGGCGAGCCTAGCGCGATGCGCCGCGCGGCGCGGGAGGGCCGGCGCGGGGCCCCACCCGTCAAAGAGGCGATAACAGGCGTCATCAGGGCCACAGGGCTGGACGGTGCGGACGTCTCGATCATCACAGTCACGCATCATCCAACGACGACGGCACCGCGCTTGTTCCCGCTCCGGCGTCGCGCGCCTCACCCCCGACACACCGTCTCGCCCCGCCCTTGCGCCCTCGAACGACGACGATGAGGGCGCAAGGGCGGGGCGAGGCGGTTTCCGCGGCCTCAGAACGCATGACCAAGCCGCATCAGCCTGAACCAGCCCCACAGCCGTTGACGCCAGGTACCTTGTAGTGCAAGATATTTGGCATGACCGGGAACGCGAGGTGGAGGGGATGAGCAAGGAGATGTCCGCAACAGCGAGAGCCCCGAAGGGGACCGCGGCTGGCGCCGCGGAGCCGCAACTGCGCAAGGGAGCCCTCGAACTCGCCGTTCTGGCCCTGGTCGAGCGCGCGGAGCCGGACGGCATCTACGGCGGCGCCCTCATCGAGGAACTCGCCGCCCTGCCCACGCTCGCCGCCCCCCAGGGAACCGTCTACCCGCTCCTGTCCCGCCTGCGCGCCGCCGGCGTCGTGGAGACCACCTGGCAGGAGTCCCCCAGTGGGCCACCCCGGCGCTACTACCTGCTGACAGAAGCCGGTCGAGAGCGACTGGCGGCCCAGCGACGGGTCTGGCTGGCACTCAGCCGCGACATGGCCGCCCTCCTGGACAGCGCGGCAACGACAACCAAGGCGCGCGGCACGAGGACGCGCGAGGAAGGAGAGCCAAGATGAGCACGGACGAGACCCGCGCCCCCAAGGAGCGCGCGACGCCCACGGAGCCCACCGCGTGGGAGGAGGCCGCCTGGGACGCGGGCGGGGACCCCGCAGCCCTCCGCGTCCTCGGCATCCCCGTCTCCCTCGATCCACGAGGCCTGCACGAGCGCTCCGCCCGCCACTTCTCCCCGACGGACCCGGTGCTCGTTCCCCGCGCATGGGGCATCGGCTGGGACCTCAACCTCGGGGCCCTCGCGACGAGGGCGGGCTGGATCAACCCGGATGACCTGGGCGATGACCTGCGCCTGGGCCCGGCGGGAATGAGGGCGCTCAGCCTGGCGCCGGCCGCCCTCGCTGTGGGAGCGGCCGCGGGCGTCATCGTCACCAGCGGGCGGGTCCCATCGACGGCGCGCTCTCGACCTCGGGCGGTGCCGACGACGTCGAGCGCGGCCATCGCGCCCATTGCGCCGGCCGCACTCATGGCCACCGCGCTGGGCGCCGTCGACCTCGCGCTCGACGCGCCCCTACCGCAGCGCCTCGGCCACGCCACCGCCTCGCTCCTGCTTACCGGCGCCGGGATCGCCGGCACGATCCAGCAGCGGGGAGGCGCCGGCCGCGCCCGGCGGGCGGCGGTCGTCGTCGGGGCCGCCACCGCGGCCACGGGCCTCGCCATCGCCGTGACCCGGGCCGCGATCCGCCGCGCCATGAGGTCCACCACCACGAGCGGCCAGGAGCAGTCATGAGCAGCGCTCCCCCGCGCGGCGCGGACTCGCGGGGCCCTGGGCCTGGCCCGCGCCGCCGAGGTGGGCCAGGATAGGGGCATGGATCTTCTGCGCGCCGTCGCCCGTCCCCTGCTCGCCGCGAGCTTTGTCGTCGATGGCATCGACGCGATCGCCCGCCCCAAGCGCCACGTCGAGAAGATGAGGCGGGTGACGCCCATCCTGGAGCGCGTGGGCGTCCCGCCGGTCATGGACTCCGACGCCGCCCTGGCCACCCGTGCCCTCGGCGCCGTGAGCGTCGCCGCGGGCCTGGGCCTGGCCACTGGCCGCGCGCCGCGCACGAGCGCCGCCGTGCTGGCCGCGATCAACGTGCCGCTCGCCGTCGTCAACCACCCGGCGTGGGCGGTCAAGGGCAGGGAGGCGCGCCTTGACGCCGTCTCCGGGCTCCTGCGCCGGGGCGCGCTGGGCGCGGGCCTCCTGCTGGCCTGCGTGGACCGCGCTGGCCGTCCCTCGCTGGCGTGGCGCGCCGCGAACAAGCGGGAGCAGCGCCAGGCGATCCAGGCCGCGAGGGCCGCGGTGCGCCAGCGCTATGAGGGCACCTCCGCCTAACCCGCCCACGGGACGGCGCCGTCCGGTACCGGCCGGCTCTGTCCAGTGCCGGATGGCTCTGTCCAGTGCCGGCCCGTACCGCCTCATCCCACGTCCACCGCCGCTACGCCGCCCCGAGGAGCCGTTCCAGTGACCGACCACCAGATCACCGCCACCGAGCCCGACATCGTCTGGACCCGCACGGATGAGGCCCCCATGCTGGCCTCGGCCTCCTTCCTGCCGATCGTGGAGGCCTACACGCGCGCGGCGGGGGTGAGCGTTGGCGTCGCCGACATCTCCCTGGCGGGGCGCATCCTGGCGGCCTTCGGGCTGGCTGACGACGGCCTGGCCCGCCTGGGCGATCTCACCTCCTCCCCGAGCGCCACGATCATCAAGCTCCCCAACATCTCCGCCTCCCTGCCCCAGCTCAAGGCCGCGATCGCCGAGCTGCGGGGGCAGGGCTTCGACATCCCCGAGTACCCGGACGCCCCCGCCTCGCCCCTGGCGGAGGAGGTCCGCGCCGCCTATGACGCGATCAAGGGCAGCGCCGTCAACCCCGTCCTGCGCCAGGGCAACTCCGACCGGCGCGCCCCCGCCTCCGTCAAGGCCTACGCCCGCTCCCACCCGCACTCCATGGGTGAGTGGTCCCCTGAGTCGCGCACCCGCGTGGCCACCATGGACGAGGGCGACTTCAAGCACAACGAGCGCAGCGTCATCGTGAGCGAGGGCGGCGCCCTGGAGATCCGCTTCGTGCCCGCGGGCGGTGGCGAGCCCCGCGTGCTGCGCGACCACCTGACCGTCACGGCGGGCGAGGTCGTGGACGCCACGCGCATGAGCGCTGCCGCCCTCGACTCCTTCCTGGCCACGCAGGCGGCCGCCGCCAAGGAGGAGGGACTGCTGCTGTCGGTCCACCTCAAGGCCACGATGATGAAGGTCTCCGACCCGGTCATCTTCGGGCGCGCCGTCGCCTCCGTCATCCCGAGGACGCTGGCCGAGCACGGGGACGCGCTCGCCGCCGCCGGGCTGCGGGTCGAGGACGGGCTCGCCTCGATCCTCGCCGGGCTCGATGGGCTGGAGGGCGGGGAGGCGATCCGCGATTCGATCACCGCCGAGCTGGCCGACGGCCCGACGATCTCCATGGTCGATTCGGACAAGGGCATCACCAACCTCCATGTGCCCTCCGATGTCATCATCGACGCCTCCATGCCGGCGATGATCCGCCGCGGGGGAACCCTGTGGGATGCCGACGGCGAGCTGCGCGACACCCTCGCCGTCATCCCCGACTCCTCCTACGCGGGCGTCTACGAGGCCGTCATCGAGGACTGCAAGGCCCATGGCGCCCTTGACCCCACCACCATGGGCACGGTCCCCAACGTGGGGCTCATGGCCCGCAAGGCCGAGGAGTACGGGAGCCACGACAAGACTTTCATCATGGACGCCGCGGGGCAGGTCGAGGTGGCGGCGATCGAGGGGGCGGGGGTGGAGCCCGGCACCGTGCTGCTCTCCCACGAGGTTGAGGCCGGGGACATCTGGCGCGCCTGCGCGACGCAGGACGCCCCCATCCGCGACTGGGTGCGCCTGGCCATCGCCCGCGCCCGCGCCACCGGGGCTCCCGCCGTGTTCTGGCTCGACCCGGAGCGCGCCCACGACGCCGTCCTCATCTCGCTCGTCACGCGCTACCTGGCTGAGGAGGGCGTGACCCTGACCGAGGGCGGCGACGGCGCCGATGAGCGCGCGAAGAAGGCCGACGGCGATGACGCCCCCGTGGAGGACTCGGCGGATGGCGCCGGGCTCGACATCCGCATCCTCGACCCGGTGGCGGCCACGCGCCTATCCCTGGAGCGGGCGCGCCGGGGCGAGGACACGATCTCCGTGACCGGCAACGTCCTGCGCGACTACAACACCGATCTCTTCCCGATCCTGGAGTTGGGCACGAGCGCCAAGATGCTCTCAGTGGTGCCCCTCATGAGCGGTGGGGGCCTGTACGAGACGGGCGCGGGCGGCTCGGCCCCCAAGCACGTCGCCCAGCTGCTGGCGGAGAATCACCTGCGCTGGGACTCCCTGGGCGAGTACCTGGCCTTGGCCGAGGCCCTGCGCCATGTGGCCGACCGCGGCGGAAAGCCGGCCGCCGCCCTCCTCGCCGATGCCCTCGACACCGCCACGACCGCATTCCTGGAGGCCGACCACTCCCCGGGCCGCAAGCGCGGCCAGATCGACAACCGCGGCTCCTCCGCGTGGCTCGCCCTGGAGTGGGCGCGCGCCCTGGCCGCCCAGTCTGAGGACCCCGAGTTGGCCGGCGCCTTCCGCCCCGTCGCCGAGGAGTTGGAGGCCGTCATGGGCACGATCCAGTCCGAGATGCTCGCCGTCCAGGGAGGCGCCGTGGACATCGGCGGCTACTACCACCCCGACGCCGAGCTCACCGCCGCCGTCATGCGCCCCAGCGCCACTCTCAACGCGGTCATCAACGGGATCTAAGACCCGCCCAGGAGAGGCGGCCCCCGCGCGGCAGGGGCCACGCGCAGCAGGGACCACAGCCCTCCCGTGGTGACGGGCCCGGTGGCGCCCCATGCGCTCATCGCGGGATCGCCTCCTGCCCCGCGCGCGCCTGGGCCCCGACCACCTCGCGGTGGTCGGGGCCCAGGATGATCAGTGGCTCCCTGCGCCGGCTCAGGCCGCGAGGCCGAGCGCCGACGCCGGGGACGGGGTCACTTGAGGGTGACGGTGGCGCCGGCGCCCTCGAGCTGCTCCTTGGCCTTCTCGGCGGCCTCCTTGTTGGCGCCCTCGAGGACGGGCTTCGGAGCGCCGTCGACGAGGTCCTTGGCCTCCTTCAGGCCGAGGGAGGTCAGGGCGCGCACCTCCTTGATGACCTGGATCTTCTTGTCGCCAGCGGCCTCGAGGATGACGTCGAACTCGGTCTTCTCCTCAGCGGCCTCGCCACCGGCGGCGGCAGCGCCGGGAGCGGCGGCCACGGCCACGGCGGCCGGGGCGGCGGCGGTGACGTCGAAGGTCTCCTCGAAGGCCTTGACGAACTCGGACAGCTCGATGAGGGTGAGCTCCTTGAAGGCCTCGATGAGCTCGTCGGTGGTCAGCTTCGCCATGATGGGCGTTCCTTCCTGGTTAAGTGGTTCCTGCGCGGGCAGGATGGGGGATGACGCGCGCGGCCTGGATCAGGCCGCGGCCTCCTGCTTGTCGCGCAGGGCGTCGACGGTACGCACGGCCTTGGAGGCCGGCGCGGCGAAGAGGTAAGCGGCCTTGGACAGGGACGCCTTCATAGCGCCCGCGGCCTTGGCGAGCAGAACCTCGCGGGATTCGAGAGATGCGAGCTTGTCGACGCCGTCGGCGGACAGCACGGAGCCATCCATGACACCGCCCTTGATGACGAGCTCCTTGTTGTCCTTGGCGAAGTCACGCAGGGCCTTCGCGGCCTCCACCGGCTCACCGGTGACGAAGGTCAGGGCCGTGGGGCCCTTGAGGTCCTCCGCGAATGCCTCGAAGCCGACCTGGCGGGCGGCGATCGCGGCAAGCGTGTTCTTCACCACGGTGTACTCGGCGTTACCGGCGAGCGAGCGGCGCAGCGTCTTCAGCTGGGCGACGCTCATCCCGCGGTACTCAGTCAGCAGCACGGCGCCGGAGGCGCGGAACTTGTCCGCGATCTCGGCAACAGCCGCTTCCTTGTCAGGCCGTGCCATGGGCCCTCCTTCCGTGGTCTGCCGCAGCGCCCTTCACGGAAGAAGCCCCGCGCCGGTGGGCACGGGGCTCGCAGCCCAGCGATGCTGGAGCGGTCTCGTCTCACCTGCGCCGGCCCCGCCCGTGGCGGACTTGGTCCCGCTCGCGCGGGAGACCTGCGGTCTTTGGCACGTCACACTCTGCCCGCTGGCCGCGCCCCCGCGCAAGCCAGGAGGGGGCCAGCGCGCGGTGTGATCGCTCACTGCCCCGGTTCACCCGCCACCGCCCCGGAGGCGCCCGCGCGGGAATGACGACGGCGCCGCCCGTCCCAGCGTGGGGCGGGCGGCGCCGTCGGACGCGATCGCGGGCGGTCAGGCCTTCGTGACATCCATCGGGATGCCGGGGCCCATCGTCGTGGCCATGGTGGCCTTGAGGATGTAGCGGCCCTTCGACGTCGACGGCTTGAGGCGCAGGACCTCCTCAAGGGCGGCCTTGAAGTTGTCCTCGAGCTGGGCCTCGGTGAACGAGGACTTGCCGATGATGAAGTTGAGGTTCGCGGCGCGGTCCACACGGAACTCGATGCGGCCGCCCTTGATGTCGGTGACGGCCTTGGTCACGTCCATCGTCACGGTGCCCGTCTTGGGGTTGGGCATGAGGCCGCGCGGGCCCAGCACCCGGCCCAGGCGGCCGACCTTGCCCATGAGGTCCGGGGTGGCGACGGCGGCGTCGAAGTCCGTCCAGCCCTTGGCGACCTTCTCGATGAGCTCGTCGCCGCCGACCTCGTCGGCGCCCGCGGCGAGGGCCTGCTCGGCCCGCTCGCCCTGGGCGAAGACGATGACGCGGGCGGTCTTACCCGTACCGTGCGGCAGGGACACGGTGCCACGCACCATCTGGTCGGCCTTGCGGGGGTCCACGCCCAGGCGGAGGACGACGTCCACGGTGGAGTCGAACTTCGTCACGGACGTGGCCTTGGCCAGCTTCACGGCCTCGGCCGGGGTGTAGAGGATCCCGGACTGGATCTTCTCAGCGGCGGCGCGGTAGGCCTTGCTGCGCTTGGTCATCTGCTTCTCCTTGGCAGTCGTGGTGAACGGGCCGCGCATGGCCCTTCCACGGGGTCTTGATTAGGGGTGCCGGGGCCTCAGGCCTCGACGGTGATGCCCATCGAGCGGGCGGTGCCGGCGATGATCTTGGAGGCCGCCTCGACGTCGTTGGCGTTGAGGTCGGCCATCTTCGCCTCGGCGATCTCGCGCACCTGGGCAGCGGTCATCGAGCCGACCTTCGCGGAGTGCGGCGTCGAGGAGCCCTTGGCCACGCCAGCGGCCTTCTTGATGAGCTCGGCGGCCGGAGGGGTCTTGAGGACGAAGGTGAAGGAGCGGTCCTCGTAGACGGTGATCTCAACGGGGATGACGTTGCCGCGCTGCGACTCCGTGGCGGCGTTGTAGGCCTTGCAGAACTCCATGATGTTGACGCCGTGCTGGCCGAGCGCGGGGCCGATCGGCGGCGCGGGGTTCGCGGCGCCGGCCTGGATCTGGAGCTTGATGAGCCCAGAGACCTTCTTCTTGGGTGCCATGTGTATGGGTCTTTCTTGTCCGGATGCCGCGCGCCTGCCGCGCGGCGGTGCGCAGGAGCGCGCACGAGGGCCCATCCTAGCCCCCGCGCGGTGCCCCGATAGCGCCCGGTGCCCGGTATCACAAGCGCTCGCGCTGTGATACCGGGCACCGGCGCGGCTCGCCGCGGGGGCGGCTCGCCTCAGATCTTGGACACCTGTGTGAAGGAGAGCTCGGCCGGGGTGTCGCGACCGAACAGGGAGATGAGCACCTGGAGCTTCTGGGTGTCCGGGTGGATCTCGGAGATCGTGGCCGGCAGCGACTCGAAGGGGCCGTCAGTGACGATGACCGACTCGCCCACGGAGAAGGCGACCTCGTAGACCTGGCCTCCGGCGGCGACCTGCGTGGCGGCCCCCTCCTCGGGGCTCGCGTTCGCGCTGGCGGCCTGCTTGGCGGCGACCTCCTCCGGGGTGGGGCCGAGTTGGGAGACGGCCTCCTCGAAGGTCAGCGGCACCGGGTTGTAGCGGTCCCCCACGAAGCCGGTAACGGCCGGGGTGTCCTTGATGGTGCGCCACACGCGGTCAGAGGTCTCCGGGTCATCCAGGTCCATCCGCACGAACACGTAGCCGGGGATGCGGACCCGCGACACCTCCTTCTTCTTGTTGGAGGCCTTGATCTCGATGACCGTCTCCATGGGGACGACGGCGTCGAAGACGTAGTCCTCGATCTCGAAGTTCTCGGCGCGGGCCTTGATGTCCGCGGCCACGCGGCGCTCGTAGCCGGAGTAGGTGTGCAGCACGTACCACTCGCCGGGCAGGGAGGACATCTCCTTGCGGAAGTCCTCCAGCGGGTCGATGGCGTCGGCGGCCTCGGCGGCCTCGGGCGCGGCCTGGGCGGTGGCGCCCTCAGCGGCCTCCTGGGCGGCGTCGGCGGCGCTGGCGGCCCCACCGCTCTCCTCGACAGCGGTTTCCTCGAGCGTCTCTTCGGACACGGTGTACCTGCTTTCCACTGGCTTCTTCAGGCTGACGGGTGGGCGCTGGGCTCGGCGGGACTCAGCCGAGGCCCCACATGACCAGGCGGTCGAAGATGGTGTCGAGAATGCCGGTGAAGGCCATGATCGCGACGATGAAGACCATGACGACGACGAAGTAGGTCCACAACTCGTTCTTCGTGGGCCAGATGACCTTGCGCATCTCGTCGATGACCTGGCGGATGAAGCGCATGACGCGCTTGATGGGGTTGCCACTGCGCGTGGATGCGTCCTTGGCGGCGCTCTCGCTCATTGTCACGATCCTCGGGTGCTCGACGGTCCGAATCCTTGCCATCCCTGACGGGACGAGAAGACGAACCGACGGGATCTCCCGACAGATCCGCCGTTCTCAGCAGGGCAGGCGGGACTCGAACCCACAACCGCCGGTTTTGGAGACCGGTGCGCTACCAATTGCGCCACTGCCCTTCAGCGGTGACCAATCCTGCCACAGGTTCCCCCGGGAGTGGAAACAGCGACGGGGTGGGCTGCACCACTGCCAGACCCCAGAGTCTCGGGCGCCAGCCCCAGAGCCTCGGGCAGAGGCAGGCATCCCAGGGGAATCCGCTATCGTGGTCCCCGTTGTCTGATATCCGATGAGAGGTGCCGACGACAGCTCGTGACCGCGCGCACCGCGCCCGAACCGCCCCGGCCCTGCTCGACCTCACGAGAGGAGGCCACTATGACCAATGCTCGGAACACCGCCGCAGCCCTCCCGACCCCCGGGGCGCCCAGCCCCACCGGCACCGTCGCCGCCCATCAGCCAGCATCGGGCGCCGGCGCGCCCGGCGAGTCGCGCCCCGCCCCGAGCGCGATCCTCGGCGCCTACGCCTCGCTGCCCGAGTCCCAGGAGGACCAGGAGGAGTACTACCGGCTCCTGGCGCAGATTCCGGGCGCTCGCGGGCTCGAGATCCCCTTCCGGGACGACCTCGGCGGGGCGGCCGGCCTGCCCTGGCTGGCCTCCCAGCTCGCACCCCACTGGGACCGCAACATCATCACCGCGATCCCCGGGACCATGGTGCGCGTGTGGGCGACCGGCGCCTTCGGCCTGGCCTCCACCGATCGCCAGGGCCGCGCCGACGCCCTCTCCTTCACCCGCTCGGTGCGCGACGGCGTCGAGGCGCTGCGGGAGGCGGCCGGCCGCGACGTCGTGGCCGCCGTCGAGATCCACTCCGCGCCCTCGGGCGAGCCCGGGGTGGCGCACAGCGCCGAGGCCTTCGGGGAGTCGCTGTCGCAGATCGTCGACTACGACTGGGGCGGCGCGCTCCTCCTGGTGGAGCACTGCGACGCCTTCGTGGCGCCCGACCTGGGGGAGAAGCGGCTGCTCGGGATCGACGAGGAGTTGGAGGTCCTGCGCGTCCTCAACCATCCCCGCGCGCGCATGTCCCTCAACTGGGGCCGCTCAGCCCTCGAGGCCCGCGACGCCGCCACCGCCTTGGAGCATGTGCGCCTCGCCCGCGCCGCCGGAGTGCTGGAGGGGGTCATGTTCTCCGGGGCCGGCCCCGCGGATACCCGCTACGCGAAGGCGTGGATGGATGGGCACCTGCCCCTCGACGTCGACGAGCCGGGATCGGTGATGGGCGCTGAGGATGTGCGCGCCTGCTCCCTGGCCGCGCTGGAGCCCATCGAGGGCCCCGAGGGGGCTATCGCCCCGGCCTCCTACCTCGGGGCCAAGTGCCAGGTCCCGGCCGAGGCCACCCCCGAGCAGCGCCTGTCCTTCCTCACCCACATCCTCGACGCCACCCGCGTCTAACCGCCCCTCATCACCGAGACCGGTCGAAATCAAGAGCGAGACCGGTCCACAGCACGCAGGGCGGGGTCATCGGGAAGCGCAATGCCCTCCCGCGCCACGCGCCCGGCTCCCTGCGGGCCCGCAACCCTGGGGCCCTCGCCTCCACCGAGGCCGCGCCCATCGACCGCGCCGCGCCACCATCCACCGCGCCGACGCCGGGGCCAGCATCGCCGAGGCCGGGCCCTCCTGCGCGCCTTTGACCGGCGGCGCGCGAGGCTGGGGGCCGATGAGCGCGGGGCGATCGCCGTCGACGAGCAGCAGCGATCATCCGATCCCGCGACGTGGCCGGCCGGCGACGCCACTGCCAAGCGCGACGCCATCGACGAGCGGGCCGGCGGAATGCGCCCGGCGCCCTCAACATCCCGGAGGGCACCCCACGCGATCACCTCGGAGATCCGCCCGACCGACCGCTGGCAGCGGCTCGCGAGGCGGGCCTGCGCGGCCACGTCGCGACCCGTATCCTCCTCCAGGAGGGGCGCGAGGCGCGCGATCTCGACGGCGGCCACCGCACCTGGTCCGCGGCTGGCGGGGCCGGCGCTCAGGACGACGCCGCAGCGCCCCCGATGAAGGAGGAACGACCATGGGCATCGCGCTCAACCCCACGGACCTGCATCCCACTATGGCCCGCCTCAAGCGGGCGCGCGGGCAGCTCGACGCCGTCATCCGCATGATGGAGGAGGGCCGTGACTGCGAGGAGGTCGTCGTGCAGGTCGCGGCCGTGAGCAAGGCGGTGGACCGCGCGGGGCTCGCCATCATCGCCTCCGGAATGCGCGCCAGCCTCACGAAGGACCCATCCGGCCAGATCCTGGAAGCGACCCGCCTGGAGAAGCTCTTCATGTCCCTGGCATGAGGGTGCGGGGCGGGGCGGCGGCATCGCGAGCACGAATCTCGCCGTGTTGATGGACCGGTCTCGCTCCTGATTTCGACCGGTCTCGTTGCCGATTTCGACCGGTCTCGCTCCTGATTTCGACCGGTCTCGGCTAGAGGGCGGGAGGGGCGTGACAGGCGGATAACCCGCGTGGGACCATAGGCCCTGTGAGCACAGTGAGCACCTCCCCCGCACGGCGCGTCTCCGCGCGCCTGTCCGCCATCGCCCCCTCCGCCACCCTCGTCGTCGATGCCAAGGCCAAGGCCCTCAAGGCCGCTGGTCGGCCGGTCATCGGCTTCGGCGCCGGCGAGCCCGACTTCGCCACCCCTGACTACATCGTCGAGGCCGCGATCGCCGCCGCCAAGGATCCCGCCAACCACAAGTACTCCCCCGCCAAGGGCCTGCCCGTGCTGCGCGAGGCCATCGCCGCCAAGACCCTGCGCGACTCCGGATACGAGGTCTCCCCCGACGACATCCTCGTCACCAATGGCGGCAAGCAGGCCGTCTTCCAGGCCTTCGCCTCCATCCTCGACCCGGGCGACGAGGCCCTCCTGCCCGCCCCCTACTGGACCACCTACCCCGAGGTTATCGCCCTGGCCGGCGGTATCACGGTGGAGGTCTTCGCCGGCGCGGACCAGGAGTACAAGGTCACCGTCGAGCAACTCGAGGCCGCCCGCACCGAGCGAACGAAACTCCTGCTCCTGTGCTCGCCGTCGAACCCCACCGGCTCGGTGTACACGCCCGCTGAGCTCACCGCCATCGGGCAGTGGGCCCTTGAGCACGGCATCTGGGTCATCACCGATGAGATCTACGAGCACCTCCTCTACGACGGCGCCGAGCCCGCCCACATCGTGGCGCTCGTCCCCGAGCTGGCGGACACCACGATCGTCCTCAACGGCGTGGCCAAGACCTACGCCATGACCGGCTGGCGCGTGGGCTGGATGATCGGCCCGAGCGACGTCATCAAGGCCGCCACGAACTTCCAGTCGCACCTGTCCTCCAACGTCGCCAACGTGTCCCAGCGGGCAGCGCTCGCGGCGGTGGCCGGGGACCTGACCGCCGTGGCGCGGATGCGGGAAGCCTTCGACCGCCGTCGGAAGGTCATGGTGGAGATGCTCTCGGCCATCGACGGGCTCGCCGTCCCGACGCCGCGGGGCGCCTTCTACGCCTACTCGAGCATCGAGGCGCTGATCGGGAAGTCCCTGCGTGGGACGGTCATCGACTCCTCCGCCACGCTGGCCTCGCTCGTCCTCGAGCACGCCGAGGTCGCGGTGGTGCCCGGTGAGGCCTTCGGCCCGTCCGGATTCCTGCGCCTGTCCTACGCCACGAGCGACGACGCGATCACCGAGGGCGTGGGGCGCCTCCAGGCGCTCCTGGCCGAGGTCGCCTGAGCGCCCGCCCGCCGGGCCTCCTTCCCGGGAGCGGTTCCGCCGCTCAGTACCGCGAGCAGGGGGCCCGGCCGACGGTGGGCCCGCGGCCTGTCGCCAGGTTCCATCAGGTCATCCCCGACCGCTCCAAAGGACGGGCGGAGACGCCGTGGGCCGCTGTCAGCCCGTACTCGAGCCCATGGGACCGGACCCCGGCCCCGCCGTGTAAGTACTCGCCGCAGCGCGGCTGACGCCCAGCGGAGTCCGTGGGGATCGCGCGGGGGAGCGAGGCTCCAGTGGCGGAGGATGCGCGGTCAGGGACGTTGACGCGCTCCCCGAGGAGGATGCCGCCGACGGCGCCCGCAGCAGCCCGCGCGAGCACGAGCGGGAATCAGCGCGCTCTCCTGCGCCCAATGCGAACCGGTCTCGACGCCGTTTTCGACCGGTCTCGGCGAGGGGGAGGGTGGGGAGCGGCGTCAGTGGGGGCCGCGGCGGGCTTGGAGCTCGCGGGCCTGGGCGAGCCAGGTCTCGGCCCGGGCCAAGCGGCCCTCGGCGTCGGAGCGCCACGGGCCGCCATCCTCGCGCCGGGCGCCCGCCACGAGGGACAGCACCACGCCGGCGGCCCGCGCCCGCAGCGCCACGGGATCCGCCTGCTTCTCGGCCAGGCGCGTCCAGGTCTCCAGGGCTGGGCGCAGGCGGGGGTAGGAGGCAGGGGCGAGGTGGTCGAGGACGCTGACATGCCCGAGCAAGCAGGCCAGGTCGTCCACGCGCCGCCCGGGCCCGAGGGAGTCCACGTCGAGCAGACAGGAGACGGACTCGCCGTCCATGAGGACGTTGGCCTCGTAGAAGTCGCCGTGAACCGGCACCACCGGGCCCGGGTCGGAGGTGGCCATGAGCTGGGCGACGCCGTCGGCGATGGCCCGGGCGCGCGAGGCGTGCTCGGGCAGCACGGTGGCGGCGGCGTGGGCGTAGTGGCGGGCGCGGTCGGACCAGGCCGGGTGGACCGGCAGATCCAGGGAGGCCCGCGGAAGAGCGTCGAGCAGGCCGGTGAGGTGGTTGAAGACGCGGGTGGCCTGCTCGGGATCCATGCCGCGGCTGAGCAGCCCGGACAGGGAGGCCCCCTTGCCGGTGGACAGCAGGACGAGGCCATCGGGGTCGTCCCGCAGCACCTCGGGGGCGGGGACCTCGGCTGCGGTGAGCAGTCGGTGCCGGTGGGCGAAGGCCTTCGACTGGGAGGGGCGCAGCACCTTGGCGTAGGCGGTGGAGGCGTCGGCAAAGGTCACCTTGACCACCGCGCGGCGCGTGGGGCGGTAGGCCACCATCATCGCCTTGACCGGGGATCCCAGGCGCTGGGAGAGCAGGGAGGGAGTGCAGGCCACGGGGAGGGCGGGGAGCTCGGGGTCCCCGGGGTGCCGCCACACGTGGACGGCCGGCCCGTCCCCGCCGGTGGGCGCCACGCGGGTCAGGCCCGGTGCCTGCGGGTTGGTCAGTCGCGCCGTCGTCGCGCACAGGTACTCGGTGGAGCGGCGCCCATCCGCGGACAGCACGACGGCGGTGTAGCCCACGGACACGCCCGCGCCGGGGCGGTGGTGGACGGAATGGACCTCCCAGGAGTCCAAGCGCCTGCCCGCGGGGGCGAGGGCCGCGGACAGGACGGAGGCCGCTCGGGGCCCGGTGAGGAGCGCGACCTCCTCGGGCTCGCGGGATGCCGACGATGGACTCATGCCGATAAGTCTGCCGCACTCGGCGCCAACGCACATCCGACCAACGGGCGGTGCTCGTGGGAGAATCACCGCCGTGCCCACCGAGTTCCCCGGGCCGAACGCGCCCACCGCATCCGCCGCATCCACCATGATGAAGGCGCCCGCCCCCACCGATGGGCCGACCGACGCCCGGCGCTCCAGCACCGGCCGGCGCGATCTCGCCGCCCTTCCCAAGGCGCACCTCCACCTGCATTTCACGGGCTCCATGCGCCTGGACACCCTGACCGAGCTGGCCTCGACGTCGCGCGCGCGTCTGCCCTCCTCTCTCCTAGACGGCGATCCCCTGCGTGTCCCGGCGGACCACCGGGGCTGGTTCCGTTTCCAGCGCGCCTACAACACCGCCCGCCACCTCGTGGACTCAGAGGAGGTCATGCGCCGCCTCGTGCTGGAGGCCGCGCTCGACGATGCCGCGGAGGGCTCGCGGCGCCTGGAGATGCAGGTGGACCCCACCTCCTACGCGCCCTTCGTCGGCGGGATCACGCCGGCCCTGGAGATCATCCTCGACGCCGCGGCGCAGGCCACCGCCCTGACCGGCGTGGAGGTGGCGATCATCGTGGCGGCCTCCCGCATCCGCCACCCCCTCGATGCCCGCGCCCTGGCCAGGCTGGCCGCCCGGCACGCGGGTGATGGGCCGGGCCAGGTGGTTGGCTTCGGGCTGTCCAACGATGAGAGGGCCGGGGAGACCTCCGCCTTCGCCCCCGCCTTCGCCATCGCGCGGCGCGCGGGCCTGGCCTCTCTCCCCCACGGCGGTGAGCTGCTGGGGCCGGAGCACGTGCGCGAGGTCGTCTCCGCCCTGCGCCCCCACCGCCTGGGCCACGGCGTGAGGGCCGGAGAGGACCCGGCCCTGCTGGACTCGATCGTGGCGGCGGGCATCAGTCTGGAGGTGTGCCCGGCCTCGAATGTGTGCCTCGGGGTCTACCACCGCACCGAGGACGTGCCACTGCGGGCACTCATCGACCACGGGGCGCAGATCGCGCTGGGCGCGGACGACCCGCTGCTGTTCTCCTCGCGCTTGACGGACCAGTACGCGATCGCCCGCTCGCAGGGGCTCGACGACGACGCGCTGGCAGAGTTGGCGCGCGGCTCGATCCGGGCGAGCCTGGCTGAGGAGTCATCCAAGCGGCGCTGGCTGGCCGAGGTGGACGACTGGCTGGCTCACCAGCCGACGTGGACGGGCTCGGGGACGAGCGTGACGCCGTAGCGCTCGCGCACGCCGTCGACCACCGCGTCGCGCAGGGCGACCAGGTCGGCGGCGCTGGCCCCGCCCCTGTTGGTCAGGGCCAGGACATGCTTGGTGGACAGCGAGGCGCGCGGCGCATCGGGCAGGGCGAAGCCCTTGGGGAAACCGGCGTGGTCGATGAGCCAGGCGGCGCTCGTCTTGACCATGCCCTCGATGACGGGCGCTCCCCGCACCGTGTCGGTGGGGCGGGAGTGGTCGGCGACCGGGAAGCGGGGGGCGTCGTCGGGCAGGCTCGCGGCCTGCTCGGCGGTGAGGATCGGGTTGGTGAAGAACGAGCCGGCGGACCAGGTGTCGTGGTCGGCGTCGTCGAGGATCATCCCTTTGGAGCGGCGCAGGTCGAGGACGGCCTGGCGCACGTCGACCGCGGGGACGCGCGCGCCGATCTCAGTCCCGAGGGCGGAGGCGAGCTGGCCGTAGGCGATGGGGGCGGCGAGGCTGGCCTGGCGGACGTGGAAGCCCACGGCGAGCACCACCCAGCGGCCCGTCGGGCCCCAGACGCGCCCGCCACCGGTGGGGGCGTCCGTGAGCGAGCGCTTGATCACGGAGTCGCGGTAGGCCAGGCGCAGGTCCGCCAGCGGCATGTGGACGACGCGGCCGGTGAGGCGGTCCCAGGCGCGCACGGAGGCGAGGAGTTCGGCGACCTCAGCGCCGTAGGCGCCGATGTTCTGCACGGGGGCGGCCCCGACGCTGCCGGGGATGCCGGACAGCGGGGCGAATCCGGCCCAGTCGTCGGCCACCGCCCGGCTGACGAGATCGTCCCAGGCCACGCCACCGGTGGCGGTGATCTCGACGCCGCCACAGGCGGATTCGGAGACGACGCGGACCTCCTGGCGGCCGTCGCGCAGGACGAGGCCGTCGAAACCGGCGTCGGAGGCCACGATGTTCGAGCCGCCTCCGACCACGAGCAGCGGCGTCCCCGAGGCGTCGGCCTGGCGGACCGCCTCGATCATCTCCTCCTCCGTGGAGGCTTCGAGATAGTGGCCGAGGGGACCGCCGATGCGCAGGGTGGTGAGCTCGGCGAGGGAGGACGGCGCCCGGCCGCCCAGCGCCCGGGCGCGCGTGGGCACGCCCGGGGCGGGAGCCCCCGAGGCCCCCGGGGGGCGCGTCACTTCTTGTTGCGGCGCTGGTGACGCGTCTTGCGAAGCAACTTGCGGTGCTTCTTCTTGGCCATGCGCTTGCGACGCTTCTTGATGACAGAACCCATGGGTATTCCTCACAGTCTTACTTGCCGGGGCCCGACCGCGCCCCGGGATCCGAAGACGGGCCAGCGGGCGGCCGGACGGGCCTGATGGTCGGGCGATGACGGGCCCTCATGGGATGTCTCGACCCGGCCACTCATGTGACCCGGCGAGTCTAGCGGGTCTCAGGACCCCGAGGCCTCCGTCTCCCCGTGGCCCCAGTCACCCAGGCCAGCGGAGAGGTACTCGGCCACCGCGCGCTCGGGGACCCGGAAGGAGCGCCCCACCTGCATGGCGGGCAGATCGCCGGAGTGGACCATGCGGTAGACGGTCATCTTGGAGACCCGCAGCATGGCGGCGACCTCCGCGACCGTAAGGAAGGAGGGGGCGCCGGAGGCGGCAGGACTGGGAAGGGCAGGTGCCATGGATGCGGATCCCGTCAGTCAGGTTCGGATATGTGCACAGCGGGCAGCCCCGGGCGGCGGAAGGCGCTGAGGAGTCATGGGTGACGCGCCCTCCCGCCCGGGCGGTCGGCGCCGCGCAGGACTGAGCCCAATATAACGCCTGTCCCACCAGGCGCACACGTCCATCGCGTCCCCAAACGCACCACTCGTTGCAGATCACATTTTGGTCACGACAACGCCCGAGATCAAGAAGGGGAAAGCGACGCCGCGATGGCGCGCGCGGCCCATCGAAGGGGCCACAATGTGCCCGTGCCCTCATCCAGCAAGTCGCCCCGGCAGTCCCCGGGCCCCCTCTCCGCGCTGAGCACCGCGCCCGAGGACGCGGCTCTCATGCCCGCCGACCGCGGCCCCGCCACCGGACCGCGGGGCCTGCTGGTGCGCCTGGGGCTCTACGACCGCCTGGCGCGGGCGGCCCGGTTCTCCCCCGCGCGGCTCGCCGTCGTCATCTTCGCCGCGATCATCGGCGCGGTCGCGGCCCTCCTCGCCCTGCCGATCTCGACGGCGTCGGGGCGCGCGCCCAGCCTCGTCGACTCACTGTTCACGGCGACGTCGGCGGTCTGCGTCACCGGCCTGACCACCGTGGACACCGCCACCTACTGGTCCACTTTCGGCCAGGCGGTCATCATCCTGGGCGCCGCCATCGGCGGCCTGGGCGTCATGACCCTGGCCTCACTGCTGTCCTTCGCCGTCAACCGGCACGTGGGCCTGACCCAGCGCATCCTCGCCGCCAGCGAGAACCAGTCCCGGCTGGGCGACGTCGCCGCGCTGCTGAGGGCCGTCATCATCACGGCGTTGGGGGCCGAGGTGATCCTCGCCATCGTGCTGCTCCCGCGGTTTCTCACGCTGGGGGAGCCCCTCCCCCGGGCGCTGTGGTACTCGGCGTTCATGTCCCTATCGATCTTCAACAACGCCGGATTCGTCATCATGCCCGAGGGGCTGGAGCCCTACGCCTCGGACTGGTGGATGGGACTGCCGATCGTGGTGGGCACCTTCGTCGGCGCGCTCGGCTTCCCCGTGGTGCTCGACATGGTCCGGCGCCGCCGGCGCCCGCGGCAGTGGACGCTGCACACCAAGCTCACCCTCGCCACCTACTCGCTGCTGACCGCCGGATCGGCGATCACGCTCACCGCCTTCGAGTGGGCCAATCCCCGCACGCTCGGGCCCATGCCCATCGGGAGCAAGATCCTCAACGGCCTGATCATGGGGGTGGACTCACGCTCCTCGGGACTCAGCCTCATCAACACCGACCACATGCGCGAGACCACCTGGTTCGTCCAGGACGCGCTCATGTTCATCGGCGGGGGCTCGGCGTCCACGGCCGGCGGCATCAAAGTGACCACCTTCGCGATCCTGCTCATGGCGATCGTCGCCGAGGCCCGGGGCGACGAGGACATCGAGATCTTCGGCCGACGGATCACCCCGCAGGCCGTGCGGCTGTCCGTGGCCGTGGCCTTCATCGGCTCGTGCGTGGTGGGCGTGGCCTCCGTGCTGCTGCTGGAGATCACGGGCCTGTCGCTGGATCGGGTGCTGTTCGAGGTGATCAGCGCCTTCGCCACGGTGGGGCTGTCCACGGGCATCACGCCGATCCTGCCGACGAGCGGGAAGTACGTCATCATCGTGCTCATGTTCGTGGGGCGCGCCGGGACCATGACGGCGGCCTCAGCCCTGGCCATGCGCGAGCGCAGGCGGGTCATCCGGATGCCCGAGGAGCGCCCCCTCATCGGCTGAACCGCTACCGTGGGGCGTGGGCGGGGCATCCCGCCGCCGATCTTCCTCAGGAGCAGACATGGCACCCGCCGCATCACGCACCGACTCAACCCTGGTCATCGGCCTGGGCCGATTCGGCTCAGCCGTGGCCGCCACCCTCGACCGCCTGGGCCGCGAGGTCCTGGCCGTGGAGAGCGACCCGGCCATCGTGCGCCAATGGAGCGGCCACATCCCCCTGGTCGAGGCCGACGCCACCGATGTCGAGGCCCTCGAGCAGTTGGGCGCCACCGAGTTCGGGACGGCCGTCGTCGGCGTCGCCTCCTCACTGGAGGCCTCCGTGCTCATCGCCGGCAACCTCGTCGACCTCGAGACACCCCAGATCTGGGCCAAGGCGATCTCCCGGGCGCACGGCCGCATCCTGCGCCGCATCGGCGCGCACCACGTGGTCTACCCCGAGTTCGACGCCGGGCAGCGCGCCGCGCACCTCGTGTCGGGCCGGATGCTCGACTACATCGAGATGGAGAAGGGCGGCTTCACGATCGTCAAGATGCGCCCGCCGGCCGAGCTGCACGGCTTCACCATCGGCGAGTCCCGCATCCGCTCCCGCTACGGGGTGACGGTCTTCGGCCTGATGAGCCCCGGCGAGTCCTTCGAGTACGCCCGCGCCGACACCCTGGTCTCCTCCGACGACGTGCTCGTGGTCGGCGGGGACGCCAACCTCCTGGAGCGCTTCGCCAACCGGGCCTGAGAGCGGGCGCCGGGGCGGGCGCCGCTCAGCGCTCCTCGCGCAGGGCGCAGGCCAGGGCGTGGGACTCTCCGACGGCCAGGGTCAGGAGGCCGTCGCCGGAGTTGAGGGCGTTGGGCGGGCAGGTCATCGGCTCCACGGCGATCGCGCGGCGGCCGAGGCCGTCGTCGGTGTAGACCTGCGCCCAGGGGGCGTCGGAGGACAGCACGACGGCGCCCCCCTCCCCTTCGACGCGCACCTGCCAGGCGCCCTCGGGAAGGCCGGTGAAGGCGTTGTCCACGCTCACGCCGGCCATCGGGCGCCCGGAGCGGAAGTCCCAGTCGGTGCCGGCCACGTCCACGAGGCCGTTGGGAACCATCCGCTCATCGGCGGTGAGGACCGCGGCGGCCGGGACCGTGAGGACGCAGTCGTCGGCGCCCGCGCCGCGCAGGAGGTAGGGGTGGAAGGCGGCGCCGTAGGGGGCGGGGAGGAGGGCGCCGTCGGAGAGCGGGGCGCCGACGACAGCCTCGGAGGGCCGCGCCGCGCCGACGCAGGTGGTGGTGAGCGTCATCGTGAGACCGGCCTCGGCGTCGAGCTCCCAGCGGCTGGAGAGCTCGAGGGCCCAGGGGTAGGCGTAGGAGGCGGGCAGCAGCACCTCAAGGGTGACGGAGTCCTCTGCGACCTCGGCCACCTGCCAGTCGAGCCAGCCGACCAGCCCGTGGAGGGCGGAGTCCGTCTCCGGCTCGTTGCGGGGCAGGAGGTAGTCAGTGCCCCCGTAGGCGTATGCGGCGCCGGCGGTCCGGTTGGGCCACGGGGCGAGGGTCTTGCCCTGCCAGCCCGGGGGGAGCTCGGAGGCGGCGTCGAAGGGGAGGACGAGGTCGCGGCCCCCACGGCGCGCGTGGACGAGGGTGGCCCCCGCGGTGGCGATGCGCGCGGCGTAATCGCCCGCCCGCAGGTCGATGAGCTCTCCGTTGATCATCGGTGTTCCTCCCTCGTATGCCGCCGCGCGTCGCCGCGCCGGTCGCCGCCCATCCTAGGCAATCCATCCCTCCCCCTGCTCCTCAAGGACCGATAGGCACCGCTCGCTGATCCGGCGGGCCAGCGCCTCGCTCATCTCGGGATGACCGCGCGAGGGCTCCGATCGCCGGGCTGGTCGGTGGACGCATCGACCCGCCCCGGTACGCGCCCGTACCGGGGCGGGCCATGGTCCAGCCGGGGGCTCAGGAAATCTGAGCGGCCTTGGCGGGGGCGGCCTTGGCGGCCTCAGCGACCACCGCCTCCAGGTCGAGGCCGATCCCGGCGGCGCCGTGGGCGCCGATGAGACCCTCGACGAAGGGAGCCGGGCTCAGGCGGGCGCGGGAGGCCGCCGCTGGACTGAGCCGCTCCAGGGCGGCCTCGGCGCTCATGATGGCGCTGCCAAGATCCGCGATGACGAGCACGCCCTGATTGCCCGGCTGAGCGGCCAGGCGCTCGATGGCGGCGGCGACGACCGCGGCATCGGTTCCGAGCCCTCCGTCCGCCAGGCCGGCGGCGATCTCGATCGGAGCGCTCACCGAGGCCATAAGCCCAGTGGCCAGGTCACGGGCGGCCTCGGCCAGGGCTCGGGAGTGCGAGACCAGGACGATACCGACGGTGCCGCCCCTCGTACCGGCTGCGCCCGTCATACCGGCGTCGGCTCCGCGCCCCTCCTCAGTGGTGGGAGCGGGCACCGGCCGCTCCACTGGCGCCCCGGGAGCACCGGTCGCACCGGTCGCACCGGTCGTCGCAGGCGCCGCGGCCTCTTGGGGCCGCGACACCTCGGCGGGCTCCTGCGCGGCCTGGGCCCCAGCCCCGGGAGCCTCGGCGGTCCCGGCGACGACGTCGGCCAGGGCCCCCAGGATGATCGCGGTCGAGGCGGCGCCCGGATCGATGTGCCCCTGCGAGCGCTCGCCCAGGTAGGAGGCGCGGCCCTTCGTGGCGATCATCGGCTTGGTGGCCTGGCGGCCCTCGGCAGCGGCGCGCGCGGCGGCGGCCGTCCCCGCGGCCAGGTCCTCGCCGTGGGCGCGCAGGGCCTCCAGGGCGGGGTACCAGGCGTCGAGCATGGTCTTCTCCCCAGCGCCCGCCTTGCCGCGGGCCACGATGCCGGCGACTCCGGCGTCGATGGCCTCCGAGAGTTCGGTGGCGCCGAGCTCGGTGACGCCTGCCTGGGAGGCGCCCATGCGCATGAAGAAAGTGCCGTACAGGGGGCCGGAGGCCCCGCCGACCGAGGAGACGAGCGTCATGCCGGTCTTCTTCAGCAGCGCGTCGGCGGTGGCGAGCACCGGGGCGCCGTCGGCCCCGTTCGCCGTGTCGATGGCCTTGACGACGGCGGCCATGCCCCGCCGCATGTTGGCGCCGTGGTCGGCGTCGCCGATGGCGGCGTCGAGCTCGGTGAGCTCATCGGCGCGCTCGGCGATGCGCGCCGCGGCCACGCGCAGCCAGGACTTCAGATCCTCCACCGTCAGCCGGGACGGCGGGGCAGCGGGCGCGGCCGAGGATTCGGCGGGAGCGGCGCTCATGCGCCCATCCTCAGACCGGGGGTGACGGCGGGGGCGTCCCACAGGCGCAGCATCTCGTCGGTGGCGCGCACGAGGGTGAGCGAGCATCCGGCCATGTCGAGGCTGGTGATGTAGTCGCCCACGAGGCTGCGGGCCACGGTGATGCCGGCGGCATCGAGGAGTTTCGCGACCTCGCCGTACATGAGGTAGAGCTCGAGCAGGGGCGTGGCTCCCATGCCGTTGAGGAAGGCGATGACGCCCCGGTCCTCGCCGTCGGCGGCGGGTAGCTCAGCGAGGATCGGCTCGACGAGCCTCTTGGCGATCTCGGCGGCGGGCGCGATGGGAGCGCGGTGGCGGCCGGGCTCCCCGTGGATGCCGATGCCGATCTCCATCTCGTTGTCGGGAAGATCGAAGGAGGGCTTGCCGTTGGCGGGGACGGTGCAGGAGGTCAGGGCCATGCCCATGGAGCGGCCCGCGGCGTTGACCGCTCCGGCGATGCGGGCGACCTCCTCCAGCGGCTGGCCCTCCTCGGCAGCCGCGCCGGCGATCTTCTCCACCAGGACGGTCACGCCCACGCCGCGCCGCCCAGCGGTGTAGAGCGAGTCCTCGACGGCGACGTCGTCGTTGGTGACGACGGTGGCGACCTTGATGCCGGACTCCACGTCCACGATCTCGGCGGCCATCTCGAAGTTCATGACGTCGCCGGTGTAGTTCTTGACGATGTGCAGGACCCCTGCGCCGCGGTCGACCTCGGTGGTGGCGGCGACGATCTGGTCGGGAACGGGGGAGGTGAAGATCTCTCCCGCGCAGGCGGCGTCGAGCATCCCGGTGCCGACGAAGCCCCCATGGAGGGGCTCGTGGCCGCTGCCGCCCCCGGAGACGAGCGCGACCTTGCCCTCGGCCTTCGGGGTGGCGCGGTAGACCACGCGGTGCTCGGGATCCACCCGGAGCTCACCCGGGTGGGCGGCGGCCATTCCGGCCAGGGCTTCGGGGACAACGGCGTCGATGGCGTTGATGAGTTTCTTCATGCCGCCGACGCTACTCGCCCCGGGCCCGGCGCGCAGGCGGATCGGCGGGATCCCGCGCCGCGCTCGGCGGGGGCGGGCTTGGCACTGCACCGATGTGCACGCAGCCCGGTGAGATCCCCTCCGCACCAGTGTGACAATCGGGAGCCGTCAGGGAAACCACCGAATCAGCATGTGAGCAGGTCGGGACGGCTGTCGCGGAGCACCGTCCGGCCCTCCGGCCCGCAATCCCAGTGAGGAGAAACCGTCATGTCAGCATCTTCGTCAACCGCCCCATCCCCCGCCGGCCGGATCGTCCTGGCCGAGTTGGATGAGGAGCTGCGCTCCGCCGTCGCCGCCACCCGGGAGCGGGTGGCCGCCCTGCACGCCGAGCTGCCCCGATGGGGCCTCGTGGTGTGGACGGCGGGCAACGTCTCCGAGAGGGTGGTCGTGGATCGCGGCAACGGGCCGGAGAAGACGGACCTGTTCGTCATCAAGCCCTCGGGCGTCACCTACGACCAGCTCTCACCCGAGACGATGGTCGTGTGCTCCCTGGATGGGACCAAGATCGACGACGGCACGCCCGCCTCGCTCGCGCCATCGTCGGACACGGCCGCGCACGCCTACGTCTACCGGCACATGGAGCGCGTGGGCGGGGTGGTGCACACGCACTCAACGTACGCGACGGCGTGGGCGGCCAGGCGCGAACCGATCCCCTGCGTGCTGACGATGATGGCCGACGAGTTCGGCGGCGAGATCCCGGTGGGGCCCTTCGCGCTCATCGGGGATGACTCGATCGGCCGGGGCATCGTGGAGACGCTGTCGGGATCGCGCTCGCCGGCGGTGCTCATGGCCAACCACGGCCCCTTCACCATCGGCGCCGATGGGCGGGCGGCGGTCAAGGCCGCCGCGATGTGCGAGGAGGTGGCGCGCACCGTTCACATCGCGCGCGACGGCGGCACCCCGGTCCCGATCGACCAGGCGGCCATCGACAGCCTCAACGACCGCTACCAGAACGTCTACGGCCAGCACTAACCCACCCATCACCCCCTCCTATATCCGAGACCGGTCGAAATGACGAGCGAGACCGGTCGAAATGACGAACGAAACCGGTCGGGAGCGCTCCAAGCGGAGTTCCCGACCGGTTTCGTTCTTGTTTTCGACCGGTCTCGACGGGGGGGGAGGGGTCAGATGTCGTCGAGGGAGGCGCCCTTGGTCTCGGTGGCGAACATGTAGGTCACCCCGCCGAGCACGAGCAGCACGGCGAAGATGAGGAAGGGCACGAAGACGACGTCGGTGCTAGTGGGCTTGTCCCCGCCGATGAGGGCGCCCACGAGGTAGGGCCCCGCCACCTTCGCGATCGCGCCGATGCCGTAGCCGAGCCCCAGGCCGGTGGAGCGCGCGGAGGTCGGGAACTGCTCGCCGCCGAAGGCGTTGAGGATCCCGAAGGCGCCGTCGCCGAAGGTCATGATGATGAGGATCCCGATGAAGAACACCCAGCCGGCGGTCCCCGCGGTGCTCGCGGCGCCGTCGTCGACCATCGTCGTGGACAGCGCGGCGATGAGCGCGCCGATGCCGCCGATGACGCCGCAGCCGAGCATGGTCAGGCGCCGCCCGATGCGGTCGGAGATCCAAGCCGAGCCCAGGCGCCCCAGGAGGTCGCCGAGCGAGACGAGGATGAACAGCGTGGCCACCATGCCGCCGTCGAACTTGAAGGACTGCCCGAGCAGCGTCTGCCCCCAGGACTGCACGGTGAACGACCCCAGGATGAAGCAGAAGGAGCCCAGCGACACCACGAGCAGTTGACGCGGGTAGCGCTTGAGGATGGTGGAGTACGCCACCGAGGTCTCCTGGGGGATCTCCGGCAGGGAGGCCACCTGCTCCACGGGGATCTCCATCGCCCAGGCGTAGGCCTCCCGCGCCTCGGCCTCACGGCCGTGGGTCTGGTAGAAGCGCGGCGACTCGGGCACCACCCGGGTCCAGGCGAGCAGGACGATGGGAACGCAGCCCACCGCGATGAGGCCACGCCAGCCCAGGTCGTCCCCGAAGTACTTCGTGACCAGGCTGCCCAGCAGGATCCCGGCGGGGATGAACACGCTGGTCAGGCCGGACAGGAGTCCGCGCTGCTTGGCCGGGACGAACTCCTGGACGTAGGGCACGGAGGTGATGTTGAGGCCGCCGACGCCGAACCCCACGCCGGTGCGCAGGATGGCCAGGATGATCCAGCCGTTGACGGGGGTGAGCGCCGAGGCCGCCGTGAACACGACAAGCACGATGATGCACCAGATGAAGGCCTGTTTGCGGCCGATCCTGTCGGCCAGGCGCCCCCAGATGATCGAGCCGAGGACCGTGCCGAGTCCCGCCCCGGCCAGGATGATGCCGGACTGTATCCCTGTCAGGCTCCAGCCCGGGGCGCTGGAGAGCATGTTGATGATGAAGCCGATGAGGAACAGGTCGAAGAACTCCGACACGTTGCCCACGATGGCCATCGAGATGAGGGACTTCTGATGGCCGGTGAGGCGGTGGTTGTCGATCTGCTCCGCGGCGGTCGCGCCGCGCGGAGGGGTAAGAGTCGATGCGCTCATCATTGAACCTATCTATACCTTGCTGAACCGATGTGTGTGCTGGCCCGCCTCAGCGGACGATGTCGGAGCCGCCTAGCAGGGCGAGCTCACCGGGGCGCACATGCGTGAGGTCGCCGTGATGGGTGAGGGCCAGCTGGGCGACCCGCGTGCCCATCTCGATGCCGGCGACGACGTCGCCGTCGAGCCAGCCGTGGAGGGTGCCGGCCACGAAGGAGTCACCCGCCCCCGGGCGGTCGATGACGGTGACGGGCTTGATGTCGAAGACCTTCTCGTCGCTCTCGGAGGAGAGGTAGGTCCCGGCTCGCCCGTCAGTGGAGACCACGATGGGCGCGCCCATGGCCTCACGCAGGTTGTGGCAGGCCTGGATGCCCTCGCCGTCGATGCCGAACACGATGCCGGCATCGGTGCGCGAGCAGAAGAGGATCGAGGACATCCTCGCGATGGGCTCGAGGACCTCGCGGGCCTGCTCGCCGCTCCACAGCAGGGAGCGGAAGTTGACGTCGAGGGCGATATCGACGCCGCGCTCACGGGCGGCGTCGGCGAAGTAGCGCACGACGCCGGCGGTCTCGGGGGTGAGCGCCGCGGTGATCCCGGTGAGGAAGACGACGCGGGTGTCGAGCAGGGAGTCCCAGTCGAAGTCGGCGGGAGTGATCGAGCGGAAGGGCGTGTGCTGCCGGTCGTAGGTGACCTTCCCGGGCAGGGGGAACTCGCCGGGCTCAAGGAAGTAGAGCGCCACCCTCCCCTCGTCGGTGAGCACCACGTGGCTCATGTCGACGCCGACGGCGGAGTACTCCAGGGCGATGCGGTCGGCGAGCTCGCCCTTGGGCAGCTTGGAGGCCCAGGTGGTGGAGCGGCCGAGCTCGGAGA
Organism: Actinomyces sp. zg328; assembly: GCF_009829635.1. Taxonomy (NCBI): domain Bacteria; kingdom Bacillati; phylum Actinomycetota; class Actinomycetes; order Actinomycetales; family Actinomycetaceae; genus Actinomyces; species Actinomyces sp. zg328. The sequence goes on from NZ_VWPE01000001.1 coordinate 110,438, forward strand.
GCAGGCCGGCCACGTTGGCCTCCGAGCCGGCGGCGGTCATGCGCAGGGTGCGGGCGGTGATGAGCCGGTCTCCCCGCTCGCAGGTGAGGCGGATCTGCCCCTCACCGATCGTGGATAGGTCATAGGTCATGGCGAACTCCTTCGTTCTCCGGGCTGGGCCGGGTCCGGCCCGGGTGGTGCGGTGGTACGGATCGTGCGAGTGGTGGGGTCGTGCGGCGCTGGCCGCGGGCGGGCAGGGACTGGTTGACGGCGGGCATCACGGCCCACGGGGTGATCAGGGGGACTCGGGACCGACGATGGCGATGCCCGCCGCGCGCGCCCGCTCCTCGATGAAGGACCGGGCGGCCACGCATCTGGCAACAGAATCGGGGGCATCATCGTTCCACATCTCGATCATGAGGCGCCCGGCCCAGCCCTGGTCGGCCAGGAGGGAGAAGGAGAGGTCCCAGTCGACGATCCCGGTTCCCATCTCCACGCGGCGCGGCTCGCCCCGGCGCACGTCCTTGGCGTGCATGGCCACCATGTGGCCGCGCCCCGCGGGGATCTCGACGCGCGGGTCGAGGCCCTGCTCGGCGATGTTGCCGAGGTCCGGGTAGACCTGGAGGAAGGGGGAATCGATCTCCTCCACGAGCTCCATGGCGCGGGTGATGGAGGTGACGCCGACGCCGTCGACGTTCTCGATGCCCATGACCACCCCGAGCCGGGCGGCCAGGGGGACGGACTCGACGAGGAGATCGGCGTACCAGCGCGCCGAGTCCGGCCCGGGCTCCTCGTAGAAGCAGTAGTAGCCGGCGATCTGGAGGACCGGGGCGCCCACCTCGTGGCAGGCGTGCAGGCCCTGGGCCATGACCTCGCGGGCGCGCTGGCGCGTGGCGGGGTCCGCCGAGCCCGGCGCGATACGCCGGTGGATGGATAGGCAGATCCCGCCGATCATCACTCCGGCATCCTCGGCCGCGCGGCGCACGGCGCGCCACTGCTCGGGGGACCAGTCCAGGCGGGCCTCCCTCTCGGGGGACTCATCGATGGACAGGTCCAGGAACGAGAACCCGCCCTGCGCCACCTGGGCGAGGAAGTCCCGCCACTGCGGGGGCGTGACGGGGGCGGGCCCCCGCAGGGCCTTCTCGTAGATCCCCAGGCTGAGGCCTTCGGCCAGGGGATCGTCGGCCCGGGGCGAGCCGTTGGGCCGCGTGGCGCTGGAGCCACTGGCCGAGGACGCCGACCCCGCCAGGACGCTCGCGCTCACGGCCATACCTCCTCGATGGCCCGCTTGAGTTCGGCCGCCGCGGCGGCAGGGTCGGCGGCGGACACGATGGAGCGCCCGGCGATGACGATGCCGACCGGGTGGCCGGCGAAGGCCGACAGGTCGGCGGGGGTGACCCCACCGGTGATCGTCACGGTGAATCCCATGCCCGCGAGCTCGTCGACACGCCCCAGGTCCTCGGGCTTCCAGGACAGGTCCCCGGCGGCCTCGCGGTCCCGGGAGCGCTTGACGATGACGTGCTGAACCCCGGCCTCCCGCCAGGCGCGGGCGCGGTCGGCGTCGTACCACTCGTCGGCGAGCTCGACCTGGACCTCGCCGTCGAACTCGGCAGCGACGGCGCAGACCTGCTCGATCGTGGCCATGGAGGCCCCCGCGACGCAACTGACCAATGAGGCCCCCGCCTCGAAGGCCATGCGGGCGATCTTGGAGCCGGCCTCCGCGATGCGCACGTCGGCGAGGATCTCCTTGTCCGGGAACAGGGCCCGCACGGCCCTCACGGCGTGGAAACCCTCGGCGAGGACGAGGATGGTGCCGCACTCGATGACGTCGACGTGGGGGGCCGCCTTCTGAAGCGGCCCGAGCGCGCTGGGAAGGTCGAAGGTGTCCAGGGCGATCTGCAGCCCGGGCGAAGGTGACATGCTCCTCTCCCCCGTTCAGCCGGCGAGGGGCTCGAAGGCGAAGAAGGTCGCCGCGTTGTTCACCAGGAGGTCCTGGACGTAGGCGGGGTCGACCCCTTCGTCGTCGATGAGGCGCGGGCAGAAGACGGCCGGGTCGTAGTCGATGCCGGAGACCGAGCCGTAGGCCTTCTGGTAGGAGGCCTTGCCGGAGTCGGTGCCCAGCAGGATCTGCTTGCCGTAGCCCTTGTCCCCCAGGGTCTTGATGATGTTGACGCGGGCGTTGTCCGGCACGTACTTGATGCGGTTGGTGCCGTCGAGCTCCACGTAGGCGCCGAGGGAGGTGATCTGCTCGTGGATCCAGGGGTCCCAGTTGCGCTGGATGTGGCCGATGGCGATCTTCTCGGGCGCCACGCCGTGCTCGATGAGGAAGCGCGCCTGCTCGGGGCCGCAGGTGCCGGCGGTGACATGCGTGTTGATGGGGGCGCCGGTCTCCTTGGAGGCGATGGCGACGGCCTGGCCGGTCTTGACCTCCCAGTCGGTGATCTTGCCGTAGGCGGTGGCCCACTTGATGCAGCCGGCCTTGATGTCCGTGCGCTTGACCAGCGGCCCCATGTAGTCGTTGGCGTCGACGCCCTCGACGATGTCGGCGATGAGCAGGTCGGCGATCTCGGTGACGGTGTACTGGTTGACCCAGGACTGACGCCATTCCAGGTAGACCTTCTGCTGGTGGAAGCCGGTAGCCTGGATGACCTGGAGGTCGGGGACCCGGTCGACGACGTCGCGCAGCTTCAGGACGCCGCGCCCCGAGGAGGCGGGGCACATGTCCACGATGGTGCCGGAAGTGGCGAAGCGCTTGGAGGCGTCCACGAAGTACGTGGCCTCCTCGACAGCCTTATCCTCGTCGATGAGGAGGTGGTCGGGGTCAATGTAGACCTCGCCGGCGCCGACGCGGATGAGGTGGTCGTGGGCGTTGACGACGCCGAGGGTGGAGGCGTCGACATCACCGTGGATGGTGCGGACGATGCTCATGCGGGTTCTCCTTCGAACGGACCGCGCCCAATGCGCGGATGGCATGGACGAGCCTAGGAGTCGGCCAGTGAGGATCACGCCCCAGCGGTGCACATAGGTTCACGACCTCTGACGCGCTCTCGGGCCGGCGCGTCCTAGAATCGCAGCACGCGCCTTGGAAACGCCGCCCACCCACGCCCCTGACGAGTCGAGAAGGAACAGATGTGCGCTGCAACTAGTCGATCCCGACTGTCCCTGCTGCTCGACGTCGCCCGCCTGTACTGGGAGGACGGGCTCGACCAGGCGGCGGTCGCCTCCCGCCTGGGCTACTCGCGCCCCACGGTCTCCCGGATGCTCGCCGAGGCCCGGCGCGAGGGGGTCGTCACGATCACGGTCGCCCATCCGATCGAGCGCCTCATGGGGCTTGAGGAGGAACTGACGCGGGTCTTCGGCCTCAAGCAGGCCCGGGTCTGCGAGGCGCGCCCCCCGGGGGAACAGGGCGTCAGCGCGGAGCTGGCGCGCTCGGCCGGGCAGCTCCTGCTGGAGCACGTGGGACGGCGCTGCGTCGTCGCCGTTTCCAATGGGCGCGCCGTCGGGGCGGTGGCGCATCACCTGCCGGAGCAGATCTGGCCGGACTCGATGGTGGTGGCGATGGTGGGCAGCGCCGGCGAGTCCTTCAACCTGGAGGACGGCCCCAATATCTCCCGTTCCATGGCCCTGCGCCTGGGCGGGCACTACCGCAATCTCACCGTGCCGCTCGTCTTCGACTCCCTGGCCATGGCCACGGGCATGCGCCAGGAGGAGCAGGTCTCGACGACGATCGAACTTGCCGCCCGCTCGGACGCGGCGCTGACCGGCATCGGCGCCGTCGGCGATGGGCTGGGGGTGAGCCCCCTGCTGCGGCGGTGGATGACGCCGGAGGTCATCGCCGAGTGCCGGGCCAAGGGCGTCGTCGCCCATATCTGCGGGCATCACCTCGACGCCAACGGCCGCCATGTGCATACCGCGATCTGCGAGCGCACCCTGTGCCTGGGACTGGAGCGCCTGGCGGGAATCCCGCTGGTCATCGGGGTCGCGGCGGGAGCCGATAAGACGACGGCGATCCTGGCGGCCCTGCGCAGCGGCTACCTCTCCGCGCTGGCCACGGATGAGCCCACCGCCCGCGCCGTTCTCGCCCCGGAGACCGCGAGGCGCTGAGCCCTTACGCCGACCGGTGCGATTCGCGCCCACTGGAGCGGGCGGCCCGCGCCTGTCGGGGCGGGGAGCGCCTGTCGGGGCGCAAGGCGCCTGTCGGCGCGGGGAGCGCGGCCCGGGCAACTCCCCGCGGCTCAGAAGCAGGCGAGGGGGCCGTGAGGGCCCTCGATGACCGTGATGTCGGTACCGAAGACCTTCGAGAGGACCGCGGGGTCCATGACCTCGGCCGGGGTACCGAAGAAGGCGACGCCGCCGTCCTTGATGGCGCAGATGCGGTCCGCGTAGCGGGCGGCGATGTTGATGTCGTGCAGGACGATGAGGATCGTGCGGCCGAGTTCCGTGGCGGCGTGGCGCAGGTGCGTCATCATCTCCACGCTGTGGGCGATGTCGAGGTTGTTCAGCGGCTCGTCGAGGAGCACGTACTCGGTCTCCTGGGTGAGGACCATGGCCACGTATGCGCGCTGGCGCTGGCCGCCGGAGAGTTGGTCGAGGTGGCGCGACTCCAGGTCGGTCAGGCCGAGGAAATCGATGTAGCGGCTGATGACGCGCTCGTCGTCGGCGGTCAGGCGCCCATGGCTGTGGGGGAATCGCCCGAAGCCCACGAGCTGGCGGACGGTGAGGCGGGAGATGAAGTGGTTTTCCTGGCGCAGGATGGACAGGATCTTGGCCATCTCGGCGGACCTCGTGGTGGTCACGTCCTTGCCGGCCACGGTGATGGCGCCCTCGTCGATGCCCAGCAGTCGGCCGATCATCGTCAGGAGCGTGGACTTGCCCGCGCCATTGGGGCCGATGAAGGCGGTCATGCCCCCGGCGGGTATCTCCAGGCTCACCGGCCCGATGGAGACCTCGGAGGAGTAGGCCTTGCGGACACCGGACAGGTCGATCATGGTGTCTCCTTCATCCGGGGGCTCACAGCCGGCCCCGGCGCAGTAGGACGATGAGGAAGAGGGCCCCGCCGACGAACTCGATGATGATCGATACGACCCCCTGGGCGGAGAAGACGTTCCTCATGAGGAAGTAGGCGCCGCACAGGGTAAGCATGGCCAGGCTGACGGCCATGGGGAAGACGTAGCGGTGGTCGTAGGTCGGCGAGAGCTGGTAGGCGAGGGTCGCCACGAGGAAGCCGAGGAAGGTCATGGGGCCGACGAGGGCGGTCGAGGTGGCCATGAGCACGGAGATGAGCACGAGGACGGCCAGGGAGATCCTGGCATGGCCGACGCCGAGGCTCGTCGTGGTGTCGCGCCCCAGGGCGAGGACGTTGAGGCGCTTGGACAGGGCGTACAAGAGCGCCGCCGCCCCCAGGACGAGGGGGATCGCCACCGGATAGTAGTCGGGGTCGGCGTTGTTGACGGAGCCGAAGAGCCGGGCCGTGAGCACGTCGAACTCGCTGGGGGTGAGCAGGCGCTGCATGAAGGTGGACAGGCTCCCCAGGCCCGCGCCGATGATGATGCCCACCAGCAGCATGGGGTACAGGCCCTTGACCGAGCCCAGGAGCAGCCAGGAGTAGAGCATGAGGCTGAGCCCGATCATGAGGGCCAGTTGGAGCAGGAACATGCTCGTGGTTCGGGCGGCGTTGAGGCCTGCGACGCCGAACAGGAAGATCGTCGTGGTGTGGATCGCCCGGTAGAGCGATTCGAATCCGAGGATCGAGGGGGTCAGGATCCGGTTACCGGTGACGGTCTGGAAGGAGACGGTGGCCATGGCCTGGCACAGCGCGACCACCGCCATGGCGATGACCGCGTCCATGCGGCGGTCGACGATCCTCCAGAACCCGCGAGAGCCGACAACCGCGGGGTTGCCGTAGAGGACGAGGCCGACGACGCAGGCCGCCGCCAGCGCTGTGATGCCGAGGAAGAGGAGCCACCAGCGGCGCCGGTCGGCCCGCGAGGCGAAGGCGCCGGAGCGCCGCTCTTGGGTCGTGCTCATACGGTCCCCCTCCTCACCTGGCCGATGATGAGGCCGATGAAGACCGCGGCGCCGAGGAGCCCGAGGATGACGGCCACCGGCACCTCGAAGGGGGCGATGATCGTGCGCGCCACGAGGTCGCACACGGTGACGATGCCGACGCCCAGCAGGCAGACCCAGGGCAGGTTCGAGCGCAGGTCGTCGCCTCGCCGCATCGACACGATGTTGGGGACGATGAGGCCCAGGAAAGGCAGAGAGCCGACGACGACCGTCACCACCCCTGTGGCGATGGCGATGAGGCCGGTGCCGATCATGACGGCGCGCCGGTAGTCCAGGCCGATCGTCGTCGCCACGTCCTCGCCCAGGCCGGCCGCGGTGAGCCTGTCGGCGTAGATGAAGACTGCGAGGACGACGGCCAGCACGATCCACAGCACCTCGTACTGGCCGCGGTAGACCGAGGTGAAGGAGCCCTGGAACCAGACGCCCAGGGCCTGCAGGGCGTCGGCCTCGAGGGCGATGAAGGTGGACACCGCGCTGACCACGGCGCCGAGCATGATGCCCACGATGGGCACGAGCAGGGAGGATCGCAGGCTGATTCGGCGCAGGATGAGGAAGAAGATCATCGTGCCGACGAAGGCGGCCGTCACCGCCCCGACCATGCGCGTGAGCACCGTGGCGTTCGGCAGGAGGATCGTGACCCCCAGGAGCCCCAATCCCGCCCACTCCGTGGTGCCCGTGGTGGTGGGCTCCACGAAGCGGTTCTGGGTGAGGGCCTGCATGACGAGCCCCGACATGGCCATCGCCGCGCCAGAGAGCACGAGGGCGACCGTGCGCGGGACGCGCACATCCAGGAACAGCCGGGCACCGTCGGCCCCGCGGAGGATGGAGTACTCGCCGGTGGCCAGGCTCGCGGCGAGCAGGGCGAGGACGACGGCGAGGCCGATGAGTTGGCCGCGCCCGAGCAGTGGGGGGCGGGTCGCCCGACCGGCGCCCGGTGCCAGCGCCACTCAGGAAGCCTTGCCGGAGAAGGCGTCGGCGATGGAGTTGACGATCTCGGTGTAGGTGATGATCGACTCGTTGGTGTAGGTGTCCGCGGGGGCGTAGACGATCTGCCCCTTGCTCACCGCGGTGACGCTCTGCAGCGCGGCATTGCCGGCGATGACGTCCTTGGCCGGGACGTAGGCGGGGTCGTTCGCCTTGATCGCCGCGTCGCGGTCGAGGACGAGGATCCAGTCGGGGTTGGCCTCAGCGATGGCCTCCACGGAGATGTCATCGCCCTGGTGGTCATTGGTGGCGCCCGGGACCTCGAGGGCGGGGGTGAGCCCCAGCAGGTTGAAGACCGGGCCCCAGGTGCGCCCCTTGCCGGGGCCGACGTACCCGATGTTGCCCCCGGAGACGTTGACGGCCATGACCTTGTGAGAGGCGTCGTAAGCGCCCTTGGCCCTCTCGATGGCGGAGCGGAAGTCGGCGATGAGCTTGTCCGCCTCGGCGGTCTTGTTGAAGATCCGCCCGAGCGCGGTCACCTCGCGGCCGAGCTCGGCGTCCAGGGGCTGGCCCTCGCGGGGCTCCAGGTCGATGACGGCGGCCTCGGGGTTGTCCTTGACGACGCGGTCGTAGTGCTGGGTGAAGCGCTGGCCGATGATGATGAGGTCGGGCGCGGCGGCGATCAGGGCGTCGAAGTCGGGCTCGCGGTGGTTGCCGAGGTCGACGACGTCGCTGCCGGAGTAGGCGGTGATGGTCGACGGGATGATCTTCTTGGGAACCGCGGCGAGCGTGACGCCCCAGTTGGCGAGGACCTCGAAGGTGCGGTTGTCGGTGGACACGACGGTCGCCGGCGGCAGGCTGACCTTCACCGTGCCGTGGTTGTCCTCAATGCTGACCGAACTGGGCGCCGCCGAGCCATCCGCGGCGGAGGCACTACTGGCGGCCTGCGAGCCGCTCTCCTTCTTAGAGCCACAGGCGGCCAGAGCGGCTGCCAGGCCGAGCGCGCCGGCCCCGGTCAGGGCTCCACGGCGGGTGAGCAGATACGGTGCGGCGAGGTGTCGGCGAGGGGCCACGGGAGATCCTTCTCAGTAGAAATCAGCGGTAAGCGGAGGCCAGCGGTGCGCGGCAGGGAAATAATGCCTGAGGGAACCGGGTTTTAAAAGGTGAGGCTTACCTCAGCCTCTCCATCGCGACAGGGCTTGACTGGACCGCCCCCACATGCGAATCGGCATCGGAGCGAGTCCCGGGGCGTCCACCATTCGTGTCAGAGCCCCTGGATACTCTCGGGGCATGCCGAGCAACACCGCTTCCTCTGTCAAGGCGCCCAAGCCCTCTTACCGCTGCTCCGAGTGCGGTTGGTCGAGCCCCAAGTGGCTGGGCCAGTGCCGGGAGTGCCGCGCCTGGGGGACCCTGGAGGAGGTCGCGGGCGCGCTCGGGGGCTCCGGGGTGACGCGGGCGGTGCCGGCGGCGCGCCCCTCCTCCCCCGCCCGCCCCATCGGGCAGGTCAGCGCGGAAGCGGCCCGGGCCCGCCCCACCGGGGTGGGAGAACTGGACCGGGTGCTCGGCGGCGGGATCGTGCCGGGCGCCGTGGTCCTCCTGGCGGGCGAGCCCGGGGTCGGCAAGTCCACCCTCCTGCTCGACGTCGCCGCCAAGGCGGCCGCCGTCGCCCGGCAGCGCGGCGAGGGGCCCGTCCTCTACGTCACCGGCGAGGAATCCGCCTCCCAGGTGCGCCTGCGCGCCGAGCGCATCGAGGCCATCGATGATGCCTTGCTCCTCGCGGCGGAGACGGAGCTGGGCGCGCTGCTGGGCCATGTGGAGGAGGCCTCCCCCTCGCTGCTCGTCGTCGACTCGGTGCAGACCATCGCCTCGGCCGCCGTCGATGGCTCGGCGGGCGGGGTGACGCAGGTGCGGGCCGTGGCCGGCGCCCTTATCGCGGTGGCCAAGGAGCGGGGGATCCCCGTGCTCCTCGTCGGCCACGTGACGAAGGACGGCGGCATCGCCGGTCCCCGGGTCCTGGAGCACCTGGTGGACGTCGTCACCCAGTTCGAGGGGGACCGCCACGCCCGCCTGCGGCTCCTGCGGGCGGTGAAGAACCGCTACGGGCCCACTGATGAGGTCGGCTGCTTCGACCTCGGCGAGCGCGGCATCGTGGGGCTGGCCGACCCCTCCGGGCTCTTCCTATCGGCCGCCCGATCCGAGGTGCCGGGCACCTGCGCCACCGTCACCCTGGAGGGGCGCCGGCCCATGCCCGTGGAGATCCAGGCACTCGTGGCCGCCACCGGAGCCGGGTCGCCGCGCCGCACCACCTCCGGCGTCGATCACGCGCGGGTCGCCATGGGCCTGGCCGTGCTGGCCGCCCGGCTCAAGGTGGACGCCAGCGGCTCGGATGTCTACGTCTCGACCGTCGGCGGGGCGCGCGCCGTCGAGCCGGCCACGGACCTGGCGGTGGCGATCGCCATCGTCTCCGCGGCCCAGGGCGTGCCCACGCCACCGGGGCTCGTGGCCTTCGGGGAGGTGGGGCTGACCGGGGAGGTGAGGGCCACCGTCGGCATCCAGCGGCGCCTGGCGGAGGCGGCGCGCCTCGGCTTCGACCGCGCACTGGTCCCCCTGGCCGGCTCCCAGGAGCTGCGGGAGGTGCCCGGCATGCGGGTGCTGCCGGTGAGCCATGTGGGCGAGGCCGTCGGCGCGGCGCTCCCCCGCGGCTGAGGCCGGCCCATCCGCGCGGGGCGGGGAAGACGGGCGGCGATGATCCGGGAAGGCAACAACTCGGCGTCGGAACCCGTGGTCTTCAACACCTTGCCGAGGCGGGCCGCCACCCGGCCACTACGATTGCCGAGGATCAGCCACGACAGCGCCACTCACCCATTGAGCGAGCGCCCGACCAGGAGCACTGATGAGTGACACGAGCAGTCTCATGCGTGAGACCCTCTCCCTCGTCGCCCCCGGCACCGAGTTGCGCGACGGCTTGGAGCGCGTCCTGCGCGGCCGCACCGGCGCGATCATCGTCATCGGCTACGACGAGACGGTCGAGGAGATCTCCTCGGGAGGCTTCCAGATCGACGCCGAGCTCTCCGCGGCCCGGCTGCGCGAGTTGTCGAAGATGGACGGCGCCGTCGTCATCGACTCCACCGCCACCCGCATCCGCCGCGCCAACGTCCAGCTCCTGCCCAGCGCCTCGATCGAGACCGCGGAGGCGGGCATGCGGCACCGCACCGCCGAGCGCGTGGCCCGCCAGACCGGCTACCCGGTCATCTCGGTGAGCCAGTCGATGCAGATCATCTCCCTGTACATCGATGGCAAGCGCCGCGTCATCGAGCCCAGCGAGTCGATCCTGGCCCGCGCCAACCAGGCCCTGGCCACCCTCGAGCGCTACACAACGCGCCTGTCCCAGACCACCTCCGGGCTCAACACCCTGGAGATCGAAGACATCGTCTCCGTCCGCGACGTCACCAGCGTCCTGCAACTGCTTGAGATGGTGCGGCGCATCGCCTCGGATATCGAGGGCTACGTCCTCGAGCTCGGCACCGACGGCCGCCTGCTCGACCTGCAACTCGAGGAGCTCACGCGAGGCCTGATGGCCGAGCGGGACTTCCTCCTGGCGGACTACCTGCCCGACAGCCTCGAGGTCGCCACCGTGGACGCGCGACTGAAGTGGGTGGGTTCTCCCGCGCTGCTCGACCTGGCCATGGTGGCCCGCTCCATGGGCCTGGGCGGCCCGGACGGCCAGGAGCTTGACGCCGCCATCTCCCCGCGAGGCCTGCGCCTGCTGTCCAAGATCCCGCGGCTGCCGCTGGTAGCGATCCGCGCCGTCGTCGACCACTGGGGGTCCCTGCAGGGGATCCTCGGGGCGTCGAGCGAGGAGATCGAGGCCGTCGAGGGCATCGGGCCGCGCCGCGCCCGCACCCTGCGCGACGGTCTGAGCCGCCTCGCCGAGGTCTCCCTCAACGAGCGTTGAGGCGAGGCGCTCGCGAGCGGCCGCGTCACTTGACGACGAACACCCTCTCGTCGCCAAGATTGGCGTCGCCCAGGCGCAGTTGGAGCTTGTAGACCCCGGTGGTGGCGACGTCCCCGTCGGACTGGGCGGGGGCCAGGGGCGAGGCCGACGGCGTCGGAGTGGCGGCGGGGTCGGCGCTGACGCTGGGAGCGGCGCCCTGGGAAGCGCTCGGGTCCACGGCGGGATCCTGGGAGGGCGTCGCGCTGGGTGATTCCGAGGCAGTGGTGGTGGGCGTCGCCATGGCCCCGGTGGCGGTCGCCGTCGGGGCGGCGGGGACGCACTTGGACCCACTGCGCCGCCCGTCCCAGGTGATGGTGGCGGAGGCCGAGGCACCGGGCTTGACGAGGAGCAGGCGGCTGCCGGCCGACGGCGAGCAGGTGTCCGATGCCCACACCGGGTTTCCCCCGGAGGTGATCCGGGCGCCCAGCGACTGGCCGCCCAGATCGAGGAGGCAGGCGTCGGCGCCGTTGTTCGTCGCGGTGACCTCGACGCTCATGCCCGCGCCGGGGGCGACTTCCTCGGGGGCTCTGACCGACACGCCAAGGGCGTCCGCTGCGCAGGCCCGCGGGGCGGGGTAGGGGGTGACCGTCCGCTCGGCGGCCTGCTGGCGGTCCTGCTCACGAATCTGGTCCCGGACGGCGTAGGCGGCCTGGACGATGCCCACGACAAGCGCCAGCAGGAGGAGGACGACAGCGCCCAGCAGGCTGAGCCGGCGCAGCCAGTAGCGGGGCTGGGGCGGAGGCACGGGGCGCTGGCCGCGGGCCCCGCGCGGGCCCCGTGGGACTCCCCCGCCATTGACCGCTGCGCGCCCGGCGCCGCCCCGGGGGCTCGCACCGGAGCGCCGCCCGGAGGCCCTGGCCGCGGAGGAGCGGGCCGCGGAGGAGCGGGCCGCGCCCGCCGTTCGCGGGCCCGCCGCTCGCGAGCCCGAGGCTCTTGGGCCGGCGGATCGCGGGCCGGCGGATCGCGAGGAAGAGGCGCGAGGTGAGGAGAGGCCGGGGGCCTTGCGGTCTTGGGAACGGGAGGCGAGGGAGGCGAGTAGCCCCCTCACGGCGCCGATGGCGCCCGCGCGCGGATGTCGCTGGGTGCTCAGGGCGTCGGCCGTGCGGTCCAAGCGCCCTTTGCGCGATCCCTGACCGGGCGACGGAGCGGAGCGGTGGCCCTTGGCGCGCCCTGTGGCAGCGGTCACTCGCTGGGAGGAGGCTGCCCGACGGCGCTTGGGAGCAGAGCCGGACCCGGCGCGCGCGCCCTCTCCGCTCATGGCTGAGCGGGCCTGCTGCCCCGAGGAGGATCCCCGCGACAAGGATGACGAGCCGGGTGCGCGCCCGCTTCCGGCCCCTCGGCCTGAGGAACGCGCCGAGCCCGCGGGGCGCGGTCGGCCGCTCTTCCGGCCCTTGGCAGCGCCACCGCTGCCTCCACCGCCCCCTCCGCGTCCCTGTGCCATGCGGCCGACTGTACCGCCCGAATCCTGCCCCGCCCGAGAGCACCCCGCCCAGTCGGCCGCGTGTCCCGGATCCTGCCCCGCCCGAGAGCACCCCGCCCAGTCGGCCGCGTATCCCGAATCCTGCCCCGCCCGAGAGCACCCCACCCGAGAGCGCCCCGCCCAGTCGGCCGCGTGTCCCGGACCCCTCGCACGCCGACCGGGCGCCCCAAGACTCGCTCCACCGCGCCAGGGTCGGCTGCTCTTGCGCGCTTGTCGGGTCGTGTCCTTCGGCGCGGCGCTCTTCACCCGGCCCGTCACGGGGTGGGCATCGACGGCGTCGTTGGTGGGCGGACGAGCCGGAGCGCCCAGGCCCCTGGATGGGTATCGGCGTCCCGGTCCTCCCCGAGGTGAGTCCCGCGTCTTGAGCAGCACTAGGAACTCTTGAGAAGCACCTGACCGTTTCGGGCAGCGCTGGGACGTTGAAAGCAGCGGTCCCCGCGATGCTCCCAACGTCCCAGCGCCGCCCACGACCGCCCAGCGCAGCTCAAGACCGCCCAGCACCGCCAAAAACCGCCCAGCGCTACTTAATGCCCACAACCGCCCAGCGCGGCCCACAACCGCCCAGCGCAGCTCAAGACCGCCCAGCGCTGCCCAGGTCGCCACCTGCCGCTCCACCCCTGGCCACTCGAACGGCTCGGGCCGTACCCATGACCGCCCAGTTTCGGCATGTTGATCTCACTGGTATCGCGACAAGAACCCGCAGTCGGACCGCTGCGGGGCGCAGGGGGACGAACACGGATCCCCACGATGCCAGCTGAACGCCCCTCACCGCGGAGGCGCGGGAATTGCCACCGCGCAACAGTACGCGTCCCACGCAGCGGGAAAGCCGGGCGGACACAACGACAGCGACTCCCGCGACGACACGCGTCCCACGCAGCGGGAAAGCCGGGCGGACACAACGACAGCGACTCCCGCGACGACACGCGGCCCACGCAGCGGGGAAGGCCGGTTCCTCACCCGCCTCGCCCCGCTCACGGCAGGCGATAGGTGGCGCCGGCGTCGTCGGTAGCGATGAGGCCATCGGCCAGGAGGCCCGCCAGTGCTCGGCTGGGCTGCCCGGCATCGGCGCTCCCCCGCCTGGCCGCGCGCGCGGCGGCGGCGAGCAGCACCTCGGCGACGACGCCTCGCCCCTCGGGCGCCTCCCGCAGGACCGCCATGACCAGGCCCCGCGCCTGGCGGTCCGTGCCCGCCCAGGCCTGAGTCCGACGCCGCCCCGCATGCGCGTCGCCGGGACGCCCCGCGGCGAGCCAGGCGCAGCGCTGGCTCCAGGGGCAGGCCCCGCAATCGGGCTCACGCGCCACGCACACCAGCGCCCCCAGCTCCATGACGGCCACGGACCACTGGGCCGCCGTCGCATCGTCATGAGGCAGGAGGCGCTCGGCGCGATCGCGCTCAGCGCGGCCCAGATGAGGGGCGGGCAGCGCCTCCCCGCCGGCACTGCGGGCCAGGACCCGGCGCACGTTCGTGTCCAGAGCGAGGGCGCGGCGCCCATACGCGAAGGCCATCACGGCTCCGGCCGTGTACTCCCCCACGCCGGGCAGGGCCAGGAGGAGGTCGCGCTGGGCGGGCAGCGCGCCGTCGTGCTCGACGACGACGGCGTCGGCGCATTCCTTCAGGCGCAGCGCCCGGCGGGGGTAGCCCAGGCTGCCCCAGACCCGCAGGACGTCAGCGGTGGGGGCGGCGGCGAGCTCGGCGGGCCCCGGCCAGCGGCGCTGCCACTCCTGCCAGGCCGGGATCACTCGGGCGACGGGGGTCTGCTGGCTCATGACCTCGCTGACGAGAATCGCCCAGGGCGTTGTTCCGGGACGGCGCCAGGGCAGGTCGCGGGCGTGGTGGCGGTACCAGGCGATGATCTCTGAGGCGGCGTCCTCTCCCCCAGTGACCCCGCCAGGGCAGCCGGCGCTGCCGGTGGAGCCGGTGGAGCCAGTGGAGCCAGCGCTATCGGCGCTGCCCATGGGGCTCCCGGCGCCACCTGGGGCCTGAGCGATCCCGCGGCTCAGGGTGCCCGATCCTCTTGCTCCATCCACGCGTGCCTCCTGGGCCCGCATCGTAGCGGCCCAGCGGCCATGACCTGGGCGCCAGGGCCCGGGCGCCAGGGCCCGCGGGACGGGGTTGCCTGGGCACCAGAGCCCGCGCGTCGGGTTCGCCAACGGGACGGTTCGCCAACGCGACGGTTCGCCGGCGCGTCCCCGTGGGACGTTCCACGACCACGCCGCGCGTTGGCGATCGCGGTCAGGGCCTGGCAGCGGATCAGAGTTCCAGGAGCATCCGGGTGTTGCCCAGGGTGTTGGGCTTGGCCCGGGCCAGATCGAGGAACTCGGCGACGCCGTCGTCATGGGAGCGGACGATCTCGGCGAAGGCATCGGTGCCCACGGGCGTCCCCGTGATCTCCTGGAAGCCGTGCCGGCTGAAGAAGCCGACCTCGAAGGTCAGGCAGAACAGGCGCTTGAGGTCCAGGGAGCGCGCCCTGATGATGAGGGCGCGCAGCAGCGCCGAGCCGACGCCGCGCCCCTTGAGGCGGGGGTCTACCGCCAGGGTGCGGACCTCAGCGATGTCATCCCACATGACGTGCAGTGCGCCGCAGCCCACGATCCGCCCCGGCTCGATGCCCGTGGGGCGTGAGGTCCCCGGCACCGGGGGCAGCTCGGCGACGGTGAACTCCTGGATGTCCTCGAAGTAGGTGATGAGGTCCTTGGCGACCAGGATCCGCCTCTCGGCGAAGGGCCGGACGAGCTCGGCGATGGCTCGCGCGTCCGCCGGGCGAGCGGGCCGCAGGATCGGGAGGCTCTCCCACTCAGCCGCCGGGCCGCCCGGCGCAACGCCCGATCCACTGCCTGCAGCGGGCGCCTGAGCGTGGGAAGGCTTGGGCTCTTTCACGGGGGTCACCGATCCACCCTACTCAGTCCCGTTCAGCTCGCCAGGATCGCGGAGGCCGTGGCTGAATCGGTGACGACGGCGGTGGCGAAGCCGGCGGAGAGGGCCACGCGCATCGGCAGCGCCTTGTCCGGCCCGTGGCCCGCCATGATCCGCCGGCCCGGCCCGGCGAGCGCCTCCAGGCCGATGGAGATGACGCGGTCCTCCACCTCGGGGATGACGGGCGCGCCGCGGGAGTCGACGAAGTGGGAGAAGAAGTCGGCCACCGCCCCCTTGGCGCGCAGTCGCTCCATCACCCCCTTCTTGAGGTATCCCGAGCGCACGAGGATGGAATCGTCGCGGATCGCCCCGGGCGAGTAGAGGATGGTGTCGGCGCCAGCGGCGTCGCGCAGCGTGCGGGCGATGCTCGGCTCCTGGCGCAGGCGCTGGGCCAGCTCGACGTCGCGCACGAAGGCCGGGGCGGGCAGGAGGCGCCCGACCCCCTGACCCTTGCGCGCGATGAGGCTGATCGATCGCCCGATGACGTCGTCATCGTCATCGGAGCGGATGAGCCCACCGAAGGCCTGGTAGACCTTGAGCCCGCTCGTCCAGCGTTCGGGCATGGCCTGGGCGACCGCCGCGACGGTGCGCCCCCAGGACACACCGAGGGTCGCCGGGCGTGGGCGCAGCCCGGTGAGGTAGTCGCTCGTCGCGGAGGCGACGATGCGCCGGGAGGTCCGCGCCTCCTCATCGCAAGTGACGACGATGGCGTCGGCGATGCCGAAGGCATCGCGCAGCCGGTTCTCCAAGGGACGGTCGCGGGCGTTCGGATGAACGATCGAGATGGTGATCATCCCGCAGTCCCGGGCCTCCTCCAGCAGGCGCCCGACGGTCCATCGCGAGCACATGAGGCGGTCGGCGATGGCCGCCTGCGTGAGGCGCTCGTAGTAGTAGAGTTCGGCGGCCCGCAGCATGAGGGCTTCGCGCTCTGAGTCAGTCATCATCATCCTCCCCAGGCTCCGGGCGCTGCGCGGCCCCGGTCCCGCCGGGCGCCGCGCAGCGCCATGCGCGTCGCTCAGTGCCGGCCGGCCTCGCCCGGCGCGGGCTCGTTGGCCCGGCGCCGCAGGGCGTCGGCCCGCAGCGCCTTGAGGGCGTGCATCGTCTCGTCCCCGCGCCCGAAGAGCCCATGGAGATGGCGGTAGATCTCGTAGAGGCGATCGTATTGAACCGCCGCGCTCTCGTTGGGCTCGTAGATCCTCTCGGAGACGCCGCCCATCGCGGTCGCCGCGGCGGGAAGGTCCGGGTGGGCGCCGGCGGCGACGGCCGCGAAGATCGAGGAGCCGTGGGCCCCGGCCTGGATGGTGGAGGCGGTCAGCAGGCGTCTCCTGGTGATGTCGGCGTACATCTGCATGAGGAACCCGTCCTTGATGAGGCCGCCGGCAACGCGCACCTCGGTGACGGGCACGCCGTGGGACTCGAAGTTCTCGATGATGACGCGGGCGCCGAAGGCGGTGGACTCCAGGAGCGCGCGGTACTGGTCCTCGGGGCGGGTCACGAGCGTCTGGCCGATCATGAGGCCGGTGAGCTGGGAGTCGACCAGTGGGGACCGGTTGCCGTTCCACCAGTCGAGGGCCACCAGGCCGTGCTCGCCGATCTCCTGCTCGGCGGCCAGGCGGGCCAGGAGCGCGAAGATCGAGACGCCCTCGGACTCGGCCTGGATGAAGTACGAGCGCGGCACGTTGTTCTCGATGAACCAGGCGAAGGAGTCCCCCACCGCGCTCTGACCGGCCTCGTAGCCCCATGTGCCCTCGGAGATGCCGCCGTCGACGACGCCGAAGACGCCCGGCACCTCCACGCACTCCTCGGCGGGCAGGACCCAGCAGGTCGAGGTGCCGAGGATCCCGGTGAGCTGACCGGGGCGAACCGCGTTGACCGAGGCGGCGTGGACATGGGCGTCGATGTTGCCCGCGGCCACGGGGGTGCCCTCGCGCAGTCCGAAGGCCTGTGCGTACTCCGCCCTCAGGCCCCCCACGGCCGTTCCGAGCGGGGCGATCGGGTGGCTCATGCGCGTGGCGTAGACGTCGGCGAAATCGGGGTTGAGGGCGCCGAGGAACTCCTCGGAGGGGTAGACGCCGTCCTGGAGCATGCGCTTGTAGCCGGAATCGGAGGCCGAGTAGGCCAAGGTTCCGGTCAGGCGCCATGTGAGCCAGTCGAGCATGTCGACGATCTCTGCCGTGGCGGCGTAGAGGTCAGGGGCCTTCTCGAGGGTCTCCAGCGCCTTGGGCAGGAGCATCTCGGCGGACAGGATGCCGCCGTAACGGGGCAGCCAGGCCTCGCCGCGCTTCTTGGCGAGATCGACGATGCGGTCGGCCTGGCCCTGCGCCCCGTGGTGCTTCCACAGCTTGACGTAGGCGTGGGGGTTGTTGGCGAATTCGGGCTTGTCGCACATGGGCATGCCGTCGGAATCGGTGACGACGACGGTGGCGGAGGTGACGTCGAGCCCCACCCCGATGATGTCGGCGCTACTCACCCTGGAGGCGCGCACGGCGGCGGCGCTGGCGGCACACATGGACTCCAGGTAGTCGCCGGGCACCTGGAGGGCGAACTCCGGGGGCAGCTCGTGGTTGTCACCGGCGGTTAAGCGCCGGTCCATGATCGGGGTGGCGTACTCGCTCACGGCATCGGCGAGGATCTCGCCGTCGGATACGCGGGTGACGACGGCGCGCACGGACAGCGTGCCGAAGTCGAGGCCCAGGGTGCAGGCCCCGTTCCTGGAGGGCGCTCCTGTGATTGTCATGGTGCTCATCGCTTCTTCGCATTCAAGGTCACGGTGGGTGGTCGGTCAGGGGCCCAGCAGGCCCCCGCGTGCTGCCGGGTCTCGACCGGCGGTCAGCCCCGCTCCTCATGGGGGTGGCGCCCCCAGTAGCCCTGGGGGGAGAAGAGGGCGTCGACGACGTCGTCGAGCAGCCCGAGGTCGGTCAGGGCATCAAGGATGGTGTAGCGGGGCCGGATCATCTGGGCCTTGGCGTGGGTCGCCCGGAAGCGCCCCATGTCGATCCCGATCATCTCGGGATGGTAGGGCGCGCCCACGGCCTTGAGGCGGTCGGCCACCTCCTGTGGGCTCATGAGCAGGGGGCGGACCCGCTCGACCACGCGCGGCCAGGCCCTTTTGATGGCGGTGATGCGCTCACGCAGGGCGTCACCGGTGAGGTTCTTGCCGACGGCGTGCCCCACCGCCTCCTGCGCGATGCGCGGGATGAGGGCCCGGCGCACGGCGGCCTCGATCTCCTCATCGGCGCGGGCCCGCGCGACGACCTCGTCGGCGTCGATCGCTTCCACGAAACCGGGTCCGCGGCTCAGGATCTCCTCCCACATGGCGCAGGAGGCGATGGTGCCGATGCCGACCTTCATGCCGTGGGACAGCGGCGGCTCCCAGTCCAGGCCGTGCCCCTCCATCTCCCACACGTGGGAGAACTGGTGCCCCGCCCCGGAGGCGGGTCGGGAGGACTGGGCGGCCTGCATGGCCAGCCCGGACATGATGTTGCCCTCGGCCAGGCCCCTGATGGCCCCGGGGTCTCCCGCTCCGATGCGCCCGGGATCGGCCAGGGCGTCGCGCAGCGGGCCCTGGACCAGGTCCCACACGTCGTCGTCGATGGGCTCGATGCCGAGTTCGTCGGCGAGCACCCAGTCGGCCCCGGCGGGGATCTTCTCGATGAGGTCGCCGTAGCCGGTGGCGGTCAGTCGCCTGGGGGCGGCGGCGATGACGCCGAGGTCCGCCACGAGGCCCGCGGGGGCCGGGCAGCCGCGGGTGATCTTGAAGCCGTCCTTGGAGATCGAGGCCCCGAAGGAGGCGTAGCCGTCCACGGAGGCGGCGGTGCACACGTTCATGTAGGGGCGGGAGAGCTCCCCGGAGGCGAGCTTGGCGATGTCGTTGAGCGTGCCCGCGGCGATGGAGCACACGATGGCGTCCTCGAAGGGCCTGATGCGCTCGCGCAGGATCTCGACGTTCTCATAGCCGGCGTAGAGCGTCGGGGCGCCTGGGAAGATGCAGGGCTCGATGGCCTCGACCCCGGCGGCCGCCAGGGAGTCCACCACGGGCCGGCCCGCCGCGGCGAAGGTGTTCTCGTCGGCGACGACGATGGCCCGCTTGCCGGGGAACAGATCGGCGAAGAGGGGGCCCGTGGCGCCCAGGGCGTCGTCGCCGAAGGCGATGCGCCTGGTATCGGTCGCGGTGGCAAGGGCCCGGGTGATGAGGTCGGTGTTCGAGAACTGTGTCATGGATCGTGCTTCCTTCCTGGGATTCAGGCGCGTCAGACGAGGTGGTCGACCATCCCGTGGGAGAGATCCCGCAGGCGCGGGTAGGTCTCCATGTACTTGCGGAGGTAGAACCGGTACTCCTCGTGGACGTCTGGGCGCGGCTCGATGCGGTCGGTCTCGCGCACCATGTTTCGGACGGCGTCCTGGATGGAGGGGTACTGCCCGGCGCCGACGGCCGCGAGCACGCACGAGCCCAGGACGACGGCGTCGCCCACCTCGGTGAGGGTGACGGGAACACCGGTGACATCGGCGTGCATCTGCATCCAGTCACGGGACTTGGTGGCGCCGCCGCAGGCGACGAGCTCGGTGGTGGCGAAGCCGGCGTCCTTGAACGCCCGCAGCACGTGGGCGGTTCCGTAGCAGACGGCCTCCTGGATGGCCCGGTAGAACTCCTCGGGCGTGGTGCCCAGGGTGAGTCCCCATACGATGCCGCGCGCCTTGGAGTCGGTGTACGGGGTGCGGTTGCCCTGGAAGTACTCGTTGATGATGAGGCCGTTGGAGCCGACCGGCACATGGGCGCTGCGCTCGTCGAGGATCTTGTAGGGGTTGTAGCCCAGGCGCTCCGCGGCGGAGGCGACGTCGGCGGCGAAGTTGTCCTTGAACCACTTGAGCACAGAGCCCGAGGAGACCAGGCCGCCCTCACAGGTGTACTGGCCGGGCAGGACGCCGTCGGTGTAGCCGCCGAAGAAGCCGCTGCCGTGCAGGGGCTTGGGCGACTGGCCGGTGATGACATGGGAGGAGCCGGTGATGATGGCGGTCTTGCCGGGCTCGACGACGCCCAGGCCGATCTGCCCCGCCCAGGCGTCGGCGCAGCCCTGGGCGACCGGCGTCCCGGGCAGTAGGCCGAGGTCGCTGGCGGCGGCGGTGGTCAGCCCGCCGACGGGCATGCCGAGGTCGAGGATGCGCTCGGGGATTTTGTCGAAGACGTCGCCGCAGCCGATGTGCTCGTAGAACTCGACCGGCCAGCCGCCCTTGTCGCGGTTGTAGTACATGCGCAGGGCCGCGGAGTTGATGTTGAGGGTCCACTCGCCGGTGAGCTTGTGGGTGAGCCACTCGGGGGCGTCGACGAGCCGGTGGGCGGCCCTGTAGACCTCGGGCTCGTTCTCCTTGAGCCAGGCGGCCTTGAAGGGGTACCACTCGGCGGTCGCCCCCATGGTGCCGCCGCCGTTGTACAGGCGGGCCCAGTGGTCGATCGTCTCGGCGCGGGCGGCCTGCTCGGAGGCTCGCACATCCATCCACATGATCGCCGGGCGCAACTCCCGGCCGTTGGCGTCCACGGCGACGACGGTCATCGTCGTAGCGTCATAGGAGATGCCGGCGATGTGGCGGCCGGGGATGCCCGTCTCGTTGAGGACCCGGTAGACGGCGGCCCTGAGGGCGTCCCACCAGTCTCCGGGGCTTTGCTCGGCCCGGCCCGGGCGGGGGTGGGCGGTGGGGTAGGGGGCGGCGGCGAAGGCGATCGGGTGACCGGAGAGGTCGAAGATCGCCGCGCGGCAGGACTCCGTTCCG
This sequence comes from Actinomyces sp. zg328, assembly GCF_009829635.1. Lineage (NCBI taxonomy): Bacteria > Bacillati > Actinomycetota > Actinomycetes > Actinomycetales > Actinomycetaceae > Actinomyces > Actinomyces sp. zg328. The sequence continues at coordinate 131,560 of NZ_VWPE01000001.1, forward strand.
AAATCGATGCCGAGCAGGTAGGGGCCTTCGTATCCAGGACTGACCATCGTTGGTCTCCTTTCCTCGTGTCGTCTCTTCGTGTCGTGGCGCCGGTGCCGTCGCGTGATCGGCGTCGGACGGGCTTGGTCAGGGGACGGGGTCGGCGTCCTCGCTCCAGCCGAGCTCCTCCCACGCGGCGGCGGGGATGAGCCGGTCGATGCGGTCCAGGACGTAGGTGGGGCGGTCGGCGCTGTCGAGGGCCAGGGCCTCGGCGAGGGTGGACTCACCCGTGAGCGGCATCGCGGAGCGCATGCCGGTGCGCGCCGCCATCTGGATATCCGTGCTGAGCCGGTCGCCGACCATCACGCACCGCTCGGGCCTGACGTCGAGGTCGCCGATGGCGGCCTGGAGCATCGAGGCGTTGGGCTTGCCGATGACGGTGCGGCAGGTGGTGCCGGTACAGGCCTCGATCGCGGCGATGACGGCGGCGCAGTCGGGCTGGCCGCGCCCACCGGGGAAGGGGCAGAAGCGGTCGGGGTTGGTGGCGATGAGGAAGGCCCGCTTGTGGAACCAGATGGCGTCGAAGGCGATCTGGAGCTTGCGGTAATCGAAGGCGCGGTCGTAGGAGGCGATGACGATGTCGATCTCCTCGGGGTCCTCGCTCTGCGCGATGCCGGCCCGGGCCAGCGCGCGCTTGAGCGGATCCTCGGCGATGGCGAAGACGGTGGCATCGGGGTGGTGGGACGTCAGCCAGCGCACGGTGGTGACCACCGTGTTGGCGATCTCGCCCACCGGGGTCGGCAGGCCGAGGCGGGCGAGCTTGTCGGCGTACTGGTCGGGGTCCTTGGTGGGGTTGTTGGACAGGAAGCGCACGGGGATGGCCCGGCGGCGCAACTCGGTGATGAGGCGCTTGGCTCCCGGCAGGAGCTCATCGCCGAGGTAGATGGTGCCGTCCATGTCGAAGACGTAGGCGTCGTAGAGCTCGGTGGGCCAGTCGTGGGCGGTGCTGGGGGCGGTGTTGGGTGGACGCGTGTCGCTCATGAGTGCTTCCAGGGGTCATGGGGGCGTTTCGGGCAGGGGCTCCCCGGGAACGCCCCGGTCGGAGGCGGAGGAGTCAGACGGCGAGCAGGGTCAGGTGGATGAGGGTGGTCATGATCCAGATCACCCCGGCCGGCGGGTCGATGTGCGTGTCGCCGTGGTAGTAGGTGAGGCGCGCGATGACGAACTCGGCGACGAAGCCCGACAGGACGCCGAAGACGGTGCCGATGGCCAGGGCCGCCCATCCATTGCCGGTGGCGAGCCAGAACTGCGCGCCGGCCAGACCCGCGATGATGGTGATGTGGTGGGTGACATTGACCCTCTGCCCTGCCACCAGCAGGAAGATGCAAAGAGCTGAGATGGCGAAGGGCAGGGTGTGGGCATTGCCCACTACTGCGGCCGCCGCATCCTCGGGCAGGTGCGCCCGGGCGTAGGAGGCCAGCACGATCGCGCCGCCGGAGGCCATGACGGCGGCCCCCAGGGCGACGGTGCCGAGCTGCCCCGGCGTCTCCTGGTGATCGAGCCAGCGGTGCGAGCCCTGTGGCCGGGTCGGGGCGTGGAGGACGCCGGTGGAGCCGAAGATGAGGCGGGAGGCGCAGCCGGACAGGAACACCGTCAGGGCCACGGAGTCGGTGTGGCTTCCGAACCAGGGGATGAGCGCGATGAGGCGCTGCACGATCAAACCTGCCACCCCGAATCCCGCGGCCACCCACAGGACCGAGGGATCCTTGAGGCTGCCCAGCGGCGTATCGATATCCCGCCCAGTGGCGAGCAGCTTCTTCTTCGCCGAGTAGGCGGATCCGGCGGCAGCTCCCGCGAAGGCGATATGCGGCCCGAAGACGGGCCCGAAGGCGACATAGTCGAAGAAGAAGGTGCTGCCCGTCGAAGCGGCGATCCCAAAACCGGTCAGGATCATAACGCCGGTGAATCCGAAAGCGTTGTTCGCTCCGACGATGGCGCCGATAATGCCTCCGACGCAGGCCGCTAGGAGCCAGAACAAATCCAGGTTCTCCAGTAGGGGAAATGTTGTATCAGGTGTCATTCTTCATCCTTGAGGTGCTGCGGTGGTCGGGGAGCGCCTCACCCGGGCGCGCAGGGGGTTGGCTAGGGGCGGGGCGGGGATCAGACGCCGGACTCGTAGGACTCCAGGGCGGCCACCTTGCGGGCCGACGGCGAGGAGGGGTCGAAGACGTGGCCGAGCCACTCGCTCACGAGCCTTCGGGCGAGCTCGATGCCGATGACGCGCTGGCCGAGGGTCAGGACCTGGGCGTTATTGGACTTGATGAGGCGCTCCACCGAGAAAGAGTCATGGGCGACGCAGGCGCGGATACCAGGGACCTTGTTGGCGCTGATCGCCATCCCCATTCCGGTGCCGCAGAGCAGGAGGCCGCGATCGGCGTCGCCATCAGAGATCATCCGGGCGGCTTTCACGGCGACGTGGGGGTAATCAATGCTCTCCCCTTCCGACACGCCGGCGTCGATCACCTTATCGACGCGCGGATCACCATTGAGATCCCTCGCCAGCGCCTCCTTGTAATCAATGGCGGCGTCATCACAGGCAACGACGATTCTGTATCCCATATGCGGCCTCCTCGCTCGCCCGCACCATTCCGCCTGGAGCCTCTCAAGCCCCGGGGAGAGACGGATGATGCGGTGGTTGATACGCGCTTCTCATATTCCTGAATTGCGGCGAATTCGACAATCGGTTGCACACATGAGCAGTTTCCGCCGAGCCCCTGCCGCCGCGCCGGAGCCGGTGGTATCGCACCGCACCCAGAGCGCTCAGCGCCCTGGCGCCCCCGGCACCCCCGCCGGGGGCGCGCACATATGAGCGGCGCGGCGCTGGCTCCCGGCGCCTCGGCGTGCTTCGTTAGTGTGTGAATCAACAACCGCACCAGCCCAGCCCAGGGACCGCCGTCCTAGGAGGAACGCATGACCGCACCCGCACTGTTGACCGACCTCGACCTCAAGGCCATCGCCGCGTCCAAGGCGCTGGCGGCCGACGCCGTCGAGAAGGCCGGATCCGGGCACCCCGGCACCCCCATCTCCCTGGCCGGCGTCGCCTACCTGCTCTATCAGAAGGAGATGGCCGGCGATCCCGCCGACCCGGCCTGGCTGGGCCGCGACCGCTTCGTGCTGTCCATCGGGCACGCCTCACTGCTCCAGTACATCCAGCTCGCCCTGGCCGGCTACGGCCTGGAGATCAGCGACATCGCCGCCCTGCGCTCATGGGGCTCCCTCACCCCGGGCCACCCCGAGTTCGGGCACACCGCCGGCATCGAGACCACCACCGGGCCGCTGGGCGCGGGAATCGCCAACGCCGTGGGCATGGCCATGGCCGCGCGCAGGGAGCACGGCCTCTTCGACGCCTCCACCCCCGCCGGCGAGTCCGTCTTCGACCACTACGTCTACACAATCGTGGGCGACGGGTGCCTCCAGGAGGGCGTGGCCTCCGAGGCCGCCTCCCTGGCGGGCACCCAGCAGCTGGGCAACCTCATCGCCATCTACGACGACAACGACATCTCCATCGAGGGCGACACCGACATCGCCTTCACCGAGGACCCCTCCGCCCGCTTCGCCGCCTACGGCTGGCAGGTGCTCGACGTCGACTGGAAGGCCGGCGGCCAGTACCGCGAGGACTACGACGCGCTGCACGCCGCCCTCGTCCAGGCGCGAGCCGAGACCGCCCGGCCCACGCTCATCCGCCTGCACACGATCATCGCCTGGCCCTCACCCACCAAGCAGGGCGATGAGTCCTCGCACGGCGCCAAGCTCGGCGCCGAGGAGGTCGCCGGCCTCAAGCGGGCCCTCGGGCTCGACCCGGAGGCCGACTTCCAGATGCCGTCCGAGGTTCTGGAGCACACCCGCGCCCAGGCCGCTAAGCGCGCCGCCGCCCTGCGCGCCGACTGGGACGCCCGCTTCGCCGCCTGGCAGGCCGCCGCCCCCGAGGGCTCCGCGCTTCTGGAGCGCCTGCGCGCTGGTCGGCTCCCCGAGGGGCTGGACGCCGCCCTGCCCCGCTGGGAGCCCGGCGACGCCGTGGCCACTCGATCCGCCTCCGGCAAGACCCTGAGCGCCCTCGCCCCCGTGGTGCCCGAGCTGTGGGGCGGCTCGGCGGACCTGGCGGGGTCGAACAACACGACGATGGCCGGCGAGCCCTCCTTCCTGCCGCCCTCCCTGGCGGTGGGCCAGGGCGACGGCCCCTACGGGCGCACCATCCACTTCGGGGTCCGCGAGCACGCGATGGGCTCGATCCTCAATGGCATCGCCCTGGATGGCCTGACCCGCCCCTACGGCGGCACCTTCATGGTGTTCTCCGACTACATGCGCCCGGCCGTGCGCCTGGCGGCGCTCATGGGCATCGGCTCGGTGTTCGTCTGGACCCACGACTCCATCGGCGTGGGTGAGGACGGCCCCACCCACCAGCCCATCGAGCACCTGGCGGCCCTCCGCGCCATCCCGGGCTTCGCCGTCGTGCGGCCCGCGGACGCCAACGAGACCGCGGCCGCCTGGGCGGAGATCCTGCGCCGCCGCCGCGAGCCGGTCGGCGTGGTCCTGTCGCGCCAGAACCTCACCGTGAGCGCCACCCCCGAGGCTGCCGCCGAGGGCGTGCGCCGGGGCGCCTATGTCCTGGCCGACGCCGTCGACGCCTCCGGGGCGCCGGCCGATCCCGCCGTCGTCATCATCGCCACCGGCTCCGAGTTGGGCGTGGCCATGGACGCGCGCGAGCGCCTGGGCGCCGCGGGCACCCCGGCCCGCGTGGTCTCCGCGCCGTGCCTGGAGTGGTTCGCCGAGCAGGACGAGGCCTACCGCGCCTCCGTGCTGCCCGCCGGTGCCGTGCGGGTCTCCGTGGAGGCCGGAATCGCGATGGGCTGGCGCGAGATCGTGGGCGACTCGGGGGCGATCGTGTCCCTCGACCACTACGGCGCCTCAGCGCCCGGACCGCGCCTGTTCGAGGAGTACGGCTTCACCGGCGAGCATGTCGCCGAGGCGGCCGCCCAAGCCCTCGCCCGCGCCTGACGCCACCCCGGCGAGACCGGTCGAAAATAGGAGCGAAACCGGTTCGTGAACCGGTTTCGCTCCTATTTTCGACCGGTCTCGCATATTGGGGGAGGCTATGGGGCGGAGGCTAGATCGAGGACGGCGCGCGCGGTGGCGTCGTCAACAACCAGATCCGTGGCCACCCGCGCCCGAAGCGCCGCCAGCAGGGCGGGGGCCTTCGCCCTCCCCGCCACCACGCACAGGCGCCTGGGGATGCGCGCGAGTTGGGCCGGAGTGGGGCCCGTGGCCCGCGCGTTGAGGGCAATATCGCTCCAGGACCCGTCGGCGCGCAGCAGCACGGTGCACACATCGCCCACCACCCGCTCCCGGCGCAGCGCCACGCGGTCGGCGCGGCTGACATGCCCGCCCTCGTAGACCTGCGAGGGCAGGACGCCCTGAACCACTGACCCGACGCCGAAGACCGCCAGGTCGGCGCTGCGCGCCAGCGCCAGTACCCGGCGCACGGAGCGCTCGGACCACATCGCCTCGCGCGTGGCCACATGATCGAAGAAGGCGGGGACGGGGAAGGCCACCACGCGCGCGCCCAGCGCGTGGCCCACCCGCGAGAGCACCTCGCCGGCGCTGGGCCCCACCTCCATCGGATCCGTGGCGCCGTTGAGCTGGACCACGGTCACCCCCGGAACCTGCCGCGCTGGCAGGGCCACGCTCACCTCGGACATGGTGGTCCCCCAGGCGATACCGACGACGACGCCCCGGCCACCCGCCCTCGCCGCCCCCTCGGCGCCCCCCATCTCGGCGTCATCGGCACCGGACCCCACCGGTGCCCCCGGCGCCTCAGCGGCGCGCCGCTCGGCCAACTCGGCGACGAGCTCGACCATCCGGGCAGCCGCGACACCCGCGACCTGCTGGAGCCGATGGATCTCGGTGGTTCCCTCGCGCACAGGCACGATCTGGGCGCGCACGCCGAAGAGGGTGGCGAGCCGCCCCTCGATGGAGCCGGCGCCCCCCGGCTGGGTGAGTTCGATGCGCACGATGCCCGTCGCCCTGGCGCGGTCCAGGAGCCGGGAGACGGTCGAGCGAGACACCCCCAGGTGGTGGGCGATCACCTCCATGGTCTCGCCCTGCACGTAGTACATCGACGCCGCCTCATAGGCCCGCAGCAGGGTGGAACTCTCGCCGGAAATGTTGGAATTCCGGGAAGAATCGTGGCTCCGAGTGCTCATGTTCCTCCGCTTCACGCTCCGGCTCTGCACGTTCGTGCAGCGCGCTTGCTCATCCTCTCACAAGCCTCGACGATGTGTCACAGGGAACAATCGCCGCCCTGACAGCCGCGCCAGAGACGCAGCCGCTCACCGTCGAGACCGAGGAGCCACCATGCCAAGCCCAGCACCCGCGCCACTGCGATCCACAGCCCTCAACCGGGAGCAGCGCGTCGAGGCGCTCGCCGCCCTGTCCGCGAACGGCCCCACCGACGAGCCCCTCGACGTCCTGGTCATCGGCGGGGGCGTCACTGGCGCCGGGATCGCCGTCGACGCCGTCTCCCGCGGCCTTCGCACCGGCATCGTCGAGATGGGCGACTGGGCCTCCGGCACGTCGTCGTGGTCCTCCAAGCTCATCCACGGAGGCCTGCGCTACCTCTACCAGGCGAACTTCGCCCTCGTTCACGAGGCCCTCACCGAGCGCGGCCGCCTCCTGACCACCACCGCTCCCCACCTCGTCAAGGCCCAGCCCTTCCTGTGGCCGCTCAAGCACCACTACGAGCGCACCTACTCCGCCGTCGGCGTGGGCATGTACGACGCCCTGGCCGTCGCCGGCGCCCGCGGGCACAAGACCGTGCCCGTCCAGAAGCACCTGGGCAAGAAGGGCACCGCCGCGCTCGCCCCCGCGCTGGACACCAGCCACCTGGCCGGCGCCATCCGCTTCTACGACGCCCGCGTGGACGACTCGCGCCTGGTCATCGACCTCGTGCGCACCGCTGTCGGCCTGGGCGCCCACGCCGCCAACCGCACCCGCGTCACCGGCTTCCTCAAGGACGACGAGGGCCGCGTCCTCGGCGTGTCCGCCACGGACCTCGCCTCCGGCGAGGAGATCGAGATCCGCGCGACCCGCACCATCAACGCCACCGGCGTGTGGACCGAGGAGGTCCAGGACATGGCCACCACCGAGGGCGGCCTCAAGGTCCTGGCGTCCAAGGGCATCCACATCGTCGTGCCCAAGACCGCGATCGACGCCGAGACCGGCATCTTCCTGCGCACCGAGAAGTCCGTGCTCTTCATCATCCCGTGGCCCGAGTACTGGGTTATCGGCACCACGGACACCCCCTGGACCGAGGACATCGCCAAGCCCGTGGCCACCAGCGCGGATATCGACTACGTCCTCGAGCACGCCAACTCCGTGCTCACCCGCCCGATTCACCGCGAGGACATCATCGGCGTCTACGCGGGCCTGCGCCCGCTGCTCCAGCCCCGTCTCAAGCCGGGCGCCAAGGCGGCCTCCACGAAGGTCTCCCGCGAGCACACCGTCACCCGCGTGGCCCCCGGCCTGACCGCCATCGCCGGCGGCAAGCTGACCACCTACCGCGTCATGGGCGTCGACGCCGTCGACCACGCCCTGGGCGAGGCCCTCGCCCACGCACACCCCAGCCGCACCGAGAACCTGCCGCTCGTGGGCGCCCAGGGCTACGAGGAGTTGGCCGGCCGCGCCGCCCAGCTCGCGGCGGAGCGCGACTGGACGCTGGCGCGCATCACCCACCTCCTGGACCGCTACGGCGACGAGACCGCCGACATCCTGGAGCTCATCGACGCCGACGCCGCGGCCGAGGACTCCCAGCGCCTGGGCGAGCCCCTGAACGGCGCGCCCACCTACCTGCGGGCCGAGGTCGCCTGGGCCGTCACCCACGAGGGCGCCGAGCACCTCGAGGATGTCCTGCTGCACCGCGTGCGCCTGGACGTCTCCCACCGCGACCGCGGCCTGTCGGTGGCCGAGGAGATCCTGGGGATCATGGCGCCACTCCTCCGTTGGTCTGACAAGGACGCCGCGAGCGAGCTAGCCTCGTATGCCGAGAGGGTGAAGCAGATCGCCGACGCCGAGGCCGAGACAACCGACGCCGACGCGGTCGCCAAGCTCACCCGATCGATCTGATTAGAGCGTGCGCCCGCTCGGGCGAGTGGGCGCACGTGCCTCTCCCCCGTCCCTGGTAACCCCCATGGCACGTTGACGTGCAGAAAGTGATTCTTCATATGAGCCTTGCTCAGATCTTCTTCTCGGAGTTCCTCGGAACTGCGATCCTCCTCCTGCTCGGTGGAGGCGTCGTCGCGACGAACCTGCTGCCCAAGTCCAAGGGCAAGGACAGCGGGTGGCTCCTCATCAACTGGGGGTGGGGCCTGGCGGTGTTCGCCGGCGTCTACGTCGCCTACAGCACCGGCGGCCACCTCAACCCCGCGGTGACGATCGCCAAGGTCGTCGCCCACATGTTCGACTCCAGCGTCACGCTCAACGGCCCGGAGCTGGGCGCCGGCGGCATCGCCGTGAGCGCCACGAACGTGCTCATCTACATCGTCGCCCAGTTCCTGGGCGCCTTCGCCGGCGCCGTCCTGTGCTGGCTGACCTTCAAGCAGCACTTCGACGAGGACTGCGACCCGGCCCTCAAGCTCGGCGTCTTCTCCACCGGCCCTGAGATCCGCTCCTACGGCTGGAACACCCTGACCGAGGCCATCGGCACCGCCGTCCTGATCATCTGGGTCCTCGTGTCCGGTCACACGCAGAGCGCCATCGGCCCCCTCGGCGTGGCCCTCATCATCGTGGGCATCGGCAACTCGCTCGGCGGCCCGACCGGGTACGCCATCAACCCCGCCCGTGACCTCGCCCCGCGCGTCGCGCACGCCATCCTGCCCATCAAGGGCAAGGGCGGATCCGACTGGGGCTACTCGTGGGTCCCGGTGGTCGGCCCGATCCTGGGCGCCATCGTCGCCACGGTGATCGTCTTCGCCTCCGGCCTCGCCTGACCCGCATCGGGGCGGCCCCGGTATCCGCCCGGGGCCGCCCCGCTACCCGCCCCCTCACAAAGAAGTGAAAGGAAACCCCATGACCGAGAAGAAGTACGTCCTCGCCATCGATCAGGGCACGACGTCCTCGCGCGCCATCCTGTTCAATCACTCCGGTGAGATCGTCTCCGTCGGCCAGAAGGAGTTCACGCAGATCTTCCCCAACCCCGGCTGGGTCGAGCACGACCCCGTGGAGATCTGGGAGTCCGTGCGCTCCGTCGTCGCCGACGCGCTGCAGAAGGCGGAGACCAACCGCCACGAGGTCGCCGCCGTTGGCATCACGAATCAGCGCGAGACCACGATCGTGTGGGACAAGAACACGGGCAAGCCCGTGTACAACGCCCTCGTGTGGCAGGACGTGCGCACGGGGGACATCGTCCGGGAGATCGCCGACGGCGACCCGCTGGGCACCGAGCGCTACCGCCAGATCACCGGTGAGAACGTCTCCACCTACCCCTCGGCCACGAAGATCAAGTGGATCCTCGACAACGTCGAGGGGGCCCGCGAGCGCGCGGAGGCCGGCGACCTGCTCTTCGGCACCCCGGACACGTGGGTCCTGTGGAACCTCACCGGAGGGATCAATGGCGGCGTCCACGCCACCGACGTCACCAACGCCTCCCGCACCCTCCTCATGGACGTGCGCACCCTGACCTGGCGCGAGGACATCTGCGCCGACTTCGGCATCCCGATGTCCATGCTTCCCGAGATCAAGTCCTCCTCCGAGATCTATGGGTACGGCCGCAAGAACGGCCTGCTGGTGGACACCCCGATCTCCGGGATCCTCGGCGATCAGCAGGCGGCGACCTTCGGGCAGGCCTGCTTCGAGAAGGGCATGGCCAAGAACACCTACGGCACCGGCTGCTTCACGCTCATGAACACCGGCACCGAGCCCGTCTTCTCCTCCAACGGCCTGCTGACCACCGTGCTGTACAAGCTCGGCGACGAGGCCCCGGTCTACGCCCTGGAGGGCTCGATCGCGGTGGCCGGCTCCCTGGTGCAGTGGCTGCGCGACAACCTCGGCATGATCGCCACGTCCTCCGAGATCGGCGAGCTCGCCGCGAGCGTGGAGGACAACGGCGGGGTGTACTTCGTCCCGGCCTTCTCCGGCCTGTTCGCCCCTTACTGGCGCGACGAGGCCCGCGGCGCGATCGTGGGCCTGACCCGCTACGTGACCAAGGGACACATCGCCCGCGCGGTCGAGGAGTCGACGGCGTTCCAGTCCGCCGAGGTGCTCGACGCCATGAACGCTGACGCGGGCGTGCCGCTCAAGGAGCTCAAGGTCGACGGTGGCATGACCCACGACGACCTCCTCATGCAGTTCCAGGCGGACATCTCGGGCTGCGACGTCGTGCGCCCCTCGGTGGTGGAGACGACGGCGCTGGGCGCGGCCTACGCCGCCGGCCTCGCGGTGGGCTTCTGGGCCTCCACCGATGACGTCATCGCCAACTGGCAGGAGGGCAAGCGCTGGACGCCGTCGATGGACGCCTCCGAGCGCGACCGCGCCTACCGCCTGTGGAAGAAGGCCGTGACCCGGACCTTCGACTGGGTGGACGAGGACGTCAAGTAACCGCCACCCCTGACCGGCCGGCCCTGCTGCTCCCGCTGGTCTCCTGAGGCCCCTGGCGCCCGCGCCGGGGGCCTCGGCGCGTCCTCACCCCCGAGATACCGTCTCGGGGGTGAGGGCGCACGAGCGGGCCGAGGGGGCGGCGGACCGCCCCTTGCGCACGAATCGTCACCTCCCTATCATTTAACCGTGAACGCAAACGCTAAACTCTCTCTTGTGCGCGACGACGGCGCCGCCCCGCGCCCCACCATGAGCGACGCCGAGACCCAGGAGACCGCCGAGCTCGCGGCCGAGGTCTTCTCCCTTCTCGCCGATGCCACGCGCATCCGCATCATCGCCCTGCTGGAGGAGGAGGGGGAACTCTCCTCCGGCGTCCTGGCCGAGCGCACCGGCCGCAGCGCCGCCGCCGTCTCCCAGCACCTGGCCAAGCTCCGCCTCGGGCACGTCGTCGCCTCGCGCGGCGAGGGCCCCCGCGTCTACTACCGGCTCATCGACGAGCACGCCCGCATCCTCGTGCGCCAGGCCGTCTTCCAGGCCCAGCACGTCACCGGGAACCTGCCCGCCGACCACCGGATCGGAGTGGATCATGATTGAGACCGCCCCTGAGCGCGTCGAGCCCGCGCCGCGCCCCCGGCGCGATCCGGCATCCTCGACTCCCCCTCCCACCGAGGCCCCCGAGTCGCTCCTCAACCGGATCGAGACCGCCGACGCCGCCCGCGTCATCCTCGTCGCCGTCGGCGCGCTGGCCGCCTGGGTCGCCCGCCTGGAGGGCGCGCCGGGGTGGGCGCTGGCGACGATCGGCACCGCCGTCCTGGCGGCCGGATGCTGGCCCATCGCCGTTGAGGCCTGGGGCGACCTGCGCGAGCGGCGCATGAGCATGGAGCTGTCCATGCTGCTGGCCATCGCGGCGGCCGCCGTCATCGGACAGTGGGGCACGGCCCTGCTCATCGCCCTGTTCGTGCTCGTGGCCGAGATCCTGGAGGAGCTGTGCATGGAGCGGGGGCGCGACGCGCTCACCGGCCTCATGACCTTCCTGCCGCGCACGGCCCGCGTCATCATCGACGGCGAGGAGCACGAGACCCCCATCGATGACCTCGCCCCGGGCCAGGTCATCGCCCTGCGCCCCGGTGGGAGGGTCCCGGCCGACGGCGTCGTGCGCAGGGGCAGCGCCGACATCGACCAGTCCCGGATCACCGGGGAGTCCATGCCGGTGACCGTGGGCGCGGGCGATCCCGTGCCCGCCGGTTCGATCACCCAGGGGCCCCTCGAGCTCGAGGTGACGAAGGCGGGCGAGGATTCCTCCTTCGGGAGGATCATCGCCGCCGTGCGCGCCGCGCAGGACAGCCGAGCCCCCGTCCACCGCCTGGCGGACGTGCTCGCCGCCCGCATCGTCTACCTGGCCCTCGGCCTGGCGCTTCTCACCCTTGTCGTCACGCGGGACACCCGGGCCACGATCTCCGTGGTCATCGCCGCCGGCGCCTGCGGCGTCGCGGCCGGCACGCCCCTGGCCGTCCTGGCATCCGTCGCCCGGTGCGCGCGCACCGGGGCCTTCGTCAAGGACGGGGCGCATCTGGAGAGCCTGTCCGCCGTCGACACCGTGGTGCTGGACAAGACCGGCACGCTCACGACCGGCGCGCCGCGCGTGATCGCCCTGAGCCCCACCGACGGCGGCCCGGGCGCGGAGGACTCCATGCTCCGCCTGGCCGCGGCCGCGGAGTGGAACACGGAGCACCCCATCGGGCGGGCCATCGTCGAGAGGGCCCGCGAGCGCGGCCTGACCCTCCCCTCGCCCGAGTCCACCCGCTACACCCCCGGCATGGGCGTCGAGGCCATTGTCGAGGGGCGGCGAGTGAGGGTCGGCCGCCTCGACGCCGATCAGGCCTCCAGGGGGCTCGCCGGACTGACGGGCCCCGCGGAGGACCTGCCCGCGGGCACCACCGCCGTCCAGGTCGTCGTCGACGGCGCCACGGCAGGGATCATCCTGGTGGCCGACGAACTGCGCGAGGGGGCGGCGCTGATGCTCTCCCAGATCCGTGACATGGGCCTCGATGTGCTCATGCTCACCGGGGACGCGCCGTCGACGGCCGCGAGGATCGGGGCTGAGCTGGGCCTGGCCCCCGAGCGGATCCGCGCCGGGCTGCTGCCCCACGACAAGGGCGCGATCATCGGCGAGCTGCGCGCGGCGGGCCATCGCGTGGCGATGGTCGGCGACGGCATCAACGACGCCCCCGCCCTGTCCGCCGCCGATGTGGGCATCGCCATGGGCTCGGGCACGGACGTGGCCCGGGAGGCGGGGGACATCGTCCTGGTGGGCTCTGACCCGCTCTCCCTGGCGCGCACGATCCGCATCGCCCGCAGGGCCCGGCGGATCATCATGGCGAACTTCATCGGGACCATCGCCGTGGACGCCGTGGCCATGGGGCTGGCCGCTCTGGGCATGCTGGGCCCGATCGCCGCCGCGCTCGTGCATGTGGGCTCCGAGAGCGCCTTCATCCTCAACTCCGCGCGCCTGGCGCCCGGCCCCCGGCGCTGAGCGACGGCGGGCCGGCCTCGGAGCGCCACCCGGCGCGGAACCCATCAGCCCGCCCGCTCCCGGCATCCCCGGCTCGCACCGCGCGCCGGGGATGTCGGGTACTCTCGCCTAGGACGTTCGTCCACTTGCCGCGCCCGGGGCGACTCGGCGTGGCGGGATCCACCCCTTCCCGGGCCTTCAGATGGCACGAGGCACCGCGCCCGAGCCACCTCGCAGACCCGGAAACTGACCAGCAACGACGCCGGAGGTCCTCATGGCATCAGCCTTCCCTGCCAGCGCTCTCCCAGCGGTCCTCGCGACGGGTTTCACGCCGTCGACGAGCGCCGTCGGGGACAGTGTCTACCTGACCGCCCTCGTGGGGCTCGTACCCCTAGCGTCCTTCTTCATCCTCATGGGGGCATTCAAGGTCAAGACCCACTGGTGCGCGCTCATCTCGCTGGCGATCTCCATGGTCATCGCCCTCTTCTTCGGGATGCCGGTGGTCCTGACCGTCATGAGCGCCACCCAGGGCGCCGTCTTCGGCCTCATGCCGATCATCTACATCATCATCGCGGCCGTGTGGCTCTACAACCTCACCGAGTCCTCCGGGCGCAGCGCGGACCTCAAGGCGATCTTCAACGTCATCGGCAAGGGCGACCAGCGCGCCCAGGCGCTCATCATCGCCTTCTCCTTCTGCGGGCTCATGGAGGGACTGGCGGGCTTCGGCGCGCCCGTGGCCATCACCTGCGCCCTGCTGGTGAGCCTGGGGCTGCCCAAGATCAAGGCGGCCGTGGCCGCGATCGTGGGCAACGCGATCAACGTCGGGTTCGGCGCCATGGCCATCCCCGTGACCACCGCCGGCCAGCTGGGCGGGGAGGACCCGGTCGAGGTCGCCACCCGCATGGGGCACCTCACCTGGATCTTCGCGGCCTTCATCCCCCTGATCCTGCTGCAGATCATCGACGGGATGCGGGGCATCAGGCAGTTGTGGCCGCTGGCGATCGCGATCGGCCTGGCCACCGGCGCGGGGCACTTCTTCGTCTCCTCGAGTTCGTACGAGCTGACCGCCGTGGCCGCCTCCCTGCTGGGCCTGGCCGCCGGCTACGCCTTCCTGCTCGCCTGGACCCCGACCACGCCCGAGGAGTTCCGCACCTTCGTGGCCGAGGAGGACAAGCCCGACGGCGCCCGCGTGGGACTCGCCCTGCTGCCCTACGTGCTCGTCGTCATCATCATCGCCATCACCAAGTTGTGGAGGATCGGCGTGGACCTGCCCGCGGTGCTGAAGTCCAAGGACCTGCCGATCCACTGGCCCGGGGTCCACGGCCAGCTCTTGGGCGCTGACGGCCAGCCCTCGCCGTCGGGCACTTACACCCTTCAGATCCTGTCCAACCCGGGCACGTGGATCTTCGTCACCGGCATCATCGTGGCCATCGTCTACGGCACGCGCTCCTCCGGCGGGCGGTACCGCACGAGCGTGGGCACCATGTTCGCCGTCCTGCCCAAGACGATCCACAACCTGCGCCTGGCGATCCTGACCATCGCCTCGGTCATGGCGCTGGCCTACGTCATGAACTTCTCCGGCCAGACCACGGCGATCGGCGCGGCACTGGCGTCAACCGGCGCCTTCTTCGCCTTCCTCGCCCCGATCCTGGGCTGGGTGGGCACCGGCGTGGCGGGCTCGGCGACCTCCGCCGGCGCCCTGTTCGCCAAGCTCCAGGCGACGGCCGCCCAGGGCGCCGGTCTCGACGCGCGCATCCTGCTGGCGGGCAACACGATCGGCGGCGGCCTGGGCAAGATCATCTCCCCGCAGAACCTGGCGGTGGCCTCCACCGCGATCGACGAGCCCGGGTCGGACGCCCAGATCCTCAAGAAAGTGGCGCCCTACTCGATCGGCCTGCTGATCCTCCTGTGCGCGCTGATCTTCGTCGGCTCACAGGGCTGGCTGGGCGCCTACATGCCCATCCGCTGAGCCGACCGAGGCGGGGCCCAGCGCCCCTGACCCGGCTTCGGCCCAGCCCACCCACTCAACCGCCCCCTCGCGCCACCCGCGCGAGGGGGCGGTCCCGCTGGGGCCCACCTGAGAAAACATCACGACACACGTTCGTAATATCCGGCGCGCGGAGGGTCGCCGCCACTGGCGCGGCCGCCGCCCTCAACCGGCCCCCATCCCACGACAGCGCCGAGTTTCCGCAGCCCACCAAGGGTCACGCCCCCACCGCGCCCCACCGGGCACCGCCCGACGGACATCACGGTCACTGACGCAAGGACGAAGGCCCTAAGGTGAGAGCGACATCGGACAACGACGCCGCGAGACAGAAGACAGGGAGGTCCTCATCGTGCGTATCGCGCTCTTCGCGACCTGCATCGCGGACACCATGTTCCCGCAGGCGCCGCAGGCGACCGTCACACTCCTGGAGAGGCTCGGCCATGAGGTCGTCTTCCCCGAGGGGCAGGTCTGCTGCGGCCAGATGCACGCGAACACCGGGTATTTCAAGCAGGGCGCCAAGCTCATCCGCAACCATGTGAAGACCTTCGAGCCGGTGCTCGACGGCGAGTGGGACGCCATCGTCGTCCCCTCGGGCTCCTGCACCGGGGCCACGCGCCACGAGCAGGCCCTCGTGGCCGAGCACGTCGGGGACCACGACCTCGCCAAACGGGCCGACGCCGTCGCCAAGCGGACTTACGACCTCTCCGAGCTGCTCGTCGACGTCCTCGGGCTGACGGACGTCGGCGCCTATTTCCCCCACCGCGTCACCTACCACCCCACATGCCACTCGATGCGCATCGCGAAGGTCGGGGACCGCCCCTACGCGCTGCTGCGGGCCGTCGAGGGCATCGACCTGGTCGACCTGCCCGACGCGGACGTCTGCTGTGGGTTCGGCGGCACCTTCTCCATGAAGAACCATGAGGTCTCCACGGCGATGCTCACCGACAAGGTCGCCAACGTGAAGGCCACGAAGGCCGAGATCCTGTGCGCGGGCGACTACTCCTGCCTCATGCACATCGGTGGCGGGCTGTCCCGCTTGAACTCCGGGGTGCGGATCACGCACCTCGCCGAGATCCTCGCCTCGACGAAGGACGCCCCCTTCATCGGCAACGTCGCCTTCCAGGCGGATGCGGAGGCGGCCCGATGAGCCAGACATTCCTGGGCATGCCCGCGGGCGCGGGCCAGCGCCCCGAGGACCGCCCCCACACCGGCGGCTGGGCAACCACCGTGGACGTCCCCGAGAACCCGCTGCGCTGGGGCACCACCTTCCCCAAGGGCGCGCACCGCACCCTGCAGAACACGCAGATGCGCCGCAACCTGGGCCACGCCACCCGCACCATCCGCGGCAAGCGCGCCATGCGCGTGGAGGAGATGCCGGACTGGGAGGACCTGCGCGACGCCGCCTCCGCCGTCAAGAACGAGGTGATGAGCAACCTGCCCGAACTCCTGGAGCAGTTCGAGGCCAACGTGACCGCCCGGGGCGGGATCGTCCACTGGGCGCGCGACGCCGCCGAGGCCAACGCCATCGTCACCGAGATCATCAAGTCCAAGGGCGTCGATGAGGTCGTCAAGATCAAGTCGATGGCCACCCAGGAGACCAATCTCAACGAGCATCTCAAGGCCGAGGGGATCTTCGCCAACGAGACCGACCTCGCCGAGATGATCGTCCAGCTCGCCGACGACATGCCCTCGCACGTCGTCGTCCCGGCCATCCACCGCAACCGCTCCGAGGTCCGCGGCATCTTCCTGGACCGCATGGGCGATGCCCCGAAGGACCTGTCCGACGATCCCAAGGAGCTCACGGCTGCCGCCCGCGCCCACCTGCGCAAGAAGTTCCTCCACGCCAAGGTGGCCGTCTCCGGCACCAACATGGGCGTGGCCGAGACCGGCACCGTCTCCGTGTTCGAGTCCGAGGGCAACGGCCGCATGTGCCTGACCCTGCCGGACACGCTCATCACCCTCATGGGCATCGAGAAGCTCGTCCCCCGCTTCCAGGATGTCGAGATCTTCTCCCAGCTCCTGCCGCGCTCGGCCACCGGCGAGCGCATGAACCCCTACACCTCCATGTGGACGGGCGTCACCGAGGGCGACGGCCCCCAGGAGTTCCACCTCATCCTCATGGACAACGGGCGCACCAAGGCCCTGTCCGACCCGATCGGCCGCGAGGCGCTGCACTGCATCCGCTGCGGCTCGTGCATGAACATCTGCCCCGTCTACCAGCACACGGGCGGCCACGCCTACGGCTCGGTCTACCCCGGGCCCATCGGCGCGATCCTCACCCCCCAGCTGACCCAGGGCCTAGCCGACGACGATCCGGTCCACACCCTGCCCTACGCCTCCACCCTGTGCGGGGCCTGCGGCGAGGTCTGCCCGGTCAAGATCGACATCCCGACGATCCTCGTCCACCTGCGGGCCAGGACCGTCGACGTCAAGCGCAAGATCCTCCCCGATATGTGGGACGTGGCCATGGGGGTGACCACGCCAGTCATGAAGAGCGGCCGGGTGTGGGCCACCGCCACGAAGGCCATCAAGGCCACGCGCCTCATCGACCGGGACGGCAAGATCGGCTCCCTGCCCTTCCCCGCCTCGATGTGGACGGGCACCCGCGACGTGCCCGCCGCCCCCGCGGAGAGCTTCCGTGAGTGGTGGAGGCGCACGCACCCGCAGTCGATCGCGAACAGCAAGGAGGCCAAGTGATGGACGCCCGCAGCGTGATCCTCTCGCGAGCCCGGGAGGCGATCTCCCGCTCCCAGGCCGCCCCGGCCGCGCCCGTCCCCCGCACCTACACGCGCGTCGGCGCCAACCCGCCCGGATCCGAGCCCGTCGTGGCAGAGATGGTGGAGAAGTTGGAGGACTACAACGCCGTCGTGCGGGTGGAGGCCGAGGACGCCGGAATCCTCGACGCCATCGACGCCCTCCTGGCCGACGCGACCACCGTCGTGGTTCCCGCGGGGCTCCCGCAGGCCTACAAGGAGGCCGCGGCGAGGAACGGCCGGACCGTCCGCGAGGACTCCCGTCAGGACCCGATCCCCACGCTCGAGCTCGACGGGATCGACGCCGTCGTCACCTGCTCGCGCACCGCGATCTCCCTGTCGGGCACGATCTGCCTCGACGGCGAGCCCGACCAGGGGCGCCGTGCCATCTCCCTGGTGCCGGACCGCCACGTCATCATCTTGGAGCGCGAGTCGATCCAGCCCACGGTGCCGCAGGCCGTGGACATCCTGGGCGAGAACCCGACCCGTCCGAGCACCTGGGTCGCCGGCCCCTCGGCCACCAGCGACATCGAGCTCATCCGCGTCAACGGCGTCCACGGGCCCCGCAACCTGGGGGTCGTGATCGCGCACTGACCGCGGGGCCGGACGCGATCCGGCCCCGCCCGATAGCCCCACTGCCCGGGATGTTCACCCTCGGGCAGTGGAGAACCGGAGGCCCCGGCGCTCATCCCTGTCCCAGAGGGCGCCGGGGCTTCCGGGCACCTCGGCCCCACACTTGCCTCCCACGCCACTGGCTGACATGCCACGATGGAGGGCATGGGCATTGAGATCACAGCGGATCCGTCGCATCCCGAGGGCGGACGGCCCCTGACGCCAGACGGACAGCACGCCGAGCAGTTGGGTGCGGCCGAGCGGCGCAAGGCGATCCTCGCCCATCTCCGGGCCACCGGCGAGGTGTCCGTGTCCTCCCTGCCGGGCCTCTTCGGGGTCTCCGTGGAGACCATCCGGCGCGATTTGCGCGAGCTCGAGGACACGCACGCGATCACCCGTTCCTACGGGCGCGTCAGGATCGCTGAGGCCTCCAATTACGAGTCGACTCTGACCTACAGGAAGGAGCACCTCGCCGATGAGAAGGAGCGCATCGCCCAGGCCGCCGTCGATCGGCTGGGCGCGGCCGACACCGTTTTCCTCGATGAGGGCTTCCATCCGCTCCTCGTCGGCCGGGCCCTGCCCGCGGACCGGGACCTGACGATTATCACCGCCTCCCTGCCCACGGCCCTGGAGATGTGCGAGCGCCCCCGCACCACGGTGATCGTGTTGGGCGGCAGGGTGCGCCACGTGACCGCCGCCAGCGTCGAGCGGTGGGCCACGAGGATGCTGCGCGACATGCGACCGGATCTGGCCATCATCGGCGCCAACGGGGTAGATCTGGACGGCTGGCTCACCACGCCCCACGCCTCCGTGGCCGAGGTCAAGGAGACGGCGCTGTCCGTGTCTCAGCGAGCGCTGTTCGTGGGCTCGCACACGAAATTCGCGCGCTCCACCCTGTGCCGGTTCGGCCATGTGCGCCAGTTCGAGCGCGTCATCACCGGCACCGAGCTGCGCTCGTCGACCGCCCGCCGGATCATCGACGCCGGGGGGCGCCTGGATCGGGTCTGACCACGCCCCACTCAGCGACGCCCCGCGAGCGCTCGCCCCCCCCCATCGGGGAAGACCCCCGCCCGGATCCGCTCCCCGCAGTGAATCGGGCACCGAAATGGTTGCCAACGGTCACTCGGGCCCCGAGAACCGGTCAGCCGGGCGCTTCACCGGGCCCGCTCAACCGCGCCGGCGGAATCGACGCGCCGTTGGGACCCCATTGATAAATCGGCAGTCGGTGATCCCCGACCGGTCACTCCCAGGCACCCCCGTGTCGGCCATGCTGGAGCCGTCAGAACGATCTGACACGACATCCAAGACAACGCAGTCCCCGTCGAAACGAGCCTTGAATGCCCAGCTCCAATCCTGTTATCGCGGCGATCCAGAAGACTGGATTCCCCACCAATCTCGCCCTCGGCTTCCTCGGCGTCGTCATCTTCGTGATCGGCGATGGAATCGAAGCCGTGTGGATCACGAACTACTTCTCCTCCGACGACGTGGGATTCACGGTGGCGCAAGGGTCCACCATCGTCTCCTTCTACGGCGTCATCGTCGCGATCGCGGCGTTCTTATCCGGGGCGCTGTGCGATGCGCTGGGCTGCCGAGCGGTCATGCTCACCGGCCTGATGTCCTTCCTCATCTTCGACGCCCTGTTCATCCTCGTCGGGCTCCCCAGCCACTCGATGCCGCTCGTCCTGCTGTTCTACGGGCTGCGAGGATTCGGCTATCCCATGTTCGCCTACGGCTACCTCACCTGGACCATGATGGTCACGCCCCCGGAGCGCCAGTCCTCGGTCTCCGGCTGGTTCTGGTTCGCCTTCTCCCTGGGCATGCAGTTCCTCGGCTCCTACTTCTCAAGCTTCTTCCTGCCGGCCATCGGCCATGTCGCCACCCTGTGGGCCGGATGGATCCTGGCGGCCATCGGCGGCATCATCACGATGCTGTTCCTGCGCCTGCACCCCTCGGCGACGCAGACCGCGGGGATCTCGATCGCCAATTCGGTCGGCTCGGCGGTGTCAGTCCTCTGGCGCTACCCCAAGGTGTCGATCGGCGGCATCGTCAAGATCATCAACCTCTCCGGCCAGTACGGGATGCAGGCCTACTACGTCGTCTACCTCCACAAGGTGTTCGGGATGCCGGAGTCCCAGGCCATCCTCGAGTTCTCCGTATTCGGCCTGGTCGCGATCATCGGTGACGTCTTCTGGGGCGTGGCCGGCGACAGGATCGGTTGGAGGAACACCCTGCAATGGGCGGCCACCCCGATCACTTTCGCCTCCCTGGTGTACATGTACTTCATCCCGATCATCGCGGGGCCGAACTTCTTCCTTATCGCGATCGGCACCGCTGGGATCGGCATCGGTCTGAGCGCGCACGTGCCCACCACTCCCCTACTCGTGGCCCATGCGCACGGCGAGACCGGCAACGCCCTGGCCATCCTCAACCTCGGAGCCGGCCTGGGAGCGTTCGTTGGCCCCGCCATCGTGACCGTGCTCCTGGGCGACGAGAGCACCGCGCAGGGCTACTTCTGGCCCGGGATGGCCCTGGCCCTCATCTACGCCGTCTCCTTCCTGCTGTGCTTCGCCCTCAAACTGCCCGGCAACGCGCGAATCCTCCACTCGGCGCCCGCACTGTCCGACAAGCCGAGGGCGGGGGCCGGTCAGGCGGCCGGCTGACGGCGCCCCGCGCCCATGGGCGCCGCCGCGCGTCCGGCGCGTGAGCGATACACCGACGGCCGCCGGGCGACCACCACCCCTTGCCCATCGCCAGATGACCACCACCGTCCCAAGGAGAGAACCATGACCACCAGCCTCGCCGACTCACCCCTGGCCCCCGCCTACGACCGCTCGGCCATCACCACCGGGATCGTCCACTTCGGCGTCGGGGGATTCCACCGCGCTCACCACGCCATGTACCTGGACCGCCTCATGCGCGAGGGCAAGGCGCTGGACTGGGGCATCTGCGGCGTCGGGCTCCTCCCGGCCGACGCCGCCATGCGCGATGCCCTGACCAGTCAGGACACCCTTTACTCGCTTACCCTCAAGCACCCCGACGGCCATCTTGAGCCCGCGATCATCGGCTCCATCCACCGCTACCTGTACGCCCCCGAGGCCCGCGCGGAGGTTCTTGACGCGCTCACCGCGCCGACCACGCGGATCGTCTCCCTGACCGTCACCGAGGGCGGCTACAACATCGACGACGCCACCGGCACCTTCCGCACCGACGCCGAGGGGGCGGTCCGCGACGCCGCCAACCCCGGTGAGCCGACGACGGCCTTCGGCTACATCGTGGAGGCTCTACGCCGTCGCCGTGAGGAGGGCACCGCCCCGTTCACGGTCATGAGCTGCGACAACCTGCCCGGCAATGGGAAGGTGGCCCGCGCCGCCGTCGTCTCCCAGGCCCGGATGAGCGATGCGGAGCTGGCCGACTGGATCGACACGAGCGTCTCCTTCCCCAACTGCATGGTGGATCGGATCACCCCCCGCACCACCGATGAGGACATCGCCATGGTGCGCTCCGAGCTCGGCGTCGACGACGCCTGGCCGGTCGTGGCCGAGCCCTTCACCCAGTGGGTGCTTGAGGACGATTTCCCCGCCGGGCGCCCTCCGTACGAGGAGGTAGGCGTGCAGATGGTGACCGACGTCGTCCCCTACGAGCTCATGAAGCTCCGGCTGCTCAACGCCTCCCACCAGGCGCTGGCGCACTGGGGGAGGCCGCTGGGGATGACCTATGGCCACGAGGCCGCCGCCGACCCGCGGATCGCCGCCTGGACCCGCGCCTACCTGGAGCGCGAGGCCCTGCCGACGCTGCGCCCGGTGCCGGGCATCGATCTTCCCGCCTACGTGGACTCGCTGTTCGAGCGCTTCACGAACGCGGCGATCGCCGACACCCTGGCGCGTCTGGCCTTCTTCGGTCCCTCGGGCATGCCCAAGTTCGTGCTGCCCACGATCCGGGAGAACCTGGAGGCGGGCCGCTCCATCCGCCTGGGCGCGGCGCTGTGCGCCGCCTGGGCCTGGTGCGCCGAGGGCGTGGATGAGGCCGGCGAGCCGATCCCGGATGCCCAGGACCGCCTGGAAGACTACGGGCGGCGCCAGCGCGACGGCGAGGAGGGCGCCTTCCTCACCAATGAGGAGGTCTTCTCCGACCTGGGCGCGAACGAGCGTTTCCGGTCAGCCTTCCTCACCGAGCTCGCCGCTCTCAAGGAGCAGGGCGCGCGCGCCCGGATGGAGGCCACGCTCAACGAGGGCTGAGGGGCGCCCCGCGCGGTCCAGAAGAGTTCCCAGCGCGCCGAGCCCCGCGATCGGGCCCGCCAGCGATACCGGGGCCCCGGCTCCCTCCCTCAGCCCGGGGGGGGGGGCGCCGGGGCCCCGCCACCACAGCAATTGCATAGGTAAGGCTTGCCTTGCGCTTTCGGCTGCCGCAGAGCATACTTCGGCGTGCGCCAGACCTAGACCAAGGTCTCAGCCCTATCCGATTGCCGCAGCGGCCATCACCGGCTGCGGCACCACCCGCCAACAAAGAGGTAGCCCTGTGGTGAAGCGCCAGTTCCCCAGACCATCCGAGGTCTTCGAGCTCCTGCAGTTCAAGACTCCAGACTTCAACGGACGCCGTCGGCGACTCGCCGCAGCGCAGACGATCTGGGACCTTCGCACTATCGCCAAGCGCAGCACGCCGGCAGCGGCCTTCGACTACACCGACGGCTCCGCCGACGAGGAGATCTCCCTGCGCCGCGCCCGCCAGGCCTTCCGGGACATCGAATGGCACCCGGACATCCTGCGCCCCGCACCGGAGACCGACACCGCTTGCTCCATCCTCGGCGGGCGCTCCTCGCTCCCCTTCGGCATCGCCCCCACCGGGTTCACCCGCCTCATGCAGACCGAGGGCGAGATCGCCGGGTCCACCGCCGCCGGCGCCGCGGGCATCCCCTTCAGCCTGTCCACGCTGGGGACCACGTCCATTGAGGACGTCGCCGCCGCCAATCCCCACGGCCGCAACTGGTTCCAGCTCTACGTCACCCGCCAGCGCGAGATCTGCTACGGCCTGGTCGAGCGCGCGCAGAAGGCCGGCTTCGACACCCTCATGTTCACCGTGGACGTGCCCACCGCGGGTGCCCGCCTGCGGGACAAGCGCAACGGGTTCTCCATCCCGCCGCAGATCACCGCCGGAACGGTCCTCAACACGGCGATGTACCCGCGCTGGTGGTTCGACTTCCTGACCACCCCGAAGCTCGAGTTCGCGTCCCTGTCCTCCACTGGCGGAACAGTGGGCGAGTTGCTCGACTCCGTCATGGACCCCACGATCTCCGACGACGACCTCTCCGTCATCCGCTCCATGTGGACGGGCAAGATCATCGTCAAGGGGGTCCAGAACGTGCAGGACTCCAAGCGGCTCGTCGACCTCGGCGTCGACGGGATCCTGCTGTCCAATCACGGCGGGCGCCAGATGGACCGCGCCCCCGTCCCCTTCCGTCTCCTGCCCGAGGTCCTGCGCGAGGTGGGCAAGGACACCACGGTCATGATCGACACCGGAATCATGCACGGCCAGGACATCATCGCCGCCGCCGCCCTGGGATCGAAGTTCTCACTGGTGGGCCGCGCCTACCTCTACGGCCTCATGGCCGGCGGACAGGCCGGGGTGGACCGCATGATCGAGATCTTCAGCGATCAGATCGTGCGCACCATGCGCCTGCTCGGGGTCAGCTCCATCGAGGAGCTGGAGCCGCGCCATGTCACCCAGCTCACCCGACTCGTCCCCGTGAGCCGCCAGGTCGCCGCGGCCGAGGCGAACCTCAGCCGCTGAGGATCCTGCGCCCACGGCCTACTCCGGACGTGGAGGGTCGCGGCGCGCCGCTCCGCCCGGCCGTATCCCGGCGCGCCGCGACCGGCGCCCCGGGATGCGGCCGGTCCCTGCCACGCCCCACGGGGAAAACAATTCGTTACACCCCGGGGGTATCGTGCCCGCAGTGCTCTCACCCGACGGCGTCCCCAGCAGATCGCCCTCACAGCGGTCGCCGGGGACGCCGTCGGGCGAGGGCTGGACCACTGGACCCCCAGCGGCCCCACGTCACAGCACGGTGGCCCCACCCACAAGGCGGCGCCACCGGCCGTCTCACCCCCTTGAGGAGACACACATGACGACCGAGACCACTGCCTCGGCCACGGCGGACCGGGCACCCATCGCGTCCCGGTGGACGCCGACCACCCTGCGCACCGGCCCCTCCCGAGATGATCGCAGTCCCTTGTTCGGCCATCCCCGCGGCCTGCCGTGGATGCTCAACGTCGAGATGTGGGAGCGCTTCTCCTACTACGGGATGCGCGCCATCCTGCTCTACTTCCTCACCGACACGATCGCCAACGGCGGCCTGGGCCTGAGCACCAACACCGGGCAGGTGATCCTGTCCGCCTACGGCGCCGCCGTGTACCTGCTGGCGATCCCCGGGGGCATCTTCGCCGACCGCGTCATCGGCCCGTGGCTGTCGACGCTCTACGGCGGGGTCATCATCATGATCGGCCATCTGTGCCTGTCGGTCCCCGTGGCGCCGCTGGCGTGGGTTGGGATCGTATGCGTCGCCATTGGAACCGGTTTCATCAAGCCGAACCTGTCGACGATCGTCGGCGGTCTCTACGACGATGATGACCCGCGCCGCGACGCCGGCTTCCAACTGTTCTACATGTCGGTGAACGTCGGCTCCTTCTTCTCCCCACTGGTGACCGGCTGGCTCAGGGGCCACTACGGCTACCACGCGGGCTTCGCGGCCGCCGCCGTCGGCATGGCCCTGGCGCTCGCTGCATTCATCTACGGGCGGAGCAAGCTCTCCGCCTTCGCCTTCGACGTGCCCAACCCGATCCGCGGCGAGGCCCTGACGCGCCTCCTGCTGACCTGCGTCGGCGCGGTAGCCGGCTTCGCGGCCCTGGCCGGGGTCATCTTCGTCATCACCCACTCCCTGACCTCCGCGATCGCCTACGCCCTGTTCCTCGTCGCCACGGGCTCGTCGATCACCTACTTCGTCGTGATGTTCCGCTCCCCCAGCGTCACCACCGCCGAGCGCGGCCACCTGCGGGCCTACGTCCCCCTGTGGATCGGTGCCGTTCTGTTCTGGATGATCTTCGAGCAGGCCGCGGGCAAGATGGCGACCTTCGCCGAGGCGCACACCGACGGCCGCACCCCCTTCTTCGGCTGGACCCTCACCCCCGAGGCCTACCAGTCGGTCAACCCACTGGTGATCGTGGCCCTGGCTCCCGTCGTCGGGTGGATCTTCACGCGCCGAGCGGGCAGGTTCCCCTCCACACCGGTCAAGTTCGCCTCGGCCGTCCTCCTCATCGGCCTGTCTGCCCTGCTCATGGGCCTCGGCTTCGCCACTTGGCCCGGTGGCGGCGTGCTCTCACCCTGGTGGTTCCTGGCCTTCGTGTTCATCGTCCAGACCATCGGCGAGCTGTTCCTGTCCCCCGTGGGGCTGTCCACGACGGCGGCACTGGCCCCCAAGTCCTTCGCCTCCCAGTCGATGGCGCTGTGGCTGCTGGCCTCCTCCACCGGCCAGGGCATCGCCGCCGTCGTCATCGAGCGCACGGAGGGCATCGCCGACTCGACCTACTACTACGGCCTGGGCGCCATCACGATCCTCGTGTCCCTCGGCCTCTACGCCCTGGCTCCCTGGACGCAGCGACAGATGGCCGACGTCGGGGTCACCTCCCGCGGCTAGGCGCCGCTCGCTTCCTCAGCCCTGAGGGGCGCATACCCACCACTCAATCTTTTTGGGGGCCGCCGGATACTCCGGCGGCCCCCAAAAAGTTCGCTACGCGCTCACGTCACTTGGCGGTGATCGCCTCGGCAAGCTCCTCGAAGCAGGAAACATAGGCGTCGATCGCCTCGTCCGTGTGGGTCACAGACAGCGTCCACTCCTCCTCACGGCCCGGAGTCATGAAGATCCCCCGGTTCATGTTGAACAACCAGGCGAGCTCGGACAACTGCGCATTCTGGTGCTCCTTGAAGGACTCGTAGTCGACGACCTTCTTCGGGGAGAAGGTGACACATCCCTTGCCGCCGACGCCCACCGCGTAGCCCGGAAGGCCGTAGCGCTCGATGACCTCCGTGCAGCCCGTGAGGATGCGCTCGTTGAGGTGGTCGAGGTGGGCGTAGGCATCCGGGGTGAGGACCTCCTCAAGGTTGGCCCGCACGGCGGCCATCACCAGGGGGTTGCCGTTGTAGGTGCCGACTTGGAAGACGGTGTGATCCTCCACCACGGACATGACCTCCTCGGTGCCGCCGATGGCGCCCGAGGGCAGACCGCCGCCGAGGGCCTTAGCCATGGTGACCATATCGGGAGTCACTCCGAAGCGCTTCGTGGCGCCACCCGGCCCGATGCACAGGCCGGTCTTGACCTCATCGAAGATCAGCACGATGCCGTGCCGGCGGGTGATCTCACGAACCTGCTCCAGATAACCCGGCTCCGGCAGCACGACGCCCAGGTTCATCATGGCCGGCTCCATGATGACGCAGGCGGGTTTGCGCCCCTCATCGGTCAGCCGGATGATGCGGCGCTCCATGGCCTCGGCATCGTTGAAGGGCACCGGCACCGTCATCTGGACGGTGGCGTCGGGGATGCCACCTCCGTAGGGCAGGGAGGCCAGGTTGTCGCGGTCGCCGATCTTGTCGTACTCGACGCCGATCGAGACCATGACGGTGTCGTGGTGCCCGTGGTAGGAGCCGAAGATCTTCATGACAGTGTCGCGACCGGTGTAGGCGCGCGCGATGCGGATGGCGTCCATCGTGGACTCCGAGCCCGAGTTCGTGTAGCGCCACTTCGGCAGTCCCCACCTGTCCGAGAGGTTCTCCGCCACGACCAGGGCGTCCTCAGTCGGGGCGGCGAAGTGGGTGCCCTGGGAGTACCGCGCCTGGACGGCCTCACCGATCGCCGGGTGGGCATGCCCCTGAAGCATCGATCCGAATCCGTTGTGGAAGTCCCACATCTCGTTGCCGTCGACGTCCCAGACCTTCGGCCCCTGCCCGCGCTCGAGGTAGATGGGCCAGGGATCGCGCAACTGGTACGAGGAAGCCACACCGCCGGAAAGACTGATTCTCGCGCGACTGTACATGTCGCCGGACCCCTTGGTCCGTTCATTGAGGCGCTTCGACTCGATCTCCGTCAGCTCAGCGACTCGTTCCATATTGATACTCATTGCTCACTCCTTCGTGGTCCGGCCTGGCGTCCACATGTCGTGTGTTTGATTCCGGTGCATCGATCAGAGTACTCGTCGATGCGATCGCGATGCGATTCCTCTCAGCTCCTCCCACCGGCCTGGCGCGGGCGGGGCTGTTCTCATTCGCGCGCATGCTCATCCCGGCTCACCGGCACTCACAAAGCCGCGCTGGGCGGGAAGGCCTCACCGCCCTCTAAGGCGGTCGATGCCTTCCTCTCCTCGGTGACAGCGTCCGATCGTGCGATCACCTCCCCGCGGAAGAAGGCCGGTGCTCGGACGTACTGCACAACCATCAGCACCACCCCCAGGAGAATGAGGACGAGGGTGAGGACGAAGACGAGTCCGACGCCGAAGAGCTGCGATCCCGACCCATAACTCGGGTCGAGGGAGTCCTTCAGGGTCAAGCCGAGCAGTGAGAAGAGGATAAGGCCCCCCAGCCCCGGCGATACCAGCCTGAAGAAGAAGCACCTCACCGACCGGAACCAATGCCCCCGAAAGTACCACACCGCGGCGAAGGCGGTGAGCCCGTAGTAGAAGGCGATCATGGCCCCCAGGGTCTGGACCGTGTCCCACAGGACGGTAGTGGACACGAAGCGCAGCAATGTATAGAATGCCGAGGCGGAAATCGCCGAGATGACTGTTGCACGACCGGGGGTGAGGAAGCGCGGAGAGATCTTGCTGAGATTCTCCGGCATCGCCCTGTAGTACCCCATCGACAGCAGGGTGCGGGCAGGAGAGACGAAGGTCGACTGCAGCGAGGCGGCCGAGGATATCAGCACCGCCGTCGACATGAGGATCGCGAACGGCCCCAGGACCGGCTTGGCCAAGGCGAAGAAGACGTTGTCCTGGATCGCCGGATTACCCAGCCCAATCCCATCCTCCCCCATACCGGCGAACATCATTGATGCGATCGTGACGAACATGTACACCGAAACAATGGTCATGACGGTGAGCACGGCGGCGCGCCCGGGGGTGGAGGTAGCGTCGTCCGTCTCCTCATTGACCGTCAGAGACACGTCCCAGCCCCAGTAGATGAATAGGGATAGGGAGACGCCCGCCACGAAGGTCCGCACAGAGTCGACGGCGAACGGATTGAGCCACTCAAGCCTGAATGGAGTCGGATTGACGGCGCTCCCGGTGAAGTACCGGAGGACGGCCACCGCGCCGAAGCCGAGGAACACCGTCAACTGAAATCCCACCAACCAGTACTGAAGCTTCTGGGTGGTATGCATGTCGCGGTAAGCGATCCAGGTCGCCAGGGTGATGAAGATCAGACAGGTGAGCGTGTTCACCCACACGTTGTCAGCGAGTTCCGCGATGGAGGGCCTTCTGGTGACCTGCGCGATCAGCAGGTAGAAGAAGTCGACCGCGATGGCCGCGAGGTTTGATAGAACGACGACGGTCGCCACAATCAGCCCCCAACCGTTCATCCATCCGACCCACGGGCCGAAAGCGCGAGTCCCCCAGGTGAAGGAGGTGCCCGAGTCGGGCATCGCCGCATTGAGCTCTCGGTACCCGAAGGCGACCAGGAGCATCGGGATGAACCCAACGAGGAAGATCGCCGGAACCTGCTCGCCGACCTCCGAGGCCGTGGGCCCCAGCGCGCCGGTAAGGGTGTACGGGGGGGCAATGCAGGACACGCCGATGATGATGGCGCCGAGCAGGCCGACGGAGCCCTTGGCCAGCCCCTTCCGCGATAACCCACCCTCGGCGCCAGTGGACGCCGCGCTCATGACCCGCTCCCGCCGTCGGCCGCGTCAGCCGGGACGGCGACGAGCGGCACAGGCAGGACACGCAGGATCTTGTTGGCATCCGGCCCCAGGAACAGGCGCCCACTCTGGGCCAGGCGCGCCGATCCCAGGAAGGCCAGCTCATTCCTGTTCCACTCCATGGCCAGCACGGCGGCGCTCATGCCATGGGCGTAGACGACCTGGACACGCTGGTCATCCAGTCCCGTCAAATCCAGGCGCACCTCAGCGAGCAGGGCTTCAGCCCGCTCCTCGATCTCCGTCCTGTCCTGGGAGTCATCGGTGGCCACCGTGACGAGGCGCAAAGGAACACCGGCCCTATCGGCGAATTTCCTGGCCGTGCTGAGCAGCCCCCTCCACCTGCCGGACTCCCCCAGCATGACCGTGATGCGCGAGAGCCCGTCGAGAGGGGCGTGCCTCATACCGCGCGGGGACAGCGCGACCGGAACAGTCGAGGAGTTGAGCAGCGTCTGCCCCACGGAGCCGAGGGACACCCGTCCCATGACCCCGTGACGACCCCCGCCGGCCACGAGCAGATCGACCTTGAGTTCCTCGGCCGAGGCGATGATCCCCTCGGGGAAGGAGAGGCTGTACCGCAGGTATTTGCTCACCGGCACACGGGGCCGGTGCTCCTCCATGATCTCCGTCATCCAGTCGTCGACCTGCGTGGCGACGACGTCCTGGAATGCGGGATCGGTGACATCAAGCACGTAGCGCCCATCGCCGCCCTTGACGATGGTGACGAGATCGAGCGGGCACGAAAACGCTTCAGCCAGAGACACGCCCAGGTGATAGGAGTCCCGACCACCGAGCGAATTGGTGAAGGCCGTCAGAATGCGCATGGGGATGACCTCCTAATCGCTAGCGCCGCGTCACAGGGCGCTCATGACGTGCTTGATGCGCGTGTAGTCCTCCACGCCGTAGATCGAGAGGTCTTTGCCGTAGCCGGACCGCTTGAATCCGCCGTGAGGCATCTCCGCGACGAGGGGGATGTGGGAATTCACCCAGACGCAGCCGAAGTCCAGGTCCCGGCTGAATCGAAGGACGCGCTGATGGTCGGTCGTCCAGATGGACGAGGACAGCGCGTAGTCCACGCCGTTGGCCATGGACAGGGCCTCATCGGCGGAGGAGAACTCCTGAACGGTCAGGACCGGGCCGAACACCTCCTGCTGCACTAGCGCGTCGTCCTGCTTGAGCCCCGAGATGATGGTGGGCGCGTAGTAGTACCCGCTCTCACCGACGCGGTGCCCACCGGTCAGCAGGTTGGAGTGCGCGGGCCTCTCCTCGACGATCTTTTGCACGGAGGCGAAGTGACGGGCATTGTTCAGGGGGCCGTAGAACGCCTCCTCCTCGGGAATCGGACCGGTCCGCAGGGACTCGGCGTGACGCACCAGCGCATCGGTGAACTCCTTCGCGACCGAGGCCTCGACCAACACGCGGGTGGCGGCGGTGCAGTCCTGCCCGGAGTTGAACATCCCCGCGGCGGCGATGCCCTCGGCAGCCGCCTCGATGTCGGCATCGGCGAAGACGATGGCGGGGGCCTTACCCCCGAGCTCGAGGTGAACGCGGGTCACGTTGCCAGCCGCCTGTTTGGCGAGATCTGAGCCCGCGCGCACCGATCCCGTGAGCGCGACCAGCCCGGGCACCGGGTGGGCGCTCATGAGGCGCCCGGTATCGCCGGTGCCAAGCACCAGGTTAAAGACCCCGGGCGGGAGGATCTCGCCTGCGATCTCAGCGAAGACAATGGCGCTCTCGGGCGTGGTGGCGCTGGGCTTGAGCACCACCGTGTTGCCGGCGGCCAGAGCCGGCCCGACCTTCCAGATGAGCATCATGAACGGGTAGTTCCACGGGACGATCTGCCCGACGACGCCGATAGGCTCTCGACGGATCTGCGAGTTCAGCCCCTCGGCGTACTCACCTGAGGCAACACCCGACTGGATGCGGGCGGCACCAGCGAAAAACCGCAACTGGGAGGCGCCCGTCAGCACTTCCTCCACGCGGATCATCTCAGCGAGCTGACCGGTGTTGCGGCGCTGGGCCTCAACAATGCGGTCGGCATTGGCTTCCAGGGCTTCTGCGAGCCGGAGCAGGAATGCCTGCCGTTCTGCCGGCGTTGTCAGCCGCCAGCTCTCGAAGGCCTTGAGGGCGGCGTCGTAGGCCGCATCGACGTCGGCGGCCCCTGAGACCGGGCACTGCGCCACGGCTTGTTCCGTCCGGGGGTCTACAACCTCAACCGCGGTGTCGGTGGCTGCAGCAACAAATCTTCCGTTAATGAAATTCTGGAGGAGGGGAAGGCTCATGTGAATCACTCCGCTTCTTGGCATCGGCGGGACATCAGTGTCGAGGTGGGAGGTGTCGAGAGTCGAACAACCAGGCGGCTCGGGCCTCTACCGCCCGAGCCCATGCAGGTCCATGCCGGCCACAACGCGGGCTAAGGTCCTACGTGACGGCCACATGGTAGGCACACAGCGTCAACTATGTCGAGCATCACTTTCAGCGCTCGAGAGATCCGCGCCATCACAGGGAAAAGTCGCCCGCGCGCGAGACGACGGATCGTCACATCTTCAGAAAGTGTGATGCGATCCACAAATTTGCTCGCTGCTCGGCGTCCTCAATGTCGACGCCGAGAGCCCGACGCAGGCGCACGAGGCGCGCCGACACCGAGTTGCGATGCACCCCCAGGCGGTCGGCGATGCGCTGAACCGCCCCCGCCTCGCTCAGGTAGACCCGCAGCAGCTCGAGCAGCTCGGGCTGCTCGACGATGGCCCCGAGTCGAGCGCGGGCGAAGGCGCGGGCCTTGTCCTCGTCGAGGAGGTCCATGACCGACGGCGGCCCCGAGGCCTCCCAGCGCACCGCCCGTCCGACCTGCTGAGCGCCAGCGCACACGGACAGGGCCTGCTGCGCGGCCCGCGGCAGGTCGGTGATGCCGGCAGGGCCACTGACCCCGATCCGCATCCGCCCCGTCCATGGCGTGACGCGACCATCTTCGAGAAGCGCGGGAACGAGCTCGGCCTCCCCGAGGATCATCAGGCGGGCCCCGCCCCGTTCCGCGCGCCATAGAAGCCCCTCCCCCGCCGGGGCCCCCCGCCTCTCGACGAGCAGCCTGGCCAGCGCCGAGGCGAGCCCGGCGATGGCGCCGCCAGCACCCTCGAGGCAGATCACGCGCCACTGATGGTCGAGGCCGGCACCGGCCATCGACCGCCGCGCCGGGGATGGGAGGCGCTTGAGGACGAGCTCCTGGACCTGGCCGGCCAGGGCCAGCCCCTGCGCGGCCTCGCCCGCCAGGAGATGCCCGGCGGCGGCTCCCACGAGCTGAAGGAGCCATCCGGTGAATGCCTTGGAGGACTCGGCGATGAGATTCAGGAACGACCAGGCGAGGTCCGCCCCCAGGCTCTGGGCGCGCGTGAGCGCCCCCCGATGGACGGTCGTCAGATAGTTCTCGGGCTCACCGGTGACGCCGACCGGGCGAACGACCAACCGCATCTCACCGAGCCCCACCGCCCCGGCTCCCCGCATTCCTCCCGCGCGGATCCTGTCGATGCACTCGGCGACCTCGTCGTCGACCCCTGGAGCCGGCGGGCCGAAGGGGCCGACCACCGTGCGCCCCGTAGCGTCCCTCAGGGACACCTCCCCCCGGAGGATCGACGCCAGGGCACGCATGATCGCGCTCTGGTTGTCCTTGGCGGCCGCGCGCGTCAACTGCTGCAGGACCAGGGTCTCCTCATCTCCCGCCCCCTCGGCACCCGCATCGGGCCCGGCCCCCTGAAGCATGGCCCCCACCTCACGGCTGATGGAGGCGAAGGAGACCTCGAGGGGGACCTCGAGGAGGTTAAGCCGCACGACCCGGCAGGCCTCGCGCAGATCCTCGGGCACGGCGTCGAAGACGATGCCGGTCCCCAGTCCGAGCGCAGCGACTCCCGCCTCGACCAGTGAGGCCGCGTACTCCCGCCATGTGCTCGCCTCGGCATCCGCCATGACAAGGCCCGTGGTGAGAACGAGCTCACCCCCCTCGAGGTAGGACGCCGGCTGGAGGAGCTCGGTCGCCACGACCCACCTGACAGCGGCGCTCGGCGCGGGCAGGAGCACCTCGCGAACCCCCAGTTCCGCTCGATTCATGAGGTCCGACACCAGCAGCATGCCTGGATTCAAGCATGCTTCTGTGCATCGCGCACAGGATTCGCGCGATTTTGTGCATCATGCTTAGGTGCTCAGCCCCAGAGGCGGGCATATTCTGAAGCGGTACTCAACGCCGAGCACGTCTCTACGACATCCCGGAGCGCTCTGCTCTCACGCAGATCTCCGCCCGTCACGACATCCTGTGAGGTCCACATGGCAACGCTGCCCCAGACCATTCATCTCGCCACTCCTATGCCCGGCCCCGAGGCCAGCGCCCTTGACGAACGCGCTAGTAGCGCGCTCCCACGCGCGCTGACCGCCGCCATGCCGACCTTCGCACGGCGCACGGACCGCGGTGTCCTGGAGGACGTGGACGGCAACCGTCTCATCGACTTCGGATCAGGCATCGCGGTCACGACCGTGGGAGGCGCGGCGGCACCCGTCGTCGCCGCGATCCGGGAGCAGGCCGAGAACCTGACGCACACCTCCTTCGCCGTCACGAGGTACGCCGGATACGTCGACGTCGCTGAGCGCCTGAACGCCCTGACCCCGGGCAGCTCCCCGAAGAAGACCGCGCTGTTCAACTCCGGGGCGGAGGCCGTCGAGAACGCCATCAAACTCGCTCGCAAGCACACCGGCCGCCAGGCGGTCATCTGCTTCGACCACGCCTTCCACGGACGCACGTCCCTGACGATGGGGCTGACGGCCAAGGTGGCCCCCTACAAGGGCGGCTTCGGTCCCTTCGCCCCGGAGCTCTACCGGGTCCCCGGCTCCTACCCGTACCGCGACGGGCTGGACGGCCAGGCCGCCGCCGCGCGCACGATCAGTCAGATCGAGAAGCAGGTGGGGGCGTCCTCCGTCGCCGCCGTCATCATCGAGCCCATTCAGGGCGAAGGCGGGTTCATCGTCCCGGCGCCCGGCTTCCTCTCCGAACTCCAGCGCTGGTGCCATGACAATGGCGCGGTCTTCATCGCCGACGAGATCCAATCAGGAATCGCCCGCACCGGCGCATGGTTCGCCTGCGAGCACGAGGGCGTCGTCCCCGACCTGGTGACGACCGCCAAGGGCCTGGCCGGGGGCATGCCGTTGTCAGCGGTCACCGGTTCGGCCGAGATCATGGACTCCGCCGGCCCCGGTGCCCTTGGCGGCACCTACTGCGGCAACCCCGTGGCCTGCGCCGCCGCCCTGGCGACCCTGGACATGATCGAGGAGCACGATCTCCTCAAGCGGGCCGACACGATCGGCAAGACCGGCATCCGCCTGATGGAGAGATGGAAGGCGGAGGACCCGCGCATCGGCGAGGCCCGCGGCAGGGGCGCCATGATGGCCCTTGAACTCGTCGACCCCGTCTCGCAGGAACCCGACGCGGCGCTGACCGCCGCCGTCGCGGCGGCCGCGCGCTCACGCGGTCTGATACTGCTCACCTGCGGCACCTACGGCAACGTCATCCGCCTGCTGCCACCGGTCACCATGCCCGACGAGCTGTTCGCCGAGGGCATGGGGATCCTTGAGCAGGCGCTCCGGGACCAGTCCTGACCCCCTCTCCCACCCACGCTTCAAGGCCGTACCGGCCTTCGGATCACGATCCGCCACTCGACCAACCCAGGAGGTAGTCACATGTCCTCGACCCCTCATCCCCTCGACGATGCTCGGACACAGCTCGCCGAGGCCATCCAGTTCCTCGGTTTTGACGATGGAATGCGCCGAATGCTCGAAACCGCTCGTAAGGAGGTGACGGTCGCGATCCCGCTGCGACGCGACGACGGCACGATGGAGCTGCACATCGGGCACCGCGTCCAGCACAACATCTCTCGCGGCCCGGCGAAGGGAGGGATCCGCTATTCCCCCAACGTGGACCTCAACGAGGTGCGGGCCCTGGCCATGTGGATGACATGGAAGTGCGCCCTTCTCGATCTGCCGTACGGCGGGGCGAAGGGAGGGGTCCAGGTCGACCCACTGGCCCTCTCGACACGAGAGCTTGAGCGCCTGACCCGGCGCTACACCTCGGAGTTGATCCCTCTGATCGGGCCCGGCAAGGACATCCCCGCCCCCGACATGGGGACCGACGAGCAGACCATGGCGTGGATGATGGACACCTACTCGGTGGCCATGGGGCACACCGTGCTGGGCACCGTCACGGGCAAGCCGGTCAATCTCGGCGGATCCCAGGGACGGGCCGCGGCCACCTCCCGCGGCATCGTCTACACCACTCTCAACGCGATGGAGAGCGTCGGCCTGAAGCCCTCGCAGACCACCGCGATCGTTCAGGGCTTCGGCAAGGTCGGCAGGGGCGCCGCTCGCTTCCTGCATGAGGCAGGCGTGAAGGTCCTGGCCGTGGCGGACGTGTACAGCACGATTCGCAACGACAAGGGCATTGACATCCCCGCGCTAGAGACCTTCGTGGATGAGACCGGCACCGTCAAAGGGTTCCCCGGCGCGGATCCGATCCCTCCGAGCGAACTCTTCGCGATTCCCTGTGACGTGGTCGTCCCCGCGGCGATCGAGGGGGTCATCACCGAGCAGACCGCGCCGACGATCGATGCCAAACTGATCGTCGAGGGCGCCAACGGCCCAACGACTCCCACGGCCGACGCGATCCTGGAGGACAAGGGCATCCTGGTCGTTCCGGACATTCTCGCCAACGCCGGTGGTGTCATCGTGTCCTACTTCGAGTGGGTGCAGGCCAACCAGTCCTACTGGTGGACCGAGAACGAGGTCAACGAGCGCCTCCGCGCCAGGATGGACAGGGCATGGGACGAGGTCACGGCCTTCTCCCGGGATCACGGGCTCTCACTGCGCACCGCCGCGACGACGATGGCGGTCAAGCGCGTCGCTGAGGCCCACGTCTCCCGCGGTCTCTACCCGTGATGCGCGGCAGGCGAAAGTCGATGGTCAGGGAGCACCAGCATGGCTGAGACAAGACCCAGCGCGCCGGCTGACGCGGCGGCGTACACAACCCTCGGAGCCCACCCGGCTCTGGCCGACTACCTGCGCAGCATCCATCCCGAGGAGGGGATCCTCCTGGGCGGGAGGATGATGGCAGCGTCCGACGGGGGAACCTTCGACGTCGTCGACCCCGCCAGCGACGCCGTGTTCGCGCGCTGCGCGGACGCGACTGTGGCGGACGCCGCGCGCGCCGTCGACGCCGCCGCCGAGGCGCTACCGGCGTGGAGCGCCACCCCGCCCCGGCAGCGCGCAGAACTGCTGCGGACCCTGTTCAGCCTCATGGTGGAGCAGAAGGAGGAGCTCGCGGCGCTCATCAGCGCGGAGCACGGCAAGTCACTGGACGATGCCAGGGCGGAGGTCCTCTACGCGGCGGAGTTCTTCCGGTGGTTCTCCGAGGAGGCGGTGCGCACCGAAGGTGATTTCGGCTCCTCCCCGGCAGGCGGGACTCGGACGATCGTCACCCACCGGCCGATCGGGGTGGTCGCCATGATCACCCCCTGGAACTTCCCAGCGGCGATGGGGACCCGCAAGATCGCCCCAGCCCTCGCCGCCGGGTGCACAGTGGTCCTCCGCCCCGCGTCCCTCACGCCTCTGACAGCGGTGGCACTGGGCCATCTGATCCTGCGGGCCGGCCTGCCCGCGGGCGTGGTGAACATCGTGCCCTCGAGCCGTGCCGCGGAGGTGTCGACGACGTGGCTCGAGGACCCCCGGGTCCGAGCCGTCTCCTTCACCGGCTCGACCCAGGTCGGTCGCGTGCTCATGAGGCAGGCGGCGGAGAAGGTGCTCGTGTCATCCATGGAGCTCGGAGGGAACGCTCCCTTCGTCGTGGCGGCCGACGCCGACATCGACGTCGCGGTGACGGGCGCCGTCCAGGCCAAGCTCAGAGGAGGCGGCGAGGCCTGCACCGCCGCCAACCGCTTCTACGTCCACCAGGACGTCGCCCAGGAGTTCACCGAGAAGTTCTCCACTATCGTCCGCGACCTGAGGGTCGGACCGGCGCTGGCGGAGGAGGCCAACCAGATCGGCCCGGTGATCACGACCGATGCCCGCGACACGATCAACGCCCTGGTGGACAGGGCGGTGGCCAAGGGCGCAGTCGTGCACGCCGAGTCCTCCTGGCCCGAGGACTCTCCAGGAGCGTTCATGCCGGTGCGGGTCCTCACCAACGTCGCCCCCGACGCGGAGATCGTGCGCACCGAGATCTTCGGCCCCGTGGCCCCGATCGTCACATGGGACGATGAGGACGAGTTGCTGACGTGGATCAATGACACGGACTACGGGCTGGCGGGCTACGTCTTCTCCCGCGACCTCGGGTGGGCGCTGCGCCTGGCCGAGCGCATGGAGGTCGGGATGGTCGGCGTCAACCGCGGGCTCGTGTCTGATCCCGCCGCTCCCTTCGGCGGCGTCAAGCAGTCCGGCATCGGGCGCGAAGGCGCGCGCGAAGGGATCCGTGAGTTCCAGGAGACTCAGTACTACTCGGTTGCCTGGAGCTGACGGGTCACGCCCGATCAGCGCGCGGCGGCCACGAAACTCTCCAGGCTAAGGAGGTCTCAGAGCATCGCGCGACAGCGCGCTCCTGGAGCTGCTGGTTCACCGCCTCCACGCCACTGGCCCATGACCAGGCACGCGCGGCTTGGGAGCATACCTGGCCGCAGCGCGCCGACCCGCGGGCCGACTCCACAATCGGCACCGCTTCCTATCCCCGGGCCCCGGCCCCGATCATGAGTCTGCCGACTCGATCGGGCCGGGGCCGGCGTATATGGCCCCTCCCCTATACTTGGGCCACCCCGAATCCCGTTCCCGAACCCGATTGGATATCCGTGACCCCTACCGTCACCAGCCGCGACGTCCAACTCAAGTCCTTCAAGAAAACTCGTCTGAGGCCCCGCTACGCCGTCGAGGATGTGGAGGCAACGATGGAGAGGGCCGAACAGGCCCTGCGCTCCTGGGAGGCGAGGAGGGAACCGACTCTCCTGGCCTCGATGAGCGCCACCTCG
Organism: Actinomyces sp. zg328; assembly: GCF_009829635.1. Taxonomy (NCBI): domain Bacteria; kingdom Bacillati; phylum Actinomycetota; class Actinomycetes; order Actinomycetales; family Actinomycetaceae; genus Actinomyces; species Actinomyces sp. zg328. Next base: position 170,036 of record NZ_VWPE01000001.1, read on the forward strand.
GGTGGGGCGGGCATCCTGACCGCCGATCAACTGCTGAACGCCGTCTTCGACCCGCTGTGGATGCCCCTGCGGGCCGGATACGATCAGGAGGATGTCGATGAGTACCTCGACGAGGTGATCGATGCCCTCAAGGCGTGGGAGTCCGAAGCCTCGAGTTGAGGCGCCTCACGGGTGATCAGCCGCGCTTAACGATGGGGAAGGTGATGGTCTCCCGGATGCCCTGACCGGTCAGGGCCATCAGCAGGCGGTCGATGCCCATGCCCATGCCGCCGCAGGGCGGGAAGCCCTGCTCCATGGCCACCAGGAAGTCCTCGTCGAGGACCATGGCCTCCGGGTCGCCGTTGGCCGCCGCGAGGGCCTGCGCCTCGAAGCGCTCGCGCTGGACCACCGGGTCCGCCAACTCGGAGTAGGCGGTGCCCAGCTCGAAACCGCGCACGTACAAGTCCCACTTCTCCGTCAGCCCCGGCTTGGAGCGGTGGTAGCGGGTCAGCGGCGAGGTGTCCTCGGGGAAGTCGTAGACGAAGGTGGGGGCCCACAGGGAGTCGCCGACGGTCACCTCGAAGATGTCCTCGGCGATCTTGCCGGCCACCGCGTAGTCGTCGACGTCCAGGCCCAGCCTCTCGGCGATGCGGACGAGATCCTCGCGGGGGGTAGTCACGGTGATCTCCTCGCCGACGGCCTCGGAGATGGAGGTGTAGAGATCGATCTTGGCCCACTCGCCGGACAGGTCGTACTCGGTGCCATCCGCGAGTGTGACGACCTCCCCGCCCTCGGGCAGGCCGAAGGCGTCGCGGGCCGCCTGCTGGACGAGATTGCGGGTCAGCTCCGCCATGCCGTTGTAGTCCGAGTAGGCCTCATAGGCCTCCAGGGCGGCGAACTCCGGGGAGTGGGAGGAGTCGACCCCCTCGTTGCGGAAGTTGCGGTTGATCTCGAAGACGCGGTCCACGCCCCCCACGACCGCCCGCTTGAGGTAGATCTCCGTGGCGATGCGCAGGTAGAGGTCCATGTCGAAGGCGTTCATGTGGGTGATGAACGGGCGCGCGGCGGCTCCGCCGTGGATGACCTGGAGCATGGGGGTCTCCAGTTCCACGTAGTCGCGACGGTGGAAGTTCTCGCGCAGGGAGCGCACGACGGCGGCGCGGATGCGCACCATGTCGCGGGCCGCCGGGCGGGTGAGGAGATCGAGCTCACGGCGCCGCACCCGCTGCTCCTCGGACAGGGTGACGGCCTCGCCGGCCTCGTTGGTCCAGGTCTTGGGCAGGGGGCGCAGGGCCTTGGAGGCGATGCGCCAGGCGGGGACCTCCAGGGCGTCATCGCCCGCTGCGGCCAGGTCGGCGGCGTCGTGCTCCTCGCACAGGACCGGCTCGGCGAAGACGGAGAGCTCGCCGCGGCGGGAGGTGCCCACGTGGCCGTGGACGAAGAGGTGGTCACCGAGGTCGACGTCCGCCTTGAAAGCGGCCAGCGAGGAGTGGCCCTGGCCGGGCAACGACTTGGCTGACAGCATCGCCTGCAGGGTGGTTCCGGCGCCATCGGCCAGGGTAACGAAGCAAAGCTTGCCGGTGTTGCGCAGGAAGACGACGCGGCCGGCCACGCCCACGACGTCCTCGGTCTCCTCACCGGCGGCCAGGTCCGCATACTTGGAGCGGACGGCGGCGATCGTGGTGGTGATCGGGAGCTGGACGGGGTAGGGCTCCCAGCCCTCGGCGCGCAGGCGCTCGCGCTTGCCGGCGCGGATGGCGAACTGCTCACCGGGGCTCGGCTCGGCCTTGGGCTGCTTCGGCTTTCCCTGCGCGGGGGGCTCAGCAGCGGGAGTCGCAGGAGCGTCTGCCAGGGGGGATGCCTCGGGGGCAGTGGGGTTCTCGTCGATCACGGCCCGAGTCTACGGCTCCTCCACGCGCGCCGGACCGGGCCCGCACCGTGATCCGCGTCGAAGTCAGTCCGCGGGCCTGTGGATGAGTGGCGTCCTCCTCGGGAATCCACAACCAGCGGTTCCGAGTGATCGACGACCGCGCATGATGGATGGATGCTCCACACCGATTCAGCCACCAACGACGACCTTCCAGCGCTGATCGCCGCGGTCGAGGACCATTGGGGAGCCGCGCACCTGGACGAGCTTCCCAAGACGCTGGCCGACAAGGATCTCGTGAGCGCCGCAGTGACCGCTGGAGCCCTGAGCCTCGTATCGAGGACGCTTCTGGTCGCGCCGGGCGCCGATCACCGTGTCGTGCGCGCGAGACGGTTCCGCGGTCGCCTCACATGCGCCAGCGCCGCCCAGATCCTGGGCTACCCCCTCGATCACCCACCAAGCCGCACCCATATCGCCATCCCCGCTAATCACGGGTTCCGCCCCAGCCGGAGCCGTACTCTCGATGACGTCGTCCTGCATAGGAAGTCAACGATCACGCCGATCACCGTTGAGGGAGCCCCGCTGGTGATCCCGAGCGAGGTGGTGGCCTGCGCGCTGCGATGCCTCGACGAGCTGGAGGCGATCACGGTCGCCGATGCCGCCCTGGGCAGGGGTGACACCACCGTTGAGGAACTGCGGAATCTACTGACCAGTCGTTATGACGCCACCGCCCGGAGGCGACTGGAGGAGGTTGAGCCGAGGACGCGCTCCCCTCTGGAGACTCCTGTCCGAATCTGGCTGCGACGCGCTGGTTTCGAGGTTGAGTGCTGCGTGCCCATCGAGGGCGTTGGCGAGGTGGACCACCTCATTGACGGCTGGCTGATCCTCGAGGAGGACGGCTTCGAGTTCCATCGCTCTCAGGAGCAGTTCCTGGCCGATCGCAGGCGGGTCAGCGCGGCGGGGGCGCTGGGGTACCCAACGCTGCGACTCACGTACGAGGATGTCCGGGCCGGGGAGGAGCACGTGGTGAGGATCGTCAGCGGCTTCATGATCGGGTTGGCACGCTCACCACGCATCTCTCTTCCCAAGAACGTTGAAATTCTGCGGAAACGAGGGATCCAAATCTGAAGGGCGCGAGCTCGGATGTGCATTCACGCCCTGTTTGCACATGGGAGACTCCGAGCGCCTGTCCAGCGGTGGCGGCCGATCACACTATTCCGCGAGATTGCAACGTTTCGCTGCTGGAGCGAAAGAAGTGTCCCGGGGCTGAGCGTGCAGAAGCGCGCCGCGGCTGGTAGCGCGGGCCTCCCCATCGCTCATCCGCCCGTAGGCGATGAGGATGACGGCATCGCCCGGGCTGACCAGGTGGGCGTCGGCGCCGTTGACGCGGATCTGGCCGCTGCCGCGCTCGCCGGGGATGACGTTGGTGAGCAGGCGATCGCCGTTGGCGCCATCGCGGATGCCCGCCCCCTCATCTGGCAGGGGATCGGCGGCCTCCAGGAGCGCGGCATCCACCGTGATCGAGCCGACGCGGTCGAGGTCGGCCGGGGGGCACGGCGCGCAGTGGATCCTGGGGGTCATCATCGTCCGGGCGCGGGTGGTCACCGCGAATCAGCCGGGATGGCCGCGGGGGCGGAGGGCGCGGGCATCAGTGCCCTTCAGCGCGTCAGGGGCACGCGGGCGTTGTCGATGAGGCGGGTGGAGCCCACTCGGGCCGCGAGCGCGAGCAGTCCCTGGCGCGGCTCGCCCTGCGCCTGCTCCTCCCCCGTCTCGGGGCCACCGGCCAGCCCGAGCCCGGCGCCCGCCAGGTCCACGAAGGTCTCCGGGTCCACGATGGCGACGTAGTCGACCTCGACGCCGGGGGCGGCCTCGAGGTGGGCCAGCGCGGCGGCACGGATGCGCGACGCGCCCGCCCCCGCGTCGGCCGCCGCCCGGCCGGCCTCCAGGGCAGCGGACAGGGCGAGGGCCTGCTGGCGCTGCTCGGGGCCGAGGTAGGCGTTGCGCGAGCTCATGGCCAGGCCATCGGGCTCGCGACGGATGTCCACTGGCACGATCTCCACGGGCACGGCGAGGTCGCGGACCATGGCGCTGACGATGGCAAGCTGCTGGGCGTCCTTGCGCCCGAACATCGCCCACCTGGGGGCTGTCAGATGCAGGAGGGCGAGCACCACCTGACACACGCCGCCGAAGTGCGTGGGCCGTGAGCGCCCCTCCAGGACCGTGGCGATGGGGCCGGGGTCGATGCGCACCCGCGGCTCACCGTCCGGGTACATGACCTCTGGGGTGGGCGCGAAGACGATGAGCCTGCCCACGCGCAGGACGCCGTCATCCCTCGTGAGCGCGCCAGTGAGCCCGGCGACGTCGGCGTCGAGGGTGCGCGGGTAGGCGTCGAGGTCCTCTTCGGGGGCGAACTGGAGGGGGTTGACGAAGATCGTGACGACGACAGTGCCGGACTCCCCCACGCGGCGCGCGGCCTCGATGACGAGGTCGAAGTGGCCCTGGTGGAGGGCGCCCATGGTCATCACCACGGCGCGCGGCGCGGCGTCGCCCGCGAGGGCGTCGGCGAGCTCCGCGCGGGTGCGGGCCAGGACGGGGGACGGTACGACGGAGCCAGTCATGGCGCTCACACTACTGCGGACGGGCGCCCGAGCCGATCCCGCCCGGGCGCGCTTGGCAGAGGCCGGGCCGCTGACGGGGTGCGTGAGCCGGGCGCGAGCGGGCGCCCTTCCTCGTCAGGCCCCTGGCTCGCCGGCCTCCAGCGCGCGTCTGATGGCACCGGCCTGCTCGGCGCCGAGCAGGCCGACGGCCTCCCTGCGATCCACGGTGGCGCGGGCCAGCGCTCGGTAGGTGGCGGTGACATCGTTGAGGCCGCGGCCCGAGGAGTCCTCCAGCGCTTCGAGGGCGGTGAGGTGGCGGGTGATCGTGCCCGCGTCCCCCCGGGCGATGGGACCGGTCAGAGAGGACTCCCCCTCGTGGAGGGCCCCGTCGAGCGCGGCGGTGAGCAGCGGGCGAAGAGTGGTGGCGCCATCGGGGACGCCGGAGGCCTCCAGGGCGCGCACGGCCTGGGTGACGAGGGTGACGAGGTGGTTGGCGCCGTGGGCGAGTGCGGCGTGGTAGGCGGGGCGCGCGGATTCCCCCAGGACGAAGGGCTCGCCGCCGAGCTCGACGGCGAGGGCCTGGGCGATCGGCAGGACGGCGGCGGGCGCGGTGACGGCCATGGGGCATCCGGTGAGGCGGGCGATGTCCGTGGACCAACCGCTGAAGGTCATCGCCGGGTGGATCGCCAGGGGGATCGCCCCGCACAGGCGCGCGGGCTCGAGAATGGCGATGCCGTGCGTGCCCGAGGTGTGGACGACGAGCTGTCCCGGCTGCCAACGGCGCAGTTCGGCCAGGCCCTGGACGAGGGGCCCCAGGGCGTCATCGGGGACGGCGAGGAGGACGAGTTCGGCGCGCTCGACGATGCTCTCGACCTCCAGGATGGGCACGCCGGGCAGGAGCATCTCGGCGCGCTCGCGCGAGGCCTGGGAGACGGCGTGGACGCCGATGACCTGATGCTCGACGGCGCGCAGGGCCGAGCCGAGAACCGCTCCCACGCGCCCGGCGCTGATGACCCCCACCCCGAGGCGCCCGGGGCGGGCCGCTCCCCCTCCTGGAGAAGGGCCGGGGGACTCGGGGATGCCGGGTTCGGATGCGTCGCTCATGGCCAGGATCGTCTCACGACCTGGAGGCGGTGACGCGGGCGAGCCAGCGGTCGAGGCGCTCATCGTGGCCCCGCCTGGCCACCCGCGCGGCGATATGCGCCGAGAGCTCGGTGACATGCTGGGCGTCGAGGTTCGACAGGATGACGGGCACATCGGAGTCGACCATGTCGAATCGGAGGGTCGCCAGGCCGCGGCGCCGCGCGAGGGGCCCCTGGAGGACGCGGAAGGACTGGATGCGCTCGTAGGGGATGACGCTCACGCGCCGCGCCCATCGGTTGAGGCGCAGGATGACGCAGGTGCCGGTCAGGGCGATGGCCTTGCGGCGCCAGGCGATCGGGTTGAAGAGCCGGGCGCGGCGGGGCGCGCCGATGAAGCCGCGCTCCGTCGAGCCGATGGGCGCGGCGGTGGGACCGGCGCCGTCACCGTCGATGCCGGTCAGCGCCGCGGCGAGGAGACCATCGGGGTCGGGGGTCCCCAGGTCGGGCGCCACCAGCCACAGTGCCCGCAGGGCGTGGTCGCGCGGGCCGACGGGCAGCAGCCGTGTGGAGACCTTCCTCGCGCTTTTCGAGGCGGAGGGGGTGACGGCGCGGCCGGCGACGGTCGCGTCCGCGCGCCACCAGTCCTTGCCCCGCCACAGCACTGATTGGACGAGCCCGACGGCGTGCACACGGCCCGGGGGCAGCGTCGTGGAGGTGGCGTCGGTGAGGCCGTAGCGCACGCGGATGCCCGCGGGCGTCGCCGCCGCGCGGAACCCCCAGCCATGGGTGAGGGTGTCCCATTGCAGGGAGATGAGCGCCATGGGAAGCGTGAGGACGCCCATGATGACGGGCAGGGCGGTCAGGACGTCCGCTTCCTGCCGGAGGATGAAGAACAGCGCGATAGCTGTCAGGATGCCGGACAGGAGCACGGACACCGCGATCCCCGAGCGCATGAGGGAGCCGATGAGGACGCGGGGCTCGACGGCGTAGAGGGGGTGCTCGGTCTCGCTGAGGGCGCCCTCGGGCATCCGGGGCGCGCCCACGACGTCGTCGAAACCCTTGATCTCGGGGATTGAGCCGGCTCCCGCGCCGATGCCCGCGCCCGCCGGGGGGCCGGGTTCCACCGCCGTGGAGGCGCCCGCGGCGAGGTCGAGGATCTCCCGTCGCAGGGCCTCGAGCTGGCGGGTGCGCAGGTAGCCGATGAGAACCTTGGAATCCGCGCCGCCCGCGACCTCGACGGAGAGCTGTCCCAGACCGACGATGCGCCCGAGCAGCGGGTGGGTGATGTCGATGCTCTGGATGCGCGGCAGCCGGGCGATCCGCAGCTGCTTGGCAAGGATCCCTGAGCGCAGGTAGACGGCGTCGGCGTCGACGGCGTAACTCATCGCCCGCCAGGACAGGAACGGGATCATGAGGATCGTGAGCACGATCAGGCCGAGGATGATCCCAGCGCCGATGAGCCAGGTCGTGGGGTCTCCGCCGGAGGCCTGCGCGGCCCAGTCGCGCACGGTCTGGCTGTACTGGCCGGGGTCGACCTCGCGCAACTGGTGGTAGAGCTCGATAGCGACCTTGATGTCGTCCAGCGCCTGCCAGGAGACGATGGCGAAGACGGCGGCGACGCCCCTCCACCCGCGGACCAGCGGGGTGATGGGGTGGACGTGGCGCCAGTTCAGGCCCTTGGGGAGGCTCATGGCGCGCTGGCGCGCGCGCTTCGGCGCGCCGCCTCTCGCGCTCCGGCCGCGAGCGGGGGCAGCGGTCCTGGCCGGGCTCGGACCGCGGGAGGCGCCACCCGCCTTGGCGGCCCCGTTCACAGGCCGGCCATCCTCTCCTCGCCGCGCTCGGCGAGGATCTGGCGCAGGTGCTCGGCCTCGGCCACGGGCAGTCCGTTGATGGTGGCATCGGTGGCGGCGCTCGCGGTGTGGAGCTTGACCTCGGCGATGCCCAGGCGGCGCGCGATGGGCCCCTGGGAGGTGTCGACGTACTGCATGCGGCCGTAGGGGATGACGGACATGCGGCGCCACATGATCCCCTTTCGCCACAGGAGGTGCTCCCCGGCCAGGGCGTAGCCCATGGCCCGCACCTGGCGGGGGATCATCCACAGCAGGAAGGCGAGGATGACGATCGCGGCGCCGGTTCCCGCCCAGAACCAGGGGCTCACGAGGACCGCGGGGATGGCGAGTCCCGCGGCCAGGAGGAGCAGGAGGGGGAGGACCGCCATGACGCGGGCGGTGGCCAGGGAGGGCGAGACCGGGGAGAAGGAGACGCCCCGGGGGGCGAAGGGCCCTCCGGCGCCGGAGGCGGCGTCGGCGAGGCGGGAGGTCCTGGGCGCGGCGGCCCGGCGCTGATTGGCAGGGCCTGGGATCGGTTGGGCGGTCATGCGGCTCCTCGTTCTCACAGGAGTATCCATCATGCCCGAGGCCCGGCAGTGGCTCTCTCCTCCCGCGGGAGGAAACACGGCGAGCCCGGTGGCGCCCACAGGGCCGGGGGCCGGTAGCGGGGGCCGACCGGTGGGATCCGGGCGTTGCCCGTCATCCTCTAGCGCGGTGTTCAGGCGGCGGCCCCGGGGGTGGCGGCTCCGCCCGATCGCGCGGGGCCGGTGGAGTGGTCATCGTCATCGTCGGATGAATCGATGGCGCACCAGTGCTCCACGAGGAGGCCGACGCCGCACCAGACCGCGCAGGCGGCCAGGCAGAGCCCACTAGTGAGGGCCAGGTCGCTTATCGCCGGTGAGGCTGGAGCGAGGAGCGCGCAGGCCAGCCCCCCTGCGTAGACGCCGCCGATGCAGGAGCCCGCCAGCGCGGAGGCCTGCGCGCCGGCGGCGGTCGCCGCGGCGCCGGTGGGGGTGATCCAGGTCGCCTGCCTGGCGCGCAGGCGCCTCACCGCGAGCCCTGCGACGAGGATGACCATGGCGATGACGAGGCCTGTCGCCGCGCCCCACGCGGTGAGGGCCGGGATCCAGCCGCGGCTGCGCAGGATGAGATCAAGGGCGACCAGGGAGAGGACGGTCGTCGTGGCGAAGCACGCGAGGACCGTCGTCCAGCGCGTGCGGCGCATCAACTCCCCTGCCTGCCTTGGCCCAGGACGTCCTCCCAGCCGGAGGAGGCCGACCAGGTGTGGTCATCCGAGCGCTGGGAGCCCTCGACCCCGCTCCCGCCCTGCGGCGTCCTGCCCGGTTGGCCGGGCCGTCCCGGCGCGGCCCCGCTGATCGGCTCGGCGATCTGCGGGGTCTGATCGACGAAGGGGCTGGGTGCGGGAGGGGCGGGCGGCACCGGCACGGAGGGGGCGCCGGGCATCCCGGGGCCGAGGGGCGCGGCGTCGGCGATCGAGGGGCCCTGGGCGAGGGCTTCCTTGACCATGGCGGCGGGGACGGTTTCGCTGAAGGGCTCCTCCTCGTCCCCCACCGGGGCGGCCGACGGCGCGGACAGGAGGTCGGGGACGCCCTGCGACCGCGGGGCCCGCTCGCCGGATCCGGCCCCCTGCGAGGAGCCCGCAGGGGTGTCGGCGGGCACGTACTGGCCGGTGGGGAGCTTGGGCAGGGCGTCGGAGTCGACCCAGTCCAGGGCGAGCCAGCGGATGCCGTCGCGGTCCGGGGCCTGCTCCGCCAGGGCGGCGACGCTCTGGCCGTCGATCTCGGCGAAGGCGTCCGCCTGGGACCAGGGCAGCAGCACGAAGGAGCGGCTGGCGGCGCGCGGGTGCGGGAGGGTGAGTTCGGGATCGTCCGAGCGAAGGTCGGAGTAGGTGATGACGTCAGCGTCGAGGGTGCGCGGTCCCTTCGGCTCCAGGCGCACGCGCCCGGCGTCGGCCTCCAGGCGCTGGCAGAGGGCCAGGATGTCCTTCGCGGGCAGGCTCGTGCGGGCGAGGACCACCGTGTTGAGGTAGTCGGGCTGCTCGGCGGCGCCGGGCTCGGTGACGGCGGCGGTGCGCGCCAGGGGGGCGATGGCCGTCACCTCGACGCCCTCGGCGCCCTGGAGGGTGCGGACGGCGCGTCGCAGGCTGGGGACGACCTCACCAAGATTGCCCCCCAAGGCGATGACGACGGGCACCGGGGTGGCGGGTGCCTCCGCGAGGGGGTCGACGACGGGCTCGGCGGGAAGCGGGACCGCATCCGCGACCGCGGCGTGGCCGGGCTCAACAGCGTGGTAGTGGGGCGCGGTGGAGGAGCCGGCTCCAATGGGGTAGTCGGCGCCCTCAGCGCCCGCGGCGTGGGCCGGGGAGTCGAGGCGATCGTCGTCGGGCCGGGCGTGCGCGTCCATGCCGAGCGGGGCGGGCGCGGCGTGAGGGGCCGCGTCGTCGATGAGGGTCATGGCCCCGGCATCGTGGGTGGTGGCGCCCTCGAAGCCCACCCCCTCGGTCCAGGTCTCGTGGGAGTCCTCGCCCAGAGCGCCTCCGACGGGCTCGGCGTGGTTGACCGGGGCGGCGGCCCAGGGCTGGTCCGCGGGGCCGGCCTGGAGGGGGACGGCCTGCCCCGACTCGCCCCGCGGGGCATCGGGCGCCTCGGCGTGACCGGCGGAGTCGGCCGACAGCCCGGGCGCGCTGAAGTCCTGGGCGAGTGGGGCCTCAGGCGCGCCGGGCCAGGAATCGCCGGCGGCGTCGAGCCGACCGGTGAAGGCGCCCGGGAAAGGGGGCGCGTCGTTGGCCGGCTCAGCCGCGTGCGCGCCGGCGGGCGCCGAGGAGACCGACGGCGCGGACGGCAGCGGGAGGCCCGTGGGCAGTGGGGGCGCCGAGGCGCTGGCGGCGGCCGCGTAGGGGGCCGCCGACGGCGCGCTCGCCACGACCGGGGCACTGGCCACCGCGGGCGCGCTCGCCACGACGGGCGCGCTCGTCGCCGAGGAGAGCACGGATGCCGCCGCCTCGGACAGGCGCGAGATGGAGACGGAGACGTCGTCGAAGGCGACTTCGAGGGGCGCGTTGGGCTTGTGGATCGTGACCTCCACGGCCATGACCCGGGGGAAGGCGAGGACCGTCTCACTGATCCGCTCGGCGAGGGTCTCCAGGAGGGCCACGGGCTCGCCCTCGATGAGTGCGACCACCGCATTGGCGACCGCGGAGTAGTCAACGGCGTCGTTGAGGGAGTCGGTCACCGCGGCGACGGCGGTGCCGCGCGGGCCGAGGTCGAGGGTGATGTCGGCGGTGAAGATCTGCCCCTCGGAGCGCTCGAAGGGGAGGACTCCGTGGTAACCGCGGGCGGACAGGCCGGTGAGGCGGATCCTGTCGGAGGAGGAGGTGGTGACGGTGCTCATCGGGGGTCCTTCCAGAGGGAGGCGGTGCGGATGGCATCCCGGTTGGCCGGGATCTCGTGGACTCTCACGGCCCAGGCCCCGGCTGCGGCGGCCAGGGCGGTGGTGGCGGCGGTGGCGGCGTCGCGCCCCGTGGGCTCGGCATCCGGCGGCGCGGCAGCGGCGAGGAAGCGCTTGCGGGAGGAGCCGATGAGGACGGGCAGGCCCAGATCCTCGCGCAGGCGGGCGGTGGCGGCCAGGAGTTCCCAGGACTGCGGGTGGGTCTTGGCGAAGCCCAGTCCGGGGTCGACGACGATCTGGGAGTCGCGCGCGCCCGCGGCGGTTAGGGAGTCGAGGCGCTGGCGCAACTCGGCCTCCACCCCGGCGACGACGCCGTCGGGGTAGTCGGTGAGCTCATTCATGGTCTCCGGCGTGCCGCGCATGTGCTGGCAGATGTACACGGCGCCGGAGGAGGCCACGAGGGGGTGCATGGCCGGATCGGCCAGGCCCCCGGAGACGTCGTTGATGATGAGGGCGCCGGCCTCAAGGGCGGCAGCGGCGGTGGAGGCGTGGGTGGTGTCCACGGAGATGACGGCCCCCTCGGCGGCGAGCGCGCTGATAACCGGCAGGACGCGCTCGGCCTCGTCGGCCGGGGTGATGGGGGCGGCGCCGGGGCGGGTGGATTCCCCGCCGATGTCGAGGATGTCCGCGCCCTGAGCCAGGAGCTCGCGCGCGTGGGCGATGGCGGCCTCGGGGGTGGACCAGCGGCCGCCGTCGGAGAAGGAGTCCGGGGTGACGTTGACGATCCCCATGAGGAGGCACCGGTCATCGGCGAGCGAGCCGGGCAGAGGCTCCGGCCTGAGTCGGGGGGCGTCCTGATGCGCAGTCACCGCCCCAGGCTAACGGGTCTGAGCCGAGATGGGCTGTTTCAGCGACCACTGTGAGCGCCGGCTCGCCCTGGAGGGCGCTCGCGGGTGGGTGGCGGGCGGGCGTCCATCAAGAGGCCGAGACGAGCCCGCCGAACCCCTCAATCGCAGTATTCCCAAGGATCTCACGCGCTTCTAACGCCGACGGCGCCCGATCATCCGCTGGGCGGAGGAGTTGAGCGCCCCATGAGCGTTATCGAATCGCAGCACGTCACCACGTCAGCGGGCCCCGTCGTCGAGGCCGAGGCGCGATGGGGGGATCAAGATCGGGGCCTCCAAGCACGATAAGTCCTCCTTCGGCCAAGCGATCCTCTCCAGGTTCCGCGCCGCTCAGTGCCTCCCGCCCTGGATGAGGCTCATCGCCTCGGCGCGGGTGGCGGCCTTGCGCAACTGGCCGCGCACCGCGGAGGTGACGGTGTTGGTCCCGGGCTTGCGCACGCCCCGCATCGACATGCACAGGTGCTCGGCCTCGACGACGACGAGCACCCCGGAGCACTCCAGGCGCTCCACGAGCGCGTCGGCGATCTGGGCGGTGAGCCTCTCCTGGACCTGGGGTCGGCGCGCGTAGCCCTCGACGAGCCGCGCCAGCTTGGACAGCCCCGTGACCCTCCCCCGCTCCCCGGGCAGGTAGGCGACATGGGCGACCCCGTGGAAGGGCAGGAGGTGGTGCTCGCACACGGAGTACATGGGGATGTCGCGCACGAGGATCATCTCGTGGTGACCGACCTCGAAGACCCGCTCCACGTGCTTACCCGGGTCCTCATCGAGCCCCGAGAAGAGCTCGGCGTAGGCGCGGGCCATCCTCTCGGGGGTCTCGCGCAGGCCCTCCCGGTTCGGATCCTCGCCGACGGCGATCAGCAGGTCGCGGACGGCACGGCGCACGCCCTCGGCGTCGTAGGTCATGCGCGGGGGCCCTCGGAGCCGAGCGTGGGATCGGCATGCGTCGCCGTGCCCGCCCCGGCGGCGAGGCGGCGCGGGAGGCGAGATCCGGCGAAGGAGCCGGCGACGCCCTCGGGCAGGACGAGGCTCTCATCGGCGGACCACAGGGGCCGCTCGGGCTGCTTGATGACGGGGTCGAAGATCTCCTCCAGGTCCTTCTCCAGGAGGGTCTCCTTCTCCAGGAGCTGGGTGGCCAAGTCCTCCAGGACATCGCGGTTGCGGGTGAGGATCTCCCAGGCCTCCCGGTGGGCGGCGTCGAGGAGGGCGCGGACCTCGGCGTCGACCTGGGCGGCGACCGCCTCGGAGAAGTCCCGGTTGGTGGCGGACAGGCCCAGGACGGTCTCGTTCTCGGTGGTGCCGAGCTTGACAGCCCCGACACTGCGGGTCATGCCGAAGTCGGTGACCATGCGGCGGGCAGTGCCAGTGGCCTTCTCGATGTCGTTGGAGGCGCCGGTGGTGGGATCGCGGAAGACGATCTCCTCCGCCGCGCGCCCGCCCATGGCGTACACGAGCTGGTCGAGGAGCTCGTTGCGGGTGGTGGAGTACTTGTCGTCCGCGGGCATGACCATCGTGTAGCCCAGGGCCTTGCCTCGCGGGAGGATCGTCACCTTGGTGACGGGGTCGGAGTAGGCGCCGGCGGCGGCGCACAGGGCGTGGCCGGCCTCGTGGTAGGCGGTGACAGCCTTCTCATGGTCGTTCATGACGCGAGTGCGCTTCTGGGGGCCGGCGATGACGCGGTCAATGGCCTCGTCCAGGGCACGGTTGTCGATGAGCTGCGCGTTGGAGCGGGCGGTGAGCAGGGCCGCCTCGTTGAGGACGTTGGCGAGGTCGGCGCCGGTGAAGCCGGGGGTGCGCTTGGCGACCTGGTCGAGGTCGACGTCGGCGGTCATCGGCTTGCCCTTGGCGTGGACCTTGAGGATGGCGGCGCGCCCGGCCATGTCGGGGGCCTCCACGGAGACCTGGCGGTCGAAGCGACCGGGGCGCAGGAGGGCGGGGTCGAGGACATCGGGCCGGTTGGTGGCGGCGATGAGAATGACGTTGGTGGCGGCGTCGAAGCCGTCCATCTCGACGAGGAGCTGGTTGAGGGTCTGCTCGCGCTCATCGTGGCCGCCGCCCATGCCGGAGCCGCGGTGGCGCCCGACCGCGTCGATCTCGTCGACGAAGATGATGGCGGGGGCGTTCTCCTTGGCCTGGTCGAAGAGATCGCGCACGCGGGAGGCGCCGACGCCGACGAACATCTCAACGAATTCCGAGCCGCTCATAGAGAAGAATGGCACTCCCGCCTCGCCGGCCACGGCCTTGGCCAGCAGGGTCTTGCCCGTCCCGGGAGGGCCGTAGAGGAGGACGCCCTTGGGGATCTTGGCGCCGACGGCCTTGAACTTCTCGGGCTCGGAGAGGAACTCGCGGATCTCCTCGAGCTCCTCAACGGCCTCGTCCTCACCGGCGACGTCGTCGAAAGTGACGTCGGGCATTTCCTTGGACCCGATCTTGGCCTTGGACTTACCGAAGCCGAGGGGGCCGGACGAGCCGCCGGAGACACGGCTCATGAGGAACCAGAGCAGGCCCAGGAAGAAGAGCATGGGCAGCGTGATCTGGATCAGGGAGCCCCACCAGGAACTGGTGGGGACCACCGAGTTGAAACCGCCGACGGGCGCGGCCTTCTGAACGAGCTCGTCGACCTGCTCAGCCTGGGCATCGGTGTAGGTGAACTGGACCTTGTCACCGACCTGCCGATCCTGCTGGCCGGGAAGCTTGGCCTTGGCGGTGTAGGGGGCGGCGAGGTCAAGCTCGACCCGGTTGGTGCCGTCGATGACGGTGATCGACTTGATGGTGGTGCCATCACGGAGGATGGCCAGGCCGTCGGAGGTGTCGATGGCGCGGTAGCCGCTGAGCGAGGAGAAGAGGGCCCAAAGGAGAACGGCGACGAGCACGATGGGGGCGGCCCACATGAAGGGGCTGCCAAGGGCGCCCTTGCGCTTGCGGTTCTTCTTGTCGCCGCGACCGGAGGGGTCGCGGCGGTCGCTGTTGCCGCCCCGCCCCCCGGAGGGAGTGAACTTGGGGCTTTGGCCAGGCTTCTTCATGGGCGGTGCGTCCCTTCAACGTACCCGGAGCGTCATTCTGGTCCGACGCTATCCCATGAGGCTGCGGATCACCTCACCCGCTTCCCTTCCGTTCGCGCCGGGCGTGGGTGGGAATGGCTCTGTAGCCGCCCGGCTCTCAGGCCCGGCGGCGCGCGCAGGCGAGGCGGCGCGCGGCGACCACCTGCCCGTCGGCGTCGCGCACGAGGTCGTCGGGCCACACGAGGTCCGTGCGGTCGGGGTAGTGCTCGGCGACGACGCGGCTGGTGACGTAGAGGACACCGGGGCGCGCATCGGGCAGGGGCGGGTCGATTCCCTGCCAGGTGGCGCCAACGACGAGCGGGAGGGCGACGGCGGCATCCGGGTCGTCGGGGCGGGCCGGGTCGACGACGGTGAGGGCCTGCCGGCTCGGCTCTGACAGCAAAAGGCGGGGCACCGTGCCCGAGGCCGGGAAGCGCACCGGAGTCGTGCCGTCACCCGGGTCGACGACAACGTCGTGCGGGGTGAGGTTGATGAGGGTCACCGGTTCACTCATGCCAACTTCCTCCCAGTGTCCTTGCTGAAGCCCGGTAATGGCACCGCTCAGGACATCAATGTCGCGTAGCCACGAGGAGGCGGGAGCCTCGGGCAGAGATTCGTTGATCTGTTCGCGAAGCTTTGCCGCTGCGGCCCCGAGCAGGTCGTCGAAGTCGCAGGGCTCCGCGTACTGCTTGAGGGTCCGGCAAGTCGCGTCCTCGAGGCTTCCGGCGCCTTTCGGGTGGTTGATGGTGAGTTTGTTGCGCACGCGATAGAGGAGGCGGAGCAGTCGCGGGAGTTGCTCAGCCTTGGGGTTGGCGGCGAGTTCGGCTTCACCCTCATCGAAGTTCTTACTCGCCACCGCCAGGACGGTGCCATTGCGACTGCCGGACTGCATCCCCTCGAAGATCAGCTCACCGATGATGGTGGCGATCCTCGCCTGCGCTTCTGACGGCGTCTTGCCGATGTGCTCGTGCGCCCAGTTAAGGACATCGGAGATGACTGGCGCACGATCGGGGATATCTCCCTTGTCGGCGTTCACCGCTGCGATGAGATCGCGGGCGAGGCGACGCGCAAGGCCGGCGCGCTGACGCATCGGCGGGTCCCCGAGGTCGAGGAGCCGGGCGGCCGTGTGCAGGTCGAGCCTGTCGACACAGTGTTGCGCGGCCTGAAGTAGCACGCTCCTGACATTCTGGGCGAGCCCGATCTGGTGGAGGACCGGGACGGGTCCCTCGGACTCTGTCTTGGTGGAGATGAGGAAGACGGGGACTCCGTGGCGCGCGCCGTACTCCTGGGCGGCGGTGAGGAGGGAAACGGCAGCTGGCTTCTCCCCCGTGGTGGTGACGACGACGGCGGCGGGCGTCTCATCACCCCGCTGCTGGTCGAGCCAGCTGACAGCGCTGTCCCGCAGGGCTTTCATCACCTGCGAGACCTCCTCGGCGGGGCGAGCCTGGCCATCTCGGGCGGAGAGCGCCTCCCCGTAGCAGCGGGTCTTCGACAGGCTGGTCATGAACTTGCCGTGGCCGTCCGTGATGCTGGCCGCGTCCTGGAGCACCTGCCGGCCGGTTGGCTCGGTGTCGTAGGAGCCCACGATGAACGCCGTCGCCTCGAAGGTGCCGTCCCTGAGGAGGGCCGTGTCCTGGACGCTCTGGGGGATCCCTGCGGTAAGGAGGACGCGGAGGATGCTGGGACGGCCGTGCGGCGCGGATTCCGTGTACCGGTAGACGGGCGAGCCCTCGGCAGCGAGATAGGCGATCCTGCGGGAGGACCAGCGCAGCCAGGTTGGGCGCTTGTACTCGGACAGCTTCGTCTCCACGAGTTGCCGGTACTGCTCTCCGCCGACGGTGAGGTCATGGGTGCCTTGTTGCCCAGCGTCCACAAGATCAGGGTCCGTCACCCCTGCCTTGGCTGCCCAGGCCCGGATCGCCATCGCGGCTCCGAGGTCTCCTCGTGCAGCGTCGCAGTGCACGAGAAGGGTGAGGTCGGGCAGGGAGGTCTCCTCCCCGTCCGTGAGCTCTCCGGATGCCCGCCGGATCGCCGCCTGGGCATCCTTGACGGTCTTGTTGCTGATGGCGTTCGGGTCCTGGGTGATGTCCGGAACGAGGCCGGGCAGACCGAGTCCCATCATCCAGCCTCGGGCCGCGTCGGCGTGGTTGCTCCAGTCGATGGGAACCGCGTCGTGGCCGGATCCGGGAAGGAGAGGGGTCCACTGGTCGGGGTGGGTTGCGGCGGCGGCGCCAGCCACGCTCATAAGGACCGAGTTCGAGCCGCCTGCCAGCGCCAGGGCAACGTGCCCCTCGTGCCCGCCGATGGCGTATTCGAGTTTCTCATGGTCGCATGCGCTGGGGTTGAGTCCGTTCTCAAGGACGAGCGCGTCGAGAACGTGCAGTTCGCGCCCCTTCAACAAGGCAAGGCCACCGGATTCGCACGACCTCGCCAACGCCTGGCAGACCGCCAGCGCCAAATCCTCCGTGGAGCCCCTGCCCCCTGCGGCACCGATGACGAGCACCTTGAGCGGCTCACCCTTAGCCTCCTGGATCCCGGCGGCGGCCACCAACTCCTTGCGCAGCGGGCTGAGAGCCCCGTCGGTGAACCAGTCGCCGCCGTCGGTCAGGCCGAGCAGCCTGGCGGCCCCATGACCGTCAGCGGCCCGCAACAGGCTCAGACGCTCAGAGCCGTCTTGTCTCGGCTGAAGCCCGAGGTCGGCGTTGCCCACCACGTGTACGAGCAGCATCACTCATCTCCCACATCCGCGCTCGCGGGCTCCCTGACGCCACGCAGCCGCGCGGCAGAACTCTCTCACACACGCGGCCCGCAGGCGCCCCCAGAGGTGGTTTCGGCGCTCTCCTCACACACCCGCCAGCAACGTGACATACTGCACACACCTATCCCACCCCTCCCTACAGAGGAGCACCATGCACCTGGTCATGCTCGAGACGAACGGCAACCAGCGTTACATCTTCTCCTCACCGCGCCTGCGGGAGAGTATCGGAGCCTCCTACCAGCTGACGCGGTTGAGGGAGTGGACGGAGGATGCCCTTCGTGACACCGGTGTCTCAGCCGACTGGCGGTGTGTGCACCCCCCTGCCCAGGACAGGGACACGGAAACGGACACGCAGTGGGTCTCCCGCTCCTCCGGAAAGGTCATCCTCCGGGTCGACACGCAGCCACAGGCCAGGCACATCATCGGGCACGTCACCCGCCAGGCCCTTGCCCAGGCGCCAGGCATGGACGTCTCCGGGGTCATGGTGAAGATGGTTGGTGACCACCTCACCGCCACAGACCTCAAGGCCGTGCACGCCCGGGCCGCCGAGTACGCCCTCTCCCGCCCACCCGCGCTCGCCCGTTTCTCCCAAATACCCTTCCTCGCCCGCGCCAAGGACTCCGTTCTACCGGCGGCACCTCCTCTGGGCGTCAAAGGCGAGGCACAGACGGACCAAGAAGAGGCTCTGTCCCTCCCCGCTCGGGTCAAACGGCACCTGGCGCTGACGTCCAAGGAGAACCTGCTCGACCGGGTACGGGAAGGTGGCCTGCCCGATGACCAGCTCGCCCGGGACGTTCCGAAGCTGGAGAGCCTGCTCCAGCCGCAGGCGTCCGAGGACTCCTCCGCCCTGTCCAAGATCGCCGTCATTCATATCGACGGCAACGGCGTCGGCGCCATCATGAGCCATCTCGATAAGGCGATGGAGCGGGTGCCGCCCGGTGACTTCACGGACGTCGTCGGCTGCGAGCGGAACGATCCCGACGCCCTGCGGTGCTTCCTCCTGACGGTCAACGAACACCTGGACACGGCCGTCGGACAAGCCTTCGTCGACGCGTGTCAGGACGTCGCCACCTGGGCGCAAGCCGACGCCGAGGCAGCTGGACGGGAGAACACCGCTGTGCCTGTCGTCCCCGTCATCCTGGGTGGCGACGACGTCACCGTCATCACCAGCGGCGACTACGCCCTGCCCTTCGCCGCCGCCTACCTCAGGCATTACGAGCGCCGCACCGGCGAGGACAGGCTGCTGCGTCACCTCAGTACCCTCGACGACGTCGGGCCCCACGACGCCCCGATGACCGCAGCCGCCGGCGTCGCCATCACCGGCCGCAACTACCCCTTCCACATCGCCTACGACCTGGCCGAGCGACTGGTCGCCATGGCCAAGACAGTCGGCAAGGCATCTGCTCCCACGCGCTCAACGCTGAGCTACCACGTCCTGTTCGACTCCACGGTGCTCGACGCCGAGCAGCTCCTGCGCTCCTACGAGTCCTTCACCACCCGCCCCTTCCTGCTGCGTGACGACGCTCAAGACCGCGAGGGCCAGACATCATGGCCCACGATCTGCCAGCGGCTAGGTGCGTTCCGGGAGCACGTCTCAACGGAGGCGGAATCGGGCGCGGGATACTTCCCCAGGACGCGGGCCACGCGCATTCGCCGGATCCTGTCCGACGCCGCACAGGCGAAGCAGGCGGGTGACAACGCCCGCGCCGAGGGCCTTCGCAAGAGGGCCCAGAACGAGTGGGAGGACGCAAAGACGGTCCTCGGCTCTGACCTCACCAAGGCTATCGGTGACATCCGCTCACTCTTCGACCTCCTCGAGCTCGCCGACCTCCTCCCCGACTCCTACCTCTCCTACCTCAGCAACCCCATGCCCGACGTGGAGCCCTCCACCGTCACACGTCCCGCGGAGGACCACGCATGAGCAACCAGGCAGCCCCTGAGATTCCCGTGACCATCACCTTCCACTCCGACTGGGGAGTGTCCACCGGGGCAGGTATTGCGGGCGGTGTGAACGCCGTCGTCGAGAAGGACGAGCGAGGTCGGCCGGTAGTACGGGGCACCGTCATCACCGGTGCCGTGCGAGAGCAGGCCTTCGTCGTCGCCGAGGCTCTCGACGGCGCTGCGACCGGGGCCTGGCAGTCCTTCATCGAGGCGCTCTTTGGTAAGGCTGAGCGTTCCCGCCTCGTCTCCTTCAGCGATGTGCGGCTACCCGACAGCGGTTCCTCGGACACAACGGACACAACAATCCATGAGGTCGTCTCTTTGTCCGTCGATCAGGACACGGGGACAGCGAAGAAGGACCACCTGCGCTTCTTCGAGCGCGCCAGGGCCTGCACGCTTCACGGCACTGCCACCCTGGTGGACACTGACACCTTCGGGCATTCGGTGCCATGGACCGACGACCAGCGCCAGGCCGCTGAGTTCGTCCTGGCTCTGTCCGGTCTGCTCGTGCGAGCCATAGGTTCGCACCGCTCCGACGGCGACGGGCTGTGCGACGTCCGCATCGGTCCGGCGGCCGCCGTCGAGGGCCGTAAGGCGGCGGAATCCTGGTGCGGCAAGCAGCTGCAGAACTCGGCTGATGCCCCACCCGAGCCCCCGGCCCCAGACGTATCCGCGGCCGAGGCTCCCGTCATCTGCGCCGAGGCCCGGCTGAGCCCCCACGGGGCGAACGGCGGGGTTCTGTACCAGGCGAGCCTTGACCTCGTGCTGCGCTCCCCGGTCATCTCCTATGAGGTGCCCTTCTCCAGCGAACTGAGGTCCTTGGACTTCGTTCGCGGAACGGCTCTGCTGCCGCTCGTCCACCGCCGACTGCGCAAGGCCTTCGGCTCCCAGGAGCTCGTACGTGACGCCGTCGTCAACGGCGACCTCCTGGTCTCCGACGCCACCGTCGTCGTCGACGGGGTTCAGGGCCTGCCGGTGCCACTGGTGCTCTCCAGTCCCAAGGTGGCCACGGCAGCGTCTGCCACTGTTGAGGAGCGTGATACCGACGACGCCGCCGCACCTCGCCCCCGCACCGCCGTGCTCAACAGGTTGCGCTCCGGAGAGCCGGCCGAGCCCCACAAGCCTCTGCGCAGTGGCTACGTGTTCCCGGGCCTCGTACCCGCGGGGTCGGGCCACACCGGTGGCCTAGCGGGAGCGATCGGCGCGCCGGCACTTCTCGGTCGCCAGTCCAGTGCCCACAACCCCCTCACCGGTGCGGCCGCCTCCGGACAACTGTTCCTCACCCGCGCCCTGCCCGCCGGACTGCGCCT
This sequence comes from Actinomyces sp. zg328, assembly GCF_009829635.1. Classification (NCBI taxonomy): domain Bacteria; kingdom Bacillati; phylum Actinomycetota; class Actinomycetes; order Actinomycetales; family Actinomycetaceae; genus Actinomyces; species Actinomyces sp. zg328. The sequence goes on from NZ_VWPE01000001.1 coordinate 190,750, forward strand.
GCGCGCCACCGTCACCTTGAGCGAGCGCCTGCACCAGGTGATACAGGGGCGGATCACCGAGGTCTTCCCCACCAAGGGGTTGATGGAACGGGTGGGCTCCAGGCGGCTGAGCGGCACCTACGGCCGTGTCCACTGCACGCTGGGAAGCCTTGAGCCGGCGGCAACGGCGACCGCGCCGGAGTGGGAGACGGACGGCACCACGACCCTGTGGTTCACCTCGGACGTCATCACCCGCTCGCAATGGCTCGGCCCGGGCGGCCGCGTGGAGGACCTGCTCAGGGCCTTCAAGGACGCCGGCGCCCACGTGGCTCTCGTTGACCCAAAGGGCGAGAACTTCTCCGCGGGGATCCGTCACAGGCGCGTCGACTCCTGGGCGGGGGCGGACCGTCAGCCGCGCGCCACCCGCGCGACCATCTGCGCTGGCAGTGTGCTGCGGGTGCGTCCTGCCGACGGGGCTGATGCAGCTGCTGTGATGGCAGTACTTGCGCGCCTGTCCGCCCTCGGCGTCGGCGAGCTCACCGCCCAGGGTTTCGGGCGCTTCGTCGTCGCCCACCCACTGTTGGCGAAGGAGAGCCTTGCCCTGGCCCCATTGGACCAAGCCGACATGATCGGGCCCGGTCCGCGATCGACGCGCCAGGAGGAGCGATGAGCATCACCCGTTACGAGATGACCATCCACCTGGTCACCGAATCTCCCCTGCACTCGGGCGGTATCGACGAGGTTGTCGACCGCTCGCGCCCGGACAGTGAGCGTGTTGCCGTCCCGCGGCGCTTCGCCCGCGACGGCAAGGGCCACCCCGTCCTCACCGGGCGTTCTGTCAAAGGCGCGGTGCGGGCCGCCTGCGAGGAGTACCTCCACAGTGACGCCGGTGCCGCTGTGAGGAAGCAACTCGGCAGCGACTGGGAAGGCCTGTGGGGCACGACATCGAGCGGGAAGCCCCGGGCGGCCACGCTCACTTTCCACGCCGTCGACCTGGCTGAGGCAGCGCAGCGCAAGGACGGGTCCGCCTGGAAGTCCGGAACCGCTGACGCGCCAGAGACTCATCCCGTGGCGCAGAGCATTGCGCTGGCGACCCGCACCGGGATCGCCGTGAACCGCTACTGGGGGGCCGCAGGTGACACGGCACTGTTCGAGCACGAGTACATTCCCGCCGGATGCCCCCTGACCTTGACCATCACCGCCCAGGCCGGCAGGACGTCGACAAGTGACAAAGGGACGCAGCCGGAGGCGGATGGTCCTGAGCCGGCAACGGAGAGCCAGGTTGAGCAGCTCTTCGCCCTCATCATCGGTCTCCTGGAATCGGGACGGGTCGCTTTCGGTGGGCGCCGCAACGCCGGGTGGGGACGGGTCCGGCTGGACGCGGATGAGCCCACGTGGACCCTCACGCGATCAAGGTTGGGGACGCGCGAGGACCTGCTGACGTGGCTGGGCGGCGGCGAGAACGTGACCAGCGCGATTGATCCGGTTGACTGCACGGAGTCGGAGCGCATACGCATCACGATCAGTTGGGACAGCCCGACCGGGATCCTCGTGGCCGAGCCTCGCCCTGAGAAGAAGGCGGAGGACGACACGCCCGCCCACAAGGGCGCCAAGGGCCAGGCTGACGACCAGCAGGAGATGATCTACACCGAACCCTTGCGCAGCGGCCCTCATTCCACCGCACCGTTCGTGCTGCCGGGGTCATCCGTGCGCGGAGCTCTGCGTTCCCGTGCGTCCCGGATCGCCCGGACCGTGCTGGCCGCACAGCAGTCCACCCCCATCGACGACTGGGCGGAGCGAGGGGTCCATGACCAGCTCGCGGCTGATCCAACTCTGGTCAGAGACTTGTTCGGCTCAACGGACAGGCGCGGCGCGCTGAGAGTGCTGGACACTCTGGCCAGCGGCCAGACGACGCTGCGCAAGGTGGTCCACAACGCCGGCGACCGCTGGACCGGCGGGGTCGCCGAGGGCCTCTTGTACGGTGAGAAGGTCCCCGATACGAGATGGAAGGATCTTGTCCTTGAGCTTGATCCCAGGTCACTGCCCGGCCCGGTTGACCGCCGCCGAGCGGCCTGGTGCCTGCTGGGCCTCACGCTCGCCGAGCTCGCCACCGGCGCTCTTCCTCTGGGCAGCCGCGGGACCCGAGGCCTCGGGCAGATACACGTGACGCGCGTGCGCGTTGATGGCGGAGCCGACATCGTCGGGGAACCCTGGGACTTCATAGACCCGGGCGGCGACGCGGCAGATCGGGACGGCGCCGAGGTCGTCTCGATCGCCAGCCAGGTGCTCAAGCGACTTCGAGCGCTGATGATCGAGCCGAACCCGGACGCCAACTGGACCGGTTGGAGCTCATACCTGTGCGAGACGAAGGAGTCCTGCCGTGACTAAGGCAAGCAATCTGAACCTGCCGCCGCTGCAGTCCGGCAGGTGGAGCCACGACTGCTTACCCGCCGGCGGACTCGAGGATGTTCTGAAGCGCGCGGATAAGTGCTCAGATTCTGAGGGCCGGAAATGGCAGGGGATAGCGTATACGACTGCCGGAGCACGAGCGGTGCGCGCCGCGTCGAGTAAAGGGCTTAGCGCCACCGACGGGACACCGGTAGTGCTGGAGAGCGTCTACGAGTTGCGGCTGTGGGCTCTCGTCAAGGATGGTGACGCTGGTGTCCTTGCCCACGAGCTGCGGTGGCTCAATGGTTGGGGAACGGCGGAGATCGTCCTCCGCTGCGCGGGAGATCCTCCCACCGACACTACTGTTGCGGCGCCTCAGCCTGAACGGGACACCTGTTGGTACCGCCCCAACTCATATCTCCAGCACGGTGCGAAAGCGCCGTTCGGCGCCTCCGACAAGATGACAAGCGTGGAGATCTTCACCGAGAACGATTACGGCAACGTCGTCTTCGTCGACGAACTCATGACGGGAAAGTGGGCGTGAGATGAGCAGTAAGAACAACACCCCGAAGCCCGGGTCACCCAGGAGGGCTTCGAAAGCCCCCGACCCCCAATCCCAGCCCCAGACTACGCCGGGAACTGTGCCTGGCCCTCGTAACGCGCAGGCGTTCCCGAACTTCAAACCGTTCCACTCGGCGGTCAATCGGATTCCGGTGCTTCGGACTCGGTCTACGAACGAGGCCGCTTCAGGAAACCTCTCCCCGGACCTCTTCGCCGACTCTCCTGCGCTCGGCCACGACCACCTGCACCCGGATCGCTGGTCCGGGTCGATCGACGTGGAGATGACAGTGCGCACACCGCTCGTCTTCGGTGCGCAGACGGAACATGACGGGAAGACCTACGTCAACGTGCCTGTCGACGACGCGGACAACCCGGTCATCGCGCCCACAATGGTCAAGGGGATGATCTCTCGCGCGTATGAGGCCCTCACCTGCTCCCGGTTCCGGCTCTTCTGCGGCCATGATGAGCCCCTCACTTACCGTGCGGATCCTGCGATGGCCAGCCCCCTCATCGCGGGACGCATCACCACGGGCTCCGATGGACAGCTTGCGCTCGAACTCCTCAGAGGACGTCATGGCGACAACGACATCGGACTGATTCGCGACGACCCCGAAAAAGGGCTTGGCACGCTCATCCTCGAAGGACATCCCATCACACTCGGCCCCGGGCAGAAGGAGCCAAGCAGCCAGCAGGTCTGGATCAGATTCCGCAACCTCCTCAAGCACGGACAGAAAGTTGGGGTTAAACTCACCCCTTGCAACGACTGTTGCATTGTCACACAGGTCTACAACCTCAGTTCCAAAGAGTTTGAAAGGTTCTTCTCGCTAACGCCGGAACAGGACGCAAAATCCTTCCTCGCCATCGGATACGTGTGCCGAACCGCACAGGATGCACACGACAACCATCCCCCATCGAAAGCCCTGTACGCCGACAAACATTACGAACGCTTCTTCTTCTCGGTTAGCGACAGCGGCAAATTCTCGCCGGAACACAGAATACTCACCAGCAGCGTGCTCAAAGCTTACGAGCGAGTGATTAATAGTTACCGGTCAGAGCACGCCTCTCTGGAGGGAAAGCCCAACCAACGCGTTCTCAATCGCGCATCGTCCGGTCCTGAGCATCTGGCCCCACGAGACGGCGACCTCGTGTTCGTGCGCCTCGATGATGAGAGCGGCGAAGTCGCCGAGATTCTGCCAACGATGGTGGGACGCCGATCCTACGACCGCTCTCCGCGGGAACTCGCCGAGGAGCAGGATGTGCTCCCTCTGGCGAAGGCAGCGGAGGCGTCTCCCGCCGACCGCCTCTTTGGTTACGTCGTTAATTCCCCGGAAGATGGAGCCTCAGGCGGGGATGTTGCTGCGCGCGGCAGGATCGTCGTCGGTCCTGTCGACAGCACCGGAGCACTCGTGTCGACCAAGGAGAAGCAACTCGCTCCTCTCCTATCGCCCAAACCGTCGTCCGCCAGAAGATTCCTCACGGACAAGGACGGGCTGACTCCCAAGGAGACGGACGAGAAACCTCTGCGACGAGACCAGTACTTCACTGACGGACAGCTGCTGGGGGCAGCGGCATACCCCGTGCACCGTCGGCTCCTGGAGGGAGAGGACCTCGACTCCGATGGTTTTCCCAAGCAAGCCACCACAGCCGCCTCACTAGGCGGTCAGCAGCAGAGCAATGACTCGGTCCGCCTCACGGCCGGCTCGTGGCTCGCGTCTGGCAGCGTGCTGCGCTGCACGGTGAACTTCACCAACCTGTCCTGCGATGAGCTCGGCGCCCTGGTGTGGGTGCTGACGCCGGAGAACCTTGTCCCGCCGGAGGAGCGAACCACGGGTGAAGGGACGCAGTCTCCGGTCGGTTACCTGCGCATGGGTCTGGGCAAGCCCCTCGGGCTTGGGACTATCGAGGTCCGTATCGCCAAGGACGGCCTGCGAGCCGTCTGCGGGGACGATCTCGCGGGTCTATATGCGCGCCTCGATGGCTGCCTCGGTCAGGAGAAGTGCACATACCCCCTTTCCCACTTCCCGCTGCCGAACGAGGACACGCTCCGAGAAGAGCCCTGGGTACGAGCCCTTCAGCGTGCCGCCTTCGGCTACACAGGCGAACCCCCGGTTCGCTACATGAGTCTGGACGAGAACAAGAAGAACAACCAGACAGAGAGTGGAAACCAGACAGATAGTGGAAATAGGGACCCCAAGCCAGGACGCGGTCTCGCTCCCACAGACCTGTGCGCGGAGCCACCGGAGCCGATCGACATGGGTTCAGCGCCACAGCAAGGTCAGCGGAGCCAGCAGAGGCAGCGGGGCCAGCAGGGAAACCACCACAAAAGGAGGTAAGCAGCCCCGTCAGCCGGCCCTCCGCCGTCGTCCCCATCCGTCCTGACGCCACATGCCAGGTTGGCGGGACGCCACACGCCGGGTTGGATCGACGCCATCCGACGGATCGGCCCGCCTCCGAGATCGCCCTCGACTCCGGCCTACCGCAGGTCCGAGCGGCGATGGAGGTCGATCCACACCTCCTGCTCGACGGCGCCGTGCCAGGGACTCGCTCGCGGCCGTGGCCACGGCTCGTGTCAGCCCGCGCCCCCCGGGCTCAGCTCTCGCGTCTCAGACTCAGTTCTCGTACACCTCGGGCTTGAGCAGCCCGATGAAGGGCAGGTTGCGGTACTGCTCGGCGTAGTCCAGGCCGTAGCCGACGACGAACTCATTGGGGATGTCGAAGCCCACGTACTTGACGTCAACCTCCACCTTCATCGCCTCCGGTTTGCGCAGGAGCGTGGCGATCTCCACGCTCGCCGCGCCCCTGCTGGACAAGTTCCCCAGCAGCCAGGACAGGGTGAGCCCGGAGTCGATGATGTCCTCCACGATGAGCACGTGGCGGCCGGTGAGGTCCGTGTCGAGGTCCTTGAGGATGCGCACGACGCCCGAGGACTTCGTGCCCGAGCCGTAGGACGACACGGCCATCCAGTCCATGGGCGCGCTGCGGCGCAGGCGCCGCGACAGGTCCGCCATGACGTACACGGCGCCCTTGAGCACGCCCACCAGCAGCAGGTCCTCGCCCGCGTAATCGGCGTCAATCCTCTCTGCCATGTCATCCAGCCGGCTCTCGATCTCCTCGCGCGAGATCAGCACCTGCTGGAGGTCGGTTCCCATATCGGCGGCTTCCACGCCCTCATCCTCCATCTCCGCGTCGATGGTCCGCCCGGGAGTGGGCGACGACGCAGGCCAAGCCTGCCAGATCAGCGCGCCGCGGGGCCCGCCCCAGCGGTCCCTTCGCCACCGATCCGTGACCATCTGGCTGGTCAGAGAGGGGATCAGGCGCCGTTGGCGGCGGAGCAGGGCCCGCCCCAGCGCCCCCGCCCGGGATCCGCTCGGACCCAGCCGGACCCGTGGGCTCAATGAGGGCCTCCCCCGACCCGCTCCAACCAGGCCTCGGGACTCCCCAGCTCCGTCGCCGTCGGCAGGGCCCACGGCGACGCCCACGCCCGGTTGAGACCCTCGTGGCCCGCCCTCTCGACGACGGCCCGAGCGAACCGCGCCGCCCGCGCGCTGTCGAGGAGCCGCTCACTGGCGAGGCCGGCGAAAGGGCCGCGTCCATGGCCCTGCCCGATCCCCCGCCCCTCCCCCTGCCCGGGAGCCGGCGCGGGGTCGGTGTCCAGCACCGCCCGGAGCACATGCACTGAGGGGACCCGCGCGGGGGTGACGCCGTCGAGGGCGGCCCGTGCGTGCCCCTCCAGGAACGCGAGGGTGGCGCGCAGCTCCACCAACCCCGCCAGCCCGGGCTGCCCGACCAGCCCCGCAGCCTCCCCCGGCCGGGCAGCCCAAGCCACCGAGGCGATCCCCGCCAGGCGCCCGCCCCGGGGCCAGGCCTCGACGACGGCGCCCAGCGCCTCGCGCAGCCGCGCCACCAGGTGGTCGGCGAGCCAGGGGGCTGCGGCGAGCTGGACGGCATGAGCGGTCTCATGCATCGCCACCCAGGTGGCGAGGTCGGCAAGATCGAGGCCGTGGCGGCGCTGGAGGGCGAGGACGTTGGGGGCGACGAGGAGGAGTCGTGGCCGCTCGGCGCCCGGGCCTCCCGTCCGGGCCTCAGCCACCGGCCCCGCGCCGGTGGCGCCGGTGGCACCGTCGCCGTCGGTTGCGCCGGTTGCGCCGGTGGCGCCGGTGGCGCCGGTGGCGCCGGTGGCGCTGCCAGTGCCTCGACCGCCGTCGGCGCCACCGGCAGCCGCCGCGGCCGGGATCGCGGGCAGCACCTGACCCAGCAAGCGCGTCGAGAGGGCCCCGAGGGCGGCGCCCGCCTCCCACGCGGCGGCCCGGCGAACCACGGGGCCGGCAGGGGGCGCGGGAAGGCCGTCGAGAAGCCGGGCCAGGAACCCGGCAGTAGCGCGCACGAGGCCCGCGCGGTCCACGACGAGCACCCGCCCACTGCCGGCATCCCGGGCCGCCCGGCTCAGCCCCGTCATCTCACCGACCCGTTCCGGGGCCTGCGCGGCACCGCGCCGCAGCAGCTCCACCACGGCGCTGAGGGAGGCCCGGGGCGCGCTCGGGCCACCTCTGGGCGCCATGGTCCGGGCGGCGATCTCAACGCGGCTCCAGTCCACCAGCCCCCGCGCCGTCGACGGGGCGCCCACGGGGCCAGGCTCTTCGCGCCGTGTCCCCAGCGCGGGAGCCATCAACTGCCCGCCAGGGGCACCATGAAGTCCTCATCCATCGCGGCGCGGGCGCTGCTCAGGCCACCGGAGGGGAATCCATCGATGATGACGGAGAAGACCAGGAGGCGGCCGTTGGCGGTCACCACGGTCCCGGCGAGGGAGGCCGTCTGGTCCAGCGAGCCGGTCTTGGCGCGCACGGTGCCGGCGCCGGCCTGGGAGACGAGGCGGTCGTTGAGCGTGCCATCGAGGGCCGCCACGGGCAGATCGGCGATGAGGGCGCGCCCCGCCGTCCCGCCGTCGGGGCCAGCGGCCCGCAGGAGGATATCGGTGAGCAGACGGGCCGGGATCTTGTTGCCCTTGGCCAGGCCGGAGCAGTCCTTGAGGGTGACGCCCTCCATCGAGATCCCATCGGCCGCCAACTGGGCGGCGACCGCCTCGGTGGCGCCAGCGAAGGTGGTCGGCTTGCCCGCGGCCGCGGCGACGAGCCGGCCCTCGACCTCTGTCATCGTGTTGTCCGAGGCCTTGAGGGAAACCCCAAGGACGTCCACCAGCGGCGCGGAGGAAACGGAGGCGAGGTCGGTGGCGCCGTCGACGGCCCGGCCCCGGGACACGCCCGAGACGGTGATGCCGGCGGCCTGCAGGTGCTTGGAGAAGGCCTGGACGGCGTCGTTGGCAGGGTCGGCCGGATAGGAGCGGGCCGACTCGTGGGCCCGCACGTTGATCATGATCGGCTGGATCGGCGCGACGAAGGACTGGTTGCCGTCCTCCCAGTCGCTGGACCACTTCTGGTCCTCGGGGAAGAGGGTGTCGTCGAGGGCGACCGCCACGGAGGTGATGCCCTGAGCCTTGAGCCTCTCAGCGGTCGAGCGGGCGAGGTCCCCCAGTCCCGCGCGTCCGATGACGGCGTTCGGGTCGCCCTTGTCCTCGGCCATGAGAACGTCCCCGCTGCCGATGATGGTGACGGTCGGGGTCCCGCCCGGAGCCTCTGAGAGGACGGTGCGGGTGCTCAGCGTGTGGTCCGCCCCGAGGGTGCGCAGCGCGGCCCAGGCGGTGAGGAGCTTATTGGTGGAGGCCGGGGTGAGTGGGGTTCCCGAGCTGACGCCGGCGATCTGCCGCCCTGTGGTGACGTCGACCACGCTCACGGCGGTCGACGCCCCGGCGACGCGGGGATCGGCGGCGAGGGCGGAGGCATAACCGGCCACGGCTCCGGCGTCGGGCATGGGGGCGGAGGAGTCGTAGGGGGCGGCGGTGGCGCCCGCGGCGCCGTCGAGGGAGGCCGCGGTGGGAAAGGCCGCGGGGCGGCCCGCGCCGGTGATGGTCAGGGGCCCGGGCACGATGTCGAGGGCGTCGGCGACGCCGTAGTAACCGCCGACTACCAGCAGGGTCGCCGCGGTGAGGGCAGCGGTCGTGATGCGGCGCACCGCGCCTCCGATCTGTCGCCAGGTGGGCTGCTCGAACTTGCCGGCGCTTGACAGTCCGCTGGGATGCGGACGGGAGGCGCCGTCGTGGTCCACACTAGTGCCATCGTGGCCAGCCCTCCCAGAGCTGCGCCGCCCCGTCCGCAGCCGCGGGGAGTGCCGGGCCCGCCCGGGATCCCAGCGGATCGCACAAGAGTGAGGAGCACAGCGTGGAGTTCGACGTCACCATCGAGATCCCCAAGGGGAACCGGAACAAGTACGAGATCGACCACGAGACCGGCCGCATCCGCCTCGACCGGATGCTCTTCACGTCCACCCGGTACCCGGACGACTACGGCTTCATCGATGAGACCCTCGGCGAGGACGGCGACCCGCTGGACGCGCTGGTCCTCCTGGAGGAGCCCACCTTCCCCGGCTGCGTCATCCGCTGCCGCGCGCTGGGCATGTTCCGCATGCGCGATGAGAAGGGCGGCGACGACAAGGTGCTGTGCGTTCCCGCGGCGGACCAGCGCGCGTCCTGGCGCACGGACATCGAGGACGTCAGCGAGTTCCACCGCCTGGAGATCCAGCACTTCTTCGAGGTGTACAAGGACCTGGAGCCGGGCAAGAGCGTGGAGGGCGCCCACTGGGTGGGGCGCGACGAGGCCGAGGCCGAGATCCGCCGCTCCTACGAGCGCGAGCAGCAGCACCGCGCCCACTGACACTGATCCACTCCCCCTATAACCGAGACCGGTCGAAAATAGGAGCGAGACCGGTCGAAATCACTGACGAGACCGGTTCGGCGCGGCCATCGCGGCCATGCCGAACCGGTCTCGCGTCTGTTTTCGACCGGTCTCGCTCGTGATATCGACCGGTCTCGCGTCTGTTTTCGACCGGTCTCGGTTGGAGGGGAGGGTGGGCGGGCGGTCAGAAGCGGACGACGTAGGGCATGACGCCGGAGTAGCGCATGCCGGTCACTCGCACGGGGACGCCGAAGGTCGGGGCCTCGATCATCTGGTCGCCTCCGAGGTAGATCGCCACGTGGTAGATCCCCGACTGCGTCCCGTCCGAGGACCAGAACACGAGGTCGCCGGGCCGGGCCTCATCGATGGGCACCCGGGTCCCCTCGCCGTACTGCACCCGCGAGGAGTGCGTGAGATAGACGCCCGCCGCCTGGTACGACAGCATCACCAAGCCCGAGCAGTCGACGCCGTCATAGCTCTCACCACCCCAGACGTAGGGCACGCCGAGGAAGGTGTACGAGGTGTCGATCGCCGTCTGGGCGACGTCGACGGCGGGGGCCGGCTCAGGAGCGGGGGCCGGCTCAGGCTCAGGAGCCGGCGCGGGCTCCGGCTCCGGCGCGGGCTCCGGCTCAGCCTCAGGAGCCGGCTCGGACGCCGGCGCCTCCTGGGCGGCCTGCGCGGGAGGAGCCGCCTCAGTCGTGGTCGGCGCGGCCTCGGTGGTGGCGGGCGCCGTCGTCGCCCCGGAGGCCGGCGCCTCTGAAGAGGGCTGGGAGGGCGAGGCGCCGGGCGTCGGCGGCGCGGTCGGCGCGGGGGACGCCGAGGCCTGGGCCCGCTTCTCCTCCTCGGCCTTGCGCGCGGCCTCCTCCGCCGCGGTCTTGGCGGCCGCCTCCTCGCGCGCCTGGCGCTCGGACTCAAGGCGGTCCTGGTACTGGGTCTCCAGTTCGACGGTGGTGTTGCGCTGCGTGGCGAGTTGGGAGATGAGGGTCTCCCGCGTGGACTTCGCGTCGGAGACGGCCGTGGAGGCCTTGCTCACCTCGGCATCGGCCTTGGCCTTGAGATTCTTGGCATTGGTCGCGGCGGTCTCCTTCTCGGCCACCTTGGCCTGGGCGATGCTGCGCATGTTCTCGGCCACCGCCTGGTGCGCCCGGAAGTTCTGCAGGTCGGCGCTACGGTTCTCGCCCACGCGGGTCAGCGCCACCGAGGTGTCGGTCGCGTCGGCCAGCGACTCAGAGGACAGGTAGGGGCTGAGGGCGTCAAGGGGGTTGCCGCTGTTCTGATAGGTCTCGACGACGGCGGCACCGAGGCTGGAGCGGGCGGTCTCGGTGTCCGCGGCGGCCTCATCAGCCGCGGTCTGGGCGTTGGCGGCGGCGGTGGTGGCGGTCTTCAACTCCGCGGCGGCCTCGAGGTAGTCCTCATTGGCGGAGGCCGCCTTGATCCGTGAGGCCTGGAGGTCGGACTTGAGCTTGGCGAGCCGCGCCTCGAGCTCGGCGATCGACGACGACGTCTGGCTCTCCGCCTTCCTCGCCTTGTCAATGTCATCCTGGTCGACGGTGTCAGCAAGGGCGCTGGGAACCATCGCGACGGCCAGAGCGGTAGCGGCGGCGAAGGCGCGTGCCGCTCGGAACGAACGGTGTCTAGGGCTCACGGATCCTCCAGGGTCTGACATTCCCGTGTCATGAGTCGCACGGCGATACACCCGAAACACTAGCCATCACGCACCCCCATGAGAACAGTGACCACTAGTTTCACATTGGTAACACCCGTCCCGCCCATCTCACAAACCCCGGAATCCTGCGGATCACACACCCTTACCCACATCCCAGTGACCTCACTCACAATCACATATCGTGATCATGCTGTGACCAGGCCGGAACCGCCGCGCTCCCGCGATCCGGACGCGCTTGCGCGCCGCGCCACCGCCGTGGCACCTTTCGAGGCATGTCCTGCCGCCTCACCCGCCGAATGCATCACTGACGCGCACGCCGCCACGCCGCCGTCGGCCCACGTGCGCGTCCCCGCCCCATCAGGGCTAGAGCAGACACGCACCGGCACCAGTGAAGGATCCCCCGATGAGCAACGCGGCGACCACCCCCGACACCCTCGCCTCCTGGCGGTTCGAGACCCTCCAGGTCCAGGCTGGCCACGCCCCCGACTCCGACACCGGCGCCCGCGCGCTGCCGGTCTACCAGACCTCCTCCTTCGTCTTCCCCAGCGCCACCGAGGCGGCCGACCGCTTCTCCCTGGCCTCGCTCGGCCCCATCTACACGCGCCTGGACAACCCGACGAACGCCGCCGTCGCCCAGCGGATCTGCGCCCTGCACGGAGGCACCGGCGCCCACCTCGTGGCCTCGGGCAGCGCCGCCACCACGCTGACGATCCTCACCCTGGGCGGCGCGGGATCGAGCGTCATCGCCTCGCCGTCGCTCTACGGCGGCACCATCAACCTGCTGACCACCGCGCTTCCCCGCCTCGGGATCACCACCCGGTTCGTCGAGGATCCCTCCGACGCCGCCGCCTGGGAGGCGCTGGCCGATGAGACCACCGTGTGCTTCCTCGGCGAGTCCATCCCCAACCCCAAGGGCGACATCCTCGACATCGAGCCCATCGCCGAGGCCGCGCACCGCGTGGGAGTACCGCTCGTCGTCGACAACACGGTGGCCTCCCCCTTCCTCACCCGGCCCTTCGAGTGGGGGGCGGACATCGTCGTCGAATCCGCCACGAAGTTCCTGGGCGGCCACGGCTCCTCGATCGCCGGAGTCATCATCGACGGCGGGGGCTTCGACTACGCCGCCCACGCCGAGCGCTTCCCCGGCTTCAACGAGCCCGACCCGTCCTACAACGGCATCGTCTTCGCCCGCGACCTGGGGGTCGGCTCGCCGCTGGGCAACGTGGCTTTCGTCCTCAAGGCGCACACGCAGGGCCAGCGCGATCTCGGATTCGCCGCGAGCCCGCTCAACGCCTTCCTCATCGCCCAGGGCGTGGAGACCCTCTCGCTGCGCATGGAGCGGCATGTGGACAACGCCCTGGCCGTGGCCCGTCACCTGGAGTCCCACCCCGCGGTGAGCCAGGTGCGCTACTCCGGCCTGCCATCCAGCCCCTACTACGAGCTGCACCGCAAGTACTGCCCGCGCGGCGCCGGATCGATCCTCACCTTCGACCTCGCGGGCGGCCGAGAGGCGGGGAGCATCTTCATCGACGCCCTCCAACTGTTCTCCAACGTCGCCAACATCGGGGACGTGCGCTCCCTGGCCATCCACCCGGCGACGACGACGCACTCACAGCTCGACGACGCCGGCCTGGCGGCGGCGGGGATCAGCGCGGGGACGGTGCGCCTGAGCATCGGAATCGAGCACATCGACGACATCATCGCCGACCTCGACCGCGGCCTGGCGGCCCTGAGCCCGCGCTGAGCGCCGGCCCCGCCCCAAGGAGAGCGCCATGACTCAGTCGGCCCCGCCCGCCCCGCCCCAGCCGGCCCTTCCGGATCCCGGCCCGCCCCAGCCGGCCCTTCCGGAGCCCGGCCTTCCGGATCCCGGTCCGCCCCAGCCGGCCCTTCCGGAGCCCGTCACGGCCGGCGTGGGGACGGCCGCCTCCAAGCTCGTCGACCGCGCGGCGGGCTCCCCCACTGGCGCCTGGCGCACCGGGGACGACCCGGGGCACCGCCGCTTCCTGGAGATCGGGGACTTGCCCCTGGAGTCCGGGGAGACCCTGCCGAACACGGTTCTGGCCTTCGAGACCTGGGGGGAGTTGAGCGAGGCGCGCGACAACGCCGTCCTCGTCCTGCACGCCCTGACCGGGGACTCCCACGTCACCGGCGAGCCCGGCCCCGGGCACCCCACCCCCGGCTGGTGGGACAGTCTCGTGGGACCGGGGCGCGCGATCGACACCGAGCGGTACTTCGTCGTCGCCGCCAATATCCTCGGCGGCTGCCAGGGCTCCACCGGGCCCTCCTCACTGGCCCCGGACGGGCGCCCCTGGGGATCGCGCTTCCCGTGGCTGACCACGCGCGACGCCGTAGCCGCCGAGGCCCGCCTCGCCGACGCCCTGGGGATCGAGGTCTTCCACCTGGTCGTGGGCGCCTCGCTGGGCGGGCACCGCGCCATCGAGTGGGGGGTGGGGCGCCCCGAGCGGGTGCGCAACCTCGCACTCGTGGCCACCGGCGCCTCAACGACGGCGGATCAGCTCGCCTGGTGCCACCTCCAGGAGCTCGCCATCGTGGGCGATCCCTACTTCTTCGACGGCGACTACTACTCCCACCCGGTGGGGCCGGTGCGCGGGCTGGCGCTGGCGCGAGCGATCGCGCACACCACCTACCGAAGCGCCGCGGAGCTCGACGCCCGCTTCGGGCGAGCGCACCAGGGCGCGGAGGATCCCGCCGTCGGCGGGCGCTACCAGGTGGAGTCCTACCTCGATCATCACTCAGGCAAGCTCCTGGCCAGGTTCGACGCCAACTCCTACCTCATTGTCACCCATTCGATGATGGTCCATGACGTCGGCACGGGTCGCGGCGGGATCCCGGCGGCCCTGGCGGGGGTCACGGCCCGCACGCTCGTGGTCGATGTGTCCTCCGATCGCCTCTTCCCCACCTGGCAGGCCGATGAACTCACCGAGGGCATCCCGGGCGCGCGGCGCGCGACCATCGACTCCCTTCACGGCCATGATGGCTTCCTCATCGAGGCCGATCAGATGGACGCCGTGCTGCGAGACTTCCTTGAGGGCGCCGAGTCGGGGAGTTGAGAACGGCGGGGCGCCCGGGAACCGGCTCTCGCAGGCCGCGTCTTCGGCTAAGCTGATCTCATGAGCCAGTGCCCGTCCAACGCCGGGGCCGGCGGCCCGGGCTCCCCGGTCGGCTGGTCGGCGCAAGGCGCGCCCGGCACGGCGAGCGCGGGGACGACAGTGCCCGGCGGCCCGGTACGGCCCCCGCGCGCGGCGGGCGCGAAATGACCGGGCGGGGAGCCGCCGACGGCTGGGGCCCTGACCACCTCGGACCCGGCTTCCAGGCCCGCACCCTGGAGCTGCTGTCGGATGAGGAGGCCGACGGCGCCGTCGCCACCCTGGTGCGGCATGTGCCCGCGGAGGACCCCCTCGCGCTGCCGGGCACGCCCACAACCCCCTCCTTCGCCTGGCTCTACCTGCACGGATGGAACGACTACTTCTTCCACACGCACCTGGCGCGGGAGATCTCCCGGCTGGGCGGGGCCTTCTACGCCCTCGACCTGCGCCGCTACGGGCGCTCCTTGCGCAAGGGGCAGATGCTCGGCTGGACGACGTCGCTCGACGACTACGATGAGGAGATCGGCCAATCCCTCGGCATCATCCGGGCCGAGCGCGGGGACGGGATCGACGTCGTCGGCTACGGGCACTCCACGGGCGGGCTCGTGGCCTCCCTGTGGGCGGACCGCCACCCGGGGGCGCTGCGGGCGCTCATCCTGGCCTCCCCATGGTTGGAGATCCAGGGGGCGGCGCCGGCCAGACTCCTCGGCCAGCCGGTGCTGCGCGCCCTGGCGCGCCATGATCCTCGCCGCCCCCTGCCGACGCCGAGCCTGCCCGCCGAGAAGTGCTTCCGCGTCACCGATGGCTGGGACGAGCGCGACGGCGAGCCGGATCCCGCGTGGGTCGACGACCCGTGGGTGCGCGGCTGGCGGATCAACGACGAGTGGGTCCACCGGCCCGGCGCGCCAATCCGGCCCGGATGGTTGCAGGCGATCCTCGCCGGTCAGGCCCGGGTGGCGGCAGGGCTCGACATCCGCTGCCCGGTGCTGTCGATGGTGTCGGCGCGCTCGCGCCTGGGGGTCACGTGGACACCGGACTCGCGTCGGACGGACACGGTGATCGACGTCGACGCGACGGCCCGGCGCTCCCTCGCCCTGGGGTCGCTCGTCACCGTGGCGCGCTTCGACGGCGCCGTGCACGACCTCATCCTCTCCGCACCTCCCGTGCGCGAGCAGGTCCTGGGCGCCATGCGCCGCTGGATGACCGCATACGTCCTGCGCTGACCTCCCCCCCCCCGCTGTCATCGAGACCGGTCGAAATCACGAGCGAGACCGGTCGTTATGAGGAGCGAGACCGGTCGAAAATGATGTCGAGACCGGTCGATATCACGGGCGAGACCGGTTGGTGTCAGGGGTGAGATTGGTTTAGGGGTGGGTTAGTGGTTTTGGTGCTCTTCGGCGTCGTCGGTGAGGTAGGGGACCAGGCGGCGGATGTTGAAGGGCGGGGCGGTTTGGGTGGTGGTGATGTAGCCGTCGACGGGTTTCCAGGTGGTGGTGCCGGTGGGGCGGTAGCGGGCGGTCCAGGTGGTGGTCAGGGTGACGGTGACGTTGTTGGCGGTGGTGGCGTATTGGTGGGTGATGGTGTGGTGGGGGTAGGGATGCCCGGGGTCGGTGGTGGTCGTGGTGGTGCCATCCCCCCAGTTCCAGGTGTAGGTGGCGGGCGTGGCCTCGATATCCACGCGGGTGGGGCCCACGGTGGTGGATAGTGTTCGGGTGCTGGGGTTGGTGTGGGCGATCAGGGGCATGTGCAGCAAGATGGTGTCCCCGGGTGGTTGGAGGGTGATGCCCGAGCTCTCGACGATGAGGGTGGCCACGTCGCGGGAGATCAGGACGATCGGCGCCGGGGCCGGGGCCAGGGCCGGGGCGGCTGGTGCTGGTTGGAAGCGGCACGCGCCGCTATTGTTGCCCTGGGCGTCTTGCCCGTCGCAGATGTAACTGCCTTCCACGGGTATGGTCTGGGGCTGTCCGGCCGAGACCACCACTGCTGGCCCGCCCCCATCGTTCCCGCCGGTCGACGACGGGGAATCGCTTTGGACGACAACCTCCTCCGCCGTCAATGATTGAGTGACAATAGTATTTCCGGATCCATAACTGTCAATCTGCCTTGCGGCGCCAGCATTATCAGATCCCGCAATAATGGGAGGAGGTGAGGTCAAGAATAAGCAGGAGATCACAAGAAGGCTCATTGTTTCCATCATCATTCTGTGGATACCTCGCCAACATGCCAGGCGTCATTGTAGTATCGCAAGGCGAGGAATAAGGTCTTCTCTTCCGCCGGTTCCACTACGACTGTTTCGCCCTTTCTAATAGACGTCGACTCGGTACTCTTCATTGTGGCCCTGACTCCGCAGTACTCCTTTCCCTCTCCTGGTGAGATATATTGAAATTCTGTGAGTTCCAGTTTCCAGGGATTGCTCCAGCCTCCCTTATCGTGAAGATCGGTCATCGCATTGATCGCAGAGGCGCAGAATGTGCATCTGTCTTCGCTCATGGCGGCTAGGTCTGTGGTGTCGCCGGTGATGAAGGCGTAGCGGTAGAGTTCGATGAAGTGCACGGCGGCGCTTACGGCGCCTTGTTGGGTGTTTTCGGTGGCCTCGGGTGGGGTGGGGGGCTTGGGCATGGCCAGGGCGGTGGCTCTTTGAGCGGCCAGCTCGGGGCTGAGTGAGGGGGTCGCGCTGGCACTGGGAGTGGCCGCCGCGCTGGCGGGGGTTTCGGTGTGTTGGGTGGGCGACGTCGTCGGAGTGGTCGGCGCCGGGGTGGGGTCCTTGGCGCAGGCCGTCAGGATCAGTAGTCCTGGGGCCAGGGCGCAGCAGGCCAGAAGGACCAGAGCGATGGGGTGCGCCCAGCGCGTTGTCAGCGCTTGGAGGCTCTGGCGCCGCCGGCCGGGTGGGTGAGGGGCGGCGCCGCGTCGTCGGGGTGCCATGGGGGCATCGGCATGGGAGGAGCGAGGCTGCGAGGGTTCGGCGCTGACCTGGTGGTGCCGAAAGCGGGGCGCGGGGGTCATGGGTTCTGGGGCCTTCCAAGCGAGGAGTCGATGCGGTCGTGGACCAGGGCAAGCGCGAGGCCCCAGGTCGGCCCCAGACGACGGCGGCATCGCCGTCGGGCCCCAACCCTAGGGCCCTACCCACCCCCGGCGCTAGACCCCACCGCCAATCTGTGGAAAACCCCCACCAACCCCACCCCACCAGCACCGCCCTGCGGACAACCAACCGGTCTCGCCCCTAACAACGACCGGTCTCGCCCGTGTTTTCGACCGGTCTCGGTTCAGGGGAGAGGGGGCGGATCCGGGTTCGGGCTGAAGCGCGGCCAGGTGGAGGTGTCAACGGGGTAGCCGTTCGCCGCCGCGTGATCCAGCCAGCCCTGGGGCAGCCAGGTGCGGCCCACCACCTGCGGGTGCTCGGGCATGTACAGCACCGACCACAGAACGAGGACGAGCTCGGCCCATTGGCCGCGCAGCTTCCAGCGCGCGGTGCCCTTGGCGTTGCTCGCCGCCATGACGATCTCGCCCGGGCCGGTGGAGGCCACCTCCTGAACCTCGTGGTAGCCCACCGGCATGATGCCCTCGCCCGTTCCGATGTAGATGCCGTGCGTGGACACGGTCACGCGGGCGTTGGCCAGGTGGCGCCATTTCTCGACGGCGTCCGCCGCGGCGGCACGGCGCCTCCTCTTGTTGACCACGGCCTGCCCGCCGAAGAAGGCGGCGGTCAGCGCCAGCCCCACTGGCCCGCCCGCGAGGAAGAACCCCCTGGACGGGTTGTAGGTGGCGTCACCGCGCCGCCACATGAGCAGCTCGGCATCACAACTGGCCAGCATGCACTCCCCCGACCCGAAGGAGCCGCGCACGGGGTCGATGATCGGCGAGACAGGGTTGGGGCGGCGCCCGGCGCGAGCGGCGGTGAGAACGGCGGCGGTGTTCCACCACACGAAGTCCTGCCCAGTCCAGCTCGGCCTCGCGGCGGCCCTCTCCGCCGCGAGGCGCTCCGAGGCGGCCTGGGCCTCGCGGGCGTCGACAATGTCGAAGATCTCGCGGACCTTGATGGTGACGACCTCGTCAGTCTTCGGCGGTCGGCGGATGAGGCCCCTTCTCGGCCCAGCCATCGGGGCACCGGCCGCATCGGGCTCCCTCTGCGCGCTATCGGGGCCGCTCGCGATCCTCGGGCGATCTGGGCTCCCCGGGGCCACTGGGCTCCCGGCGCTCACGGGCCTGAACGACGGCGGGGCCTCCTTCGGACCGCTCGCGCCTCCCGGGAGCCCTGGGCCTCTCGCGCTCGCCGCGTCGTCGGATGAGGCGCCGCGGCGAGCGACGCCGTCGCCCGCAGGAGCATCCGGGCCAGCCGCGCTGGTCGCGGCTCCCGGGGCCCCAGCGCCGTCGGCATTCGCAGCGCTGCGAGCGCTGTCCGCGCCATCAGCGCCGCGAGCGCCGCGAGCGCCATCAGCGCCGCGAGCGCTCCCGCCACTCGACGCGGGCCTGGCGCTGCCACCGCTCCCAGGACCGCTGACGCCCGCCTCGACGGCCTCATCGGGGCGCGTCCCGGAGCCGTCCCCGAGCTCGCCCCCCGCCTGCTTCCCCGCTTTCTCCCCCTGCGTGTTCTGAGAGGTCACGCTGCTCCCTTCTCACTGGCGGCGGAGGTTCCGGGAACCATGTCCTCAGCCACATGCAGGAGCTCGCCCGCGGGCTCCCAGTAGTCCACGCCTACGAGCGTCCCGCCGTCGAAAGTGAGGGAGGTCAGCGAGGCGAGCGCGCACTGGCGGCGCCGGGGATCGTGCGCCAGGGGGCGCCCCTCCACCCAGAGCCGCGTGGCCCACACGGGCAGCTGGTGGGAGACGAGCAGCGCCTCGCGCCCGCGCGCGAGGGGCAGCGCGGAGCGGATGGCCCCGCTCATGCGGGTCACGAGCTCGGCGTAGGGCTCGCCCCAGGACGGGCGCAGGGGGTTGGTGTAATACAGCCAATGGCGCGGATGCGCCAGCACCCAGCGGTTGCGGTTGACGGCGACCCCCTCGAAGTGGTTGCCGGCCTCGATGAGGCGCTCGTCCGTCGTCGCCTCCAGCCCGTAGGCCCGCGCGGTGGGGGCGCCGGTCTCGACGGCGCGCTCCAGGGGGGAGGTGATGACGGCGGCGATGTCGTGATCGGTGGAGCGCAGGACCTCCGCGACGCGCTCCGCCATGCGCTGACCGAGTTCGGAGAGGTGGTAGCCGGGCATGCGCCCGTAGAGGACGGCCTCGGGGTTGTGGACCTCGCCGTGACGCATGAGGTGGATCGTGGTGCGCTCCATGGATGCGATTGTGCCACCCGGGCGCGCCCGGCCCGGATACCGGGAGAGCCGGGCCGTGTCGGGGGGCCTCCCGTAGGGTAGGGCCATGACAACGCGAAGCGCCTGGGGCCTCGGCCTGGCCACCGTCACCGACGACGGCTCCACCCTCGATGTCTGGTACCCGCGGCCGGTCCTCGGCGAGGAGCCCGAGGACGGCCATGCCGATCTGCTCGCCACGCTCTCCGCGATGGAGACCAAGGATGAGGCGCGGGGGGTCCACACCACGGTGGTGCGCACCTGGGTGGATCTCGACGACTCCCCGCGGACCGTCGCCGGCTCCTACTTGCGCCTCCATGTGCTCTCGCACCGCTTGGCCGAGCCGAACACGGTGAACCTGGACGGAATCCTGTCCCACCTGCCCAGTGTGGTGTGGACGGCGGTGGGCCCCTGCGCCGCGGAGGGCTTCGAGGCCACCCGCATGCGCCTGCGCCGGGCCCTGGGCCACCCGGTCCAGGTGCATTCCGTGGATAAGTTCCCGCGGATGGTGGACTACGTGGTGCCCACGGGCGTGAGGATCGCCGACGGCGCCCGCGTGCGCCTGGGCGCGTACCTGTCCGAGGGCACGTCGGTCCTGGCATCGGGCTTCGTCAACTACAACGCGGGCACCTTGGGCCGCTCCGTGGTGGAGGGGCGCGTCTCGCAGGGGGTCCTCATCGGAGACGGCTCCGACATCGGCGGCGGCGCCTCCACGATGGGGATGGTCGCCGACGGCGGGCTGAGGCGCGTGAGCATCGGCGAGCGCTGCCTGCTGGGCGCCAACTCGGGCCTGGGCATCCCGCTGGGCGACGACTGCGTCGTGGAGGCCGGCCTGTTCATCACCGCCGGGACGAGGGTGTCAGTGATGCCGTCAGGCGGCGTCGTCCCCGGTGGGCACGGCCTGTTCCGGGAGCCGCGCGTGGTGGCGGCCCGTGAACTCGCCGGCGCCTCGAACGTCCTGTTCCGCCGCAACTCGCAGTCCGGCGCCGTCGAGGCCCTTCCCCGCGGCGGCAAGAGCATCGAACTCGGGGCCGCGCGCTAGCCGGCCCCCGCGGCCTCAGCCGCGGCGGGCGGCCGCCGAGCGCCAGTGGGGGATCGAAGGAGGGAACCTCCCCGCCGCCCGGGAGGACCGACTCACACTTTGTTGACGCGGTCGAGCGCGCGCTCGCCCGAACGGGTGGCGGGGTAGACGGCGTCGGAGTGCTTGCGGCGGTGGATGGCCACGTAGTGCCGCTCGGTGGCGCCGGTGTAGACCTGGCGGGGACGACCGATGCGCTTGGCGGGATCGGAGATCATCTCGCGGTACTGGGCGATCCACCCGGGCAGGCGCCCCAGGGCAAACAGGGGCGTGAACATCTTCGTGGGGAAGCCCATCGCCTGGTAGATGAGGCCGGTGTAGAAGTCCACGTTCGGGTAGAGGCGGCGCGAGACGAAGTACTCGTCGCTCAGGGCCGTCTCCTCCAACTCCATGGCGATCTGGAGCATTCGATCACCGGAGTCGCTGCCCAGGCGGGTGAGCACGTCATGGGCGGTGGCCTTGACGATGGCGGCGCGCGGGTCGTAGTTCTTGTAGACCCGGTGGCCGAAGCCCATGAGCCGCACGCCGTCCTCCTTGTCCTTCACCTTGCGGACGAACTCGGCGGTGCTCATGCCCGAGGCCTGGATCGTGTCGAGCATCCGCAGGACGGCCTCGTTCGCGCCGCCGTGCAGCGGACCAGACAGGGCCCCCACGCCCGCGGCCACGGAGGCGTACATGTTGGCGTCCGCCGAGCCGACGAGCCGCACCGTGGAGGTGGAGCAGTTCTGCTCGTGGTCGGCGTGGAGAATGAGGAGCATGTCCAGGGCCTTCACGATCGCGGGGTCGATCTCGTAGGACTGGTAGGGCATCCCGAAGGTCAGGCGCAGGAAGTCCTCCACGTATCCGCACTTGGGGTCCGGGTAGACCAGGGGCAGGCCGATGGCGCGCCGGGCGATGTAGCTGATCATCGTCGGCATCTTGCTCAGCAGCAGGACGGTCGCGAGCTCGCGCTCGTAGGGGTCGTGCGGGTTGAGGGTGTCCTCGTAGTAGGTGGCCAGGCCAGAGATGCCCGCCTGGAGGATCGCCATGGGGTGCCCGGAGGAGGGGAACGCGGTGAAGAAGCTGCGGAAGTCCTCATGGAGGAGGCGGTGGCGGGCGATGCGCCGCTCGAAGCGCTCGAAGGTCTCGGCGTCGGGGAGCTCGCCGTTGATGAGCAGGAAGGCGACCTCCAGGAAGGAGGAGGACTTGGCGAGCTCCTCGATGGGGTAGCCGCAGTAGCGCAGCACGCCGGCGTCGCCGTCGATGTAGGTGATCCCGGAGGCGCACGAGGCCGTGTTCGTGAAGCCCGGGTCGAGGGTGACCATGCCGGTGGAGGCGAGGAGCTTGCCCACGCCCAGACCGTCAGAGCCCTCGGTGGCGTAGGCGCGGGGGAGCTCCAGGCGGCGGTCCTCGATGGTGAGGATCCCGACGGCGTCGCTGTCGTTGAGGGACCGCGGCTCGGCGGCGGGGGCGCTGGCGGCGGGGCTGGTGTCGGTCATGTCGGTCTCCTCCCTGTTCGGCGCTCCGCGCGGGCGGGCGCCTCGAGCCGGTGGGCCTGGTGCCACGGGGTCCGCCTCACTGTAGCGATCGCGCTGTCACCTCCCCGTCACCTCTGAGGATGGGCCGGGCCCCCCACGGCGTCGCCCCGGAGGCGGGCGACCGCTCAGGGGCGGAAGAGCGCGGCCGCATGGGGCGACCGCAGGCGCTCGCAGGCGGCCGCCACGCGCTCGTCGGTGCCGGTCAGGCTCATGCGGACTCGCCCGGCGCCCGCCTCCCCGTAGAAGTCGCCGGGGGCGACGACGATCCCAAGCTCGGCGAAGGCTCCGACGAGCTCGTAGGAGCCCCGGGCGGCGGCCCCCTCGGGCAGGCCGAGCCACAGGTAGAGGCCCGCCACGGATGCGGGATCGCCCACGAGGCCGGCTGCTGCCGTCGCCTCGACGAGCGCCTCGCGACGGGCACGATAGGCCTCGCGCTGGGCGGCCACGTGGGCGTCGTCGGCCAGGGCAGTGGCCATGGCGGCCTGGACCGGCGCGGGCGGGAGCATCCCGGTGTGCTTGCGGATCTCGGTGACGGCGCCCACGAGCACGGGGTCCCCGGCGAGCAGGGCGGCGCGGTAGCCGGCGAGGTTGGACTGCTTGGACAGGGAGTACAGGGCCAGCAGCCCGCTCATGTCCCCGCCCGTGGCGCGGGGGTCGAGGAGGCTGGGGATGGCCTCGGAATCCCAAGGGGCCTCCCAGCCGAGTTCGGCGTAGCACTCGTCGGAGACGACGACGGCGCCGCGCTCGCGCGCCCAGGTGACGATCCGCGCCAGTTGGTCGACGCCGAGCACATGACCGTCGGGGTTGCCGGGGCTGTTGAGCCAGATCATGGCGATGGGGCGGTCGGGGGTGCCCGCGCCGTCGGGGAGGTCCCAAGTGGCGGGATCGGCGTCAGTGTCGACGGGGATGGGCGTGGCCCCGGCAATGCGGGCGCCGACGTCGTAGGTGGGGTAGGCGGCGCGGGGGTGGAGGACGAGGTCGCCGGGGCCCGCCCCGAGATGGAGGGGCAGGAGGGCGACGGATTCCTTCGAGCCGATCGTGGGGATGACGTGGGCGTCGGTCAGACCGGTGACGCCGCGGCGGCGGGCGGCCCAGTCGATGATGGCCCCGCGCAGCGCGGGAGTGCCGACGGCGGCCGGGTAGCCGGGGGCGTTGGCGGCGGCCGCAAGGGCCTCGCGAACGATGGTCGGAGTGTCGTCCACGGGGGTGCCGACGGCGAGGTCGACGACGCCTCCGGGGTGCTCGGCCGCGCGGGCCCGGTAGGGGGCGAGCGCATCCCAGGGGAAGTCCGGGAGGGCGAGCGGGCGGGGCAGGGCGCGGGGCCGGTCCATAGAGGCGTTCACCCCGGCATTGTCCTCCAACCCTCAGCGAGTTCGTGCTTATATCGACCGGCCCGCGCCCCGCCCACCGAAGTCGTCACCGGAGACGCGAAGCCGACGATGACCGCGCGGGCGCCTGTCAGGGCGCGGCGGCCTCAGTCGAGACCGTGCTCGGCGCGGTAGTCCTCGTTCTGCGGGGGCAGGGCGGCGACCATGGGGTCGTCATAGTCCAGGGCGCCGGTCTTCTGGGCACCGCCGGGCGAGCCGAGGCCGCGCAACTCGAAGAAGTCGATATTGGCGCGGGTGTAGTCCGCCCACTCCTCGGGGACGTCGTCCTCGTAGAAGATCGCCTCCGTGGGGCAGACGGGCTCGCAGGCGCCGCAGTCCACGCACTCGTCGGCGTTGATGTACAGGCTCCGCTCGCCCTCGTAGATGCAGTCCACCGGACACTCGTCGACGCAGGCACGATCCTTGACATCCACGCACGGCTGGGCGATGACGTAGGTCATGGCGGGGTTCCTCTCGACTAGGGCCCGGCGCCGCTCACCGGCGGCGCCCGATCAAGCCCAAGTATTGTCCCGCCCGGGCCGAATCCCCAAGACGACCGCATAGTGGCGGCGAGCACGCCCGCGCGGGCGTCCAGGACCGCTCCCAGTCGCCCCCATCCGACGGCGCGATACGCCTAGTCCTGTCGGCCGAAGCCCGCCTTGGCATCGGGCGTCGGCTGGGGCACGGCCTCCTCGGCGGGGGGCGCCGCCTGGGCCTGAGGAGCCGGGGGCGCCGGAGCGGCCGGGGGCACCGGGGCGGCGGCCGCGGGGCCGTCCGACGACCCGCCGGACGGCGCCTCCTGGCCCTGCGGGCTCGTCTGGGAGGAGGGGCCCGGGCCCTGGGACTGCCCGGCCTGAGCGCTCGGCGGATGCGCTGGGGCGCCCCCGCCGGAGCAGGTCACGGCGTTGTCAGGGTCATAGGTGGTGCGGAGGGTGTCCTCGGTAACGGTGCCGTCCGGGGCCTTGCGGCTGCGGGTCACCGTGATGGAGAAACCGCCCTCTCCCCCACCGTAGGGCTCGCAGCGGGGGCCGGAGCGGTTGACAGTGCGGATGGGGGTGTAGCCCTGCTTCTCACCGGAGACGATCGAGACGTCGTAGTGACGCGTGGACCACAGGCGCACGTGCACCTTGCCGTCCACCACCCAGGCCTGGATGAGCGCGTGATAGGGGGTCGAGTTGGTGAACTTGACGTCCTTCTCCGGGGACCACAGGGTGGCCTCGCGCCCCGCCGGGTAGCGATCGAACCAGTAGGAGTGGGGATGGTGCTCGACGTCGTCCATCCCGGCCTCGTAGGCGGCGTTGAACACGGTGGTGCCGATCTGGGAGAGCCCGCCCCCGAACGCCTCGGTGTGGACCCCGTCGAGAATGACCCCGGAGGAGGTGAAGCCGTGCTCGGCGTCCACGGGCTCCAGGGACTCGTTCGTGGAGAAGGTAGCCCCCGGCTTGACGATCTTGCCGTTGAGCGCGGCGGCGCCCGCGATGAGGTTCTGGGTGCGGGCGGCGTCCTCGTAGTAGTCGGTGGCGTACTCGCCGACGATCTCCTTGATCCCCCAGTCCGCCTCAGCGGTGGTGGAGGAGGGCGCGGAGGAGGTCATCGGCAGGACGACCGCGCGCTGGGAAGACCCCACCTGGGTGCTGCCGATGGTGATGATCTGGGTGGACAGCGCGGTGGTGTCGATGGCCAGGCCGTCGACGGGCGCCACGTACTGCGGTCTGGCGTCGGCGCGGCCCTCGATGGTCCACCCGGACTCGACGGCGGCCCTCTCGATCTGGGAGCCCATCGCCGCGACCACCGCCTGGCGCAGCGCGTCAGGGTCGAGGGTGGTGGACAACTCGCCCGTCTTGGCGCTAATGCGCAGCATGGGGGCGAGCTCCTGGGGGCTCAGGGTCAGGGAGCCGGTGGCGGGAGCGGCCGTCGTCGCCGCATCCGCGGTGACCGTCACGGGCGCGGACAGGACGGGGGCGATGACGCTGTCGGCGTAGGACTGGGCCTGCTCGTCGGTGATGGCGGGGCTCGTGGTCCCCTCGACGAGGGCGATGGTGGAGGCCCCCAGCGGCCAGTCCGAGGACAGTCCGCTGACCGAGGCCTCGACGTCGACGCCGGTGCCGGCGCGGCTCGGCGAGACCACGGGCTTGGTGCCCCGCAGGGAGATCTCGGCGTTGACGGTGCCCGACGAGAGCTCGTCCAGGTGGCCGTTGAGGCTGCGGGTCAGGGCGGCCGAGTCCACGGAGGTGGCGGCGGGCACCGAGGCCCCGCCGAGGCGGTCGATGATGGTGAGCGGGTTGAGGGTGAAGCCCGTCAGGCGGCCGACGCTGGAAGCGGCGTCCACGCTCACGCCAGAGTCCGCGGGCGTGATCTGGGCGGACTTATCGCCCGCGGTGACTGTGACCGGCTGGGCCAGGCTCTGGGCGAAGGACTGCTCGACGGCGCTCCTCGCCTCCGATGGGCTCATCCCCCCGACGCTCACCCCGCCGACGGTCGAACCATCGGCGAGGGCCTGGGTGGTCCAGATCGCCGAGCCGAGCCACGCCGTGGCGACGAGGGCCCCGGCGGCGATCATGAGGCGCCGGGGGTTGCGGACGGGCCCCTTGGCCAGGCCGAGGAGGGCGGCAGCTCGGCCGGCCCCCTCATCCTCACCGGGGCGATCAGCGGCTCGGTCCCCCTGGGTATCAGCGCCGGCCTCGGAATCCGCCTCCTCGACGGCGATCTCCGGGGTGGCGGTCTCGGGCAGGGCATGGATCGGGCGTGCGGCCGCACCGGCATCGCCCGGGGCTTCGGCACCGGCCGGCGGGACAGCGGCGCGCGCTCCCGCGGCGACAACGCCCAAGGCGGCGGCAGCGACGGCGGCGTCGGAGACCCCGGCCAGGTCGGCGGGCTCGGCGTTCTCCCCAGCGGCCGCGCTTCCGGCCTGACCCGTCTGAGCTCCGCCGCTCTCAGTGGGCGCGTCCGAGGGCGCTCCCTCGGCGTCGTCGGCGGGCTCGGCGCCGCCGTCGGCCGCGGTCCTGGCGCCCTCCTCCACCTCCCCGGGGGCGACGGCCTTGGGCAGGACGACGCCGATCCGGTCGGCCAGGGTGGCGATCGCCAGGGCGCTCGCCGCGATGGCGGCGTCGGCCGGCAGCACGGCATCGGGGACCGCGCCCCCGGCCTCGGGGGAGTCAGCATCGCCAGCGTCGGGCGCGCCCCCCTCCGCGGGCGGGGCCTCGGCGAGGGCATCGCCGTCGAGCGCCGCCTCGCCCTCGGCCGCCTCCGCAGCGTGGTCGGGGGTGGCGGCATGCAGGGCCTCCAGCGCAGCAGTGGCCTCGTCAGGGCTGGTCACGGCGTCATTCATGAGGGAACCTCCAGGGAAGGGCGGTCATCAGGACTGGGAACGACGGCGGCGAGCCGCCTCCTTGAACCGCTCCTGGGAATCAAGAATCACCTTACGAATGCGCACGGCCTCAGGGGTGACCTCCACGCACTCGTCATCAGCGGCGAACTCGAGGGCCTCCTCGAGGGTGAGCCTGCGGGGCGGCACGAGCCCCTCAAAGGAGTCGGCGGTGGAGGAGCGCATGTTGGTCTGCTGCTTCTCGCGCACGACATTGACGTCCATGTCCTCATTGCGGGGGTTCTCCCCCACGACCTGCCCCTCGTAGGTCTCCTGAGTGGGCTCCACGAAGAAGGTGCCGCGGTCCTGGAGGCGGATGAGGGCGTAGGCGGTGACGGCGCCCGCACGGTCCGAGACGAGGGATCCCGTGGTGCGCGAGACGATCGGGCCGGCCCAGGGCTCGTAGCCCTCCGCGATGGAGGAGGCGATGCCCGTGCCGCGGGTGTCGGTGAGGAACTGGCTGCGGAAGCCGATGAGGCCGCGCGCGGGCACGAGGAACTCCATGCGGATCCAGCCGGTGCCGTGGTTGGTCATCGTCTCCATGCGGCCCTTGCGGGCCGCCATGAGCTGCGTGACGGCGCCCAGGTGCTCCTCGGGGACGTCGATCGTCATGCGCTCGACGGGCTCGTGCCGCTTGCCGTCGATCATGCGGGTCACGACCTGGGGCTTGCCGACGGTGAGCTCGAATCCCTCACGGCGCATCTGCTCCACCAGGATCGCCAGGGCGAGCTCGCCGCGCCCCTGGACCTCCCAGGCGTCCGGGCGGGAGGTCGGCAGGACGCGCAGGGAGACGTTGCCGATGAGCTCGCGGTCGAGGCGGTCCTTGACCTGGCGGGCCGTGACCTTGGCGCCCTTGGTGCGCCCGGCCATCGGGGAGGTGTTGATCCCGATGGTCATGGAGATGGCGGGATCGTCGACCGTGATGAGGGGCAGCGGGCGGGGATCCTCGGGGTCGACGAGGGACTCGCCGATGGTGATGTCCTCGATGCCCGCGATGGCCACGATGTCACCGGCGTGGGCCTCCTCGGCGGGCTTGCGGTCCAGGCCCTCGGTGACCAGCAGTTCGGAGACGCGCGCGTTGGCCAGGGTGCCGTCATGGCGGGCCCAGGCCACGGCCTGCCCCTTGCGGATCGTGCCGTTGTGGATGCGCAGCAGCGCCAGGCGGCCCAGGAACGGGGAGGCGTCCAGGTTGGTGACGTGGGCCTGGAGGGGAGCGCCCTCGTCGTAGGAGGGTCCGGGGATCCGCTCGATGATCGTGCGGAAGAGGGGCTCGAGGTCCTCATTGGCGGGCAGCTCGCCGTCGGCCGGCTGGGCGGTATCCGCCCGGCGGGCCTTGGCGGAGGCGTAGATGACGGGGACGTCGAGGACGGCGTCGAGGTCGATGCCCGGGTCCTCGTCCGCGAGGTCCGAGGCCAGCGAGAGCAGCAGGTCGGTGGACTCCGAGACCACCTCGTCAAGGCGGGAGTCGGGGCGGTCCACCTTGTTGACCACGAGGATGACCGGCAGGCTCGCGGCCAGGGCCTTGCGCAGCACGAACCGGGTCTGCGGCAGGGGCCCCTCAGAGGCGTCCACGAGGAGGACGACGCCGTCGACCATCGACAGGCCGCGCTCGACCTCGCCACCGAAGTCGGCGTGGCCGGGGGTGTCGATGACGTTGATGGTGATGCCGTCCGGCAGGCCGGCCTCGACCGCGGCGGGGCCCGCGTAATGGACGGCCGTGTTCTTGGCGAGGATCGTGATGCCCTTCTCGCGCTCAAGCTCGCCGGAGTCCATGACCCGCTCAGCGGTGTTCTCCTGCGTGGCTCGGGCGCCGAACGCGCCCGCCTCCCAGAGCATCCCGTCGACAAGGGTGGTCTTGCCATGGTCGACGTGGGCGACGATGGCGACGTTGCGCAGGTCCTGGCGCACGGTCATGTGTGGGCTCTTCTTCCGTCTGGGGAGCGCCCGGGAAGGACGCGGTGCCAGGTCGACACCGCGCGCGAGGCGCACAGCGGGCCAAGGCTAGTCGCGCGCCCGCCCGGCGCGCCATGGCGAGGGTGACACCGCTCCTGTGCTGCCGCTCACGGCCTACACCAGGACCAGGGTGACGGCCACGACGACGGCGATCGCAGCGATCGATATCACAGCGATCGCGCCCGGGTTGCGACGGGCGGCGCGCTCGCACGAGGACGCCGCGGCGCCGGAATCACCCCCCGCGCCAGTCACGCCGGCGCTCTCAAGGCGCGCGCGGTAGGCCTCGATGAGGTCGGCGGCGCGCTCCGCGGTGAGGGCCAGCACGATGGGGCGGCCACGACCGTGAGCGCCATCCAGGCCGCGGCCCCCGGCTCCAGGGAGGAGTCCCTCGCCGCCCGCCGGCGCCGGGCGCTCCCCGACGGCGGCGCGCGACCGCTCGATCTGCCGGTTGACGCCGATCGACAGCCCGCCCTGGCGGGGCGCGGCGGAGACGGGGACGCGGGCGCCGTCGCAAGTGATGATCTCCAGGCCCCAGCGGCCACCGCAGCGCTGGTAGGCGCCCCAGCCGACACGGTGGGTGGCCAGGAGGTTGCGCACGGTCAGGCCGCGCTCGTCGAGACGCAGCTCGGGCTGCCACCACAGGGCGTAGGCCGCGGCCGTCGCGGCCAGGGCGCAGGCCAGGGCGATGAGGAGGGGCCGGGCACCGTCGTTGATGCCGATCGTGACCGCGAGCGCGGCCCCGAGTCCCGCCACGAGGAGCGTGAGGGGGCACCCAAACCGGGGGCGGATGATGACTGTGGGAACCGTGATCATGCGCCCATCCTCCCCCTCCCCTCTCAGCGAGACCGGTCGAAAATAGGAGCGAGACCGGTTCGCGGACCGGTCTCGCTCCTATTTTCGACCGGTCTCGCTCATGGGGGTCAGGGGCGCCAGGCGGAGGCGAGGAGCTCGTAGGAGCGGCGGCGGGCGGCGGCGTCGTAGATGTAGGACAGGACGAGGACCTCCTCCAGGCCCCAGCGCTCCTCAAGATCGCGCAGGCCGGTGACCACGGTCTCGGGCGCCCCCACGAAAGACAGGCGCATCGCCTCCTCGACAGCGCCCTCCCTCCCGGCCGCCAGCGCCCGCCAGCCCTCCGGATCCTCCAGCGGCGGCTCCAACGGTCCCGGGGCGCCGGACACGAGCCGCGCCGCGCAGGCCATCGCGGTGGAGAAGAGGCTGCGCGCCTCATCATCGCTGGGCGCGACGGCAGCGTTCACCGCCGCGGCCACGCGCGGGGCCTCAATGGTGGCCGTCGGCGCGGAGGCGTCGAAGACCGACCGGTAGGTGGCCACGGCCGCCTCGGCCTGCGAGGGGGCGAAATGCGAGGCGACGACGAAGGGCAGGCCCAGCGCGCCGGCGACCCTCGCGCCGTTGACCGAGGATCCGAGTACCCAGACGGGCGTGCGGGTCCCCTCCCCCGGGACCGCCCGGACCCGGCTCCCCGGACCGCCCGGCTCACCGTGACCCACGTAGCCCAGGATGTCGGTGATGCTCGATGTGAAGGCGGCGGGGTCCGCCGGGCCCCGCCGCAGCGCCCCCGCTGTCAGCGCGTCCGTGCCGGGCGCGCGCCCCAGCCCGATCCCGACCCGCCCGGGGTAGATCGTGGCGAGCGTCCCGAACTGCTCGGCGACGACCAGGGGCGGGTGATTGGGGAGCATCGAGCAGCCGGCCACGCCGATCCGCTCCGTCGCGGCGAGAACCTGGCCGAGCAGGATCGGGGTGGCCGAGGACAGGTAGAGGGGGGAGGCGTGGTACTCGGTGACCCAGTATCGGGCGTAGCCGGCCCTGTCCGCCGCGCGCGCCAACTCGCGCATCTCGGTCAGGGCGCGGCCCCAGCCGCGTCCGACGGCGGAGGGGACGGGGTCGAGGACGGACAGCTCGGCGCTCATGGCGGAACGATAGTGCCCCGGCCGGGACAATACGTGGGTCGGAAGGCACAGCGCGTCAACTCGCGTCCCCCAGGCTCGCCCCGCGCCGGGCCCGCGCTGTCCCCCGCCCCGCGCCGGGCGCGCGACCGGCCCGGGCGTCGATCACCCGGGCCGGTCGTGGAGTTGACGGCGCGCTCAGCGGCGCTTGGCGGTCACCACCGTCATGAAGGCGGACTTGAGGACGTCGCCGATGATGAAGGGCGTCAGCCCCAGGGCGACGGCCTTGCCCCAGCCCACCCCCAGGGCGATCTTGAGCCAGATGACCCCGGGGACGAACACAGAGCTCGAGGCGATGAGCATGAGGGCGAAACGGACGGGAAGGCCGGCGTCCGACCGCGCGACACGGCCGGCGAGCCCCGCGGCCAGGGCGTAGCCGAGGACATAGCCAAAGGAGGCGGTCAC
The DNA here is from genome assembly GCF_009829635.1 of Actinomyces sp. zg328. Taxonomy (NCBI): domain Bacteria; kingdom Bacillati; phylum Actinomycetota; class Actinomycetes; order Actinomycetales; family Actinomycetaceae; genus Actinomyces; species Actinomyces sp. zg328. Next base: position 222,171 of record NZ_VWPE01000001.1, read on the forward strand.
CCCACCGCTCCAACCGGCGAGGACCGGCGCCCCGACGGCGGCCAGCCCCGCCAGCAGGAGGGAGGAGGCGATGCCGCGCCGGCTGCCGAGCACCGCGCCGACGCCGAGGGCGGCCAGGGAGCCCAGGGTCACCGGGACCGGGGTGAAGGGCAGCGGTAGCGAGACCTGGCCGATGAGGGCGAGGGCGGCGGTGCCCAGGACGATGAGGGCCGCCTCGCGCGCGGCAAGGGCGAGGTGGGAGGCGGGCGTGGCAACGGCCGCACCGGCCGCTGGCGAGGTCTTATTGATCATGGGCCCACGGTATGCGGGCGCTCTCCGAGCGGGATACCCCGGACCCACGCAGCCTCACCCCACTCCATCTTGTGCGATTCCCACAAAAGGAGCGAAATTTCAGGAGACGAGCTCGCGAGCACGGGAAGGGTGGCGCCCGCCGTCGCGCCCGGGCGCTACCGGGGCACCACCAGCGGTGCCGAGCGCGCCCCGGTGGCCGCTGAGCGGGTCCTCAGACGACGCGCGCGATCCAGTCCAGGATGTCGCCCATCACCTCGTCGCGGTTGGTCTCGTTGAGGGCCTCGTGGCGCGCCCCCGGGTAGAGGCGCAGGCCAAGTGGGCAGGCCCCGGCCCTGGCGTAGCGCCGCCCCACCCAGCGAGGCCCCTTCCCCATCGCGCCCACAGGGTCCTGGGCCCCTGACAGCAGGAGGATCGGCAGTCCCGCCGGGGTGGCGTTGAAGATGGCGCGGTTGGAGGCCGCGCGCACGAGGTCGACGAGGTCGCGATAGAAGGCGTTGGTGTAGTCGAATCCGCACAGGGGGTCGGCCACGAAGGCGTCAACAACCGCCTCGTCCCGGCTGAGCCAGTCGTACCGGGTGCGGCCCGGGGAGAAGGGCTTGCTGTAGGGCCCCAACACGAGGGCGTCGAGGATCCTCTCCCGCCGGCGCGGCCCCCGCGCCAGGCACAGCGCCCGGGTGACGGCGGGGCCGATGGCCGCGAGGATCCCGGCGCTCCCGGTCGTGCCCACGAGGATGAGACCGGCGATGGCGGCGGCGGGGTCGGCCCCGGGACCTGCCCCGAGCCTGGGGGCGAGCACCCGCGCCAGGATGGAGCCCCAGGAGTGGCCTATGAGGATGACCGGGAGCCCGGGGAAGGCCCGCCCGATCCAGCCCCGCGCCTGGGCGAGGTCGGCGAGGATCCTCTCGGCGCCGTCGGCGTCGGCGGTGTGCCCGCTCTCATCCGGGGAGGCCATCGTCAGGCCGTGCCCGCGGTGGTCGTCGGCCACCACCGCGTAGCCGGCCTCCACGGCGCGGCGGGCGAAGGCCCCGTAGCGGGCGGTGTGCTCGCCCATGCCGTGGACGAGTTGGATGACCGCGCGCGGCATCGGCGCGCCGTCCTCATCGGCCGCGCCATCGGCAGGCGCCCAGACGCTGAGGGCGAGGCGGCGGCCGTCGTCGGCGGTAATCCACTCCCGGGCCTCGCGCGCGATCCCGGCCTCCCGAGGGGCCCGCCCCGCATCCGCACCAGGCGATCCGCTTATGGTCATTCCATGAATGTACCCCGCCCGACCCCGCCCGCTCAGCCCTTCGCCCTGATCCCCGCCGCCTACCTCCTCCTGCTGCGCGAGGCTCCCGGGCAGGGGGCGCCCTCGCTCCGCACGCGGGTGCTCCTGCAGTTGCGGCGCGGCACCGGCTACATGGATGGGCACTGGGCCTGCGGGGTGGCCGGGCATGTGGACGACGGCGAGCCCGTCACCCGCACGGCCGCGCGCGAGGCCGCCGAGGAGGTGGGGGTCACTGTCGAGCCGAGCCTGATCGAGCCGCTGACCACGCTGCACCGCTCGAACGACGTGGGCGGGGCAGCACTGGAGCAGCGCGTCGACTTCTTCTTCACCGCGCGCTCCTGGACGGGCGAGCCACGGATCATGGAGGGCGCGAAATGCGCGGGCCTGGAGTGGTTCGCCCTGGCGGACCTCCCCGATCCGGTCCCGCCGCATGAGCGTGCCGTCCTGGAGCGGCTCGCCACGGCTCTCGACGGCGGCGCGCCTGTGCCCGCGATCCTGCCCTTCGGCTTCGACGGCGAGCGGATCGCGCACTACGGGGTGGCGCGCCCGCACTGAGGGAGGGGGCGGTCGCGTGAGGGCGCGCCCCCATGAGGGGGCGGTCGCCGTCAGCCGGCGCCTAGTCGCGGACCCAGCACCGGAGAGCCCGGCACCGGCGGGCCCGGCACCGGCGGGCCCAGCTCAGAGTCCGAGGAACGCCCTGATCGCGGGCATCTCCCGCCGGGCCTGAACGAGTCCCGCCTCGAAAGCGGTGGTGAGGCGGTCGTAGCGCAGCTCGCCGTTGGCGATGTCCATGCGGTCGGGGCAGAACAGGTAGGCGCTGCCCTCGGCGCAGCGCCGCTCAATGTCCTCCAGGGCGGCGTTGTAGCGACGCGGGCGGCTGATGAGGGCCTCGGCGGCCAAGGGGTACTGCCGCAGGAGCCGCCGGTAGACCTCGGGGCGCTTCTCCTCGGGCTTGCGGTAGCCGGCGGGGCGGGTGGAGATCACCAGGAGGCGCTCATAGCCGTCGGCGAGCGCGGCATCGGTTGCGAACCCCCCGGTGGGCCCGAGAGCGCCGTCGAGGTAGGGGGCGCCGTCGATCTCGACCACGGGCATGAGCACCGGCATGGACGCGGAGGCCTGGGCGCGGGCGAGGAGATCCGCGGGGGTGGGCATGTCGGAGCGGTGGAAGTAGGCCTGCTCACCGGTGTCGCAGCGGAAGGCGCCCAGGACGAGCTCGGCGTCGGAGGCCTCGAGGGCCGGCCAGTCAACGGGCATCTCCTCGTCCGGGGCGGAGGTGCGCTGGTAGATACGGTCGGAGTTGAAGTAGCCGCGCCCGCGGGCGAAACTGCCCCAGCCACCGGCGTCACCGAGCAGCGGCATGGCGAGGTAGGCCTCGCGGGCGCGCCAGGTGTCGCGGGTGATCATGTTGACGGCGTTCGTCGCGCCGGCGCTAATGCCGCCCACCCATCCGAACTCCAGGCCCTCCTCCAGCAGGGCGCGCACGAGGGCGCCGGTGTAGGCGCCGCGCATGCCGCCCCCCTCGAAGACAAGGGCGACGTCGTCGATCCGGGCGGTCACGGGAGCGGGGGCGTGCAGGGGATGCCCGTAGGGGTAGTAGCCGGACTGCGGATTGCGGGAGGTCACGGCATCACGCTACCCCTCCCACCCCTCCTCATCGAGACCGGTCGAAAACAGACGCGAGACCGGTCGAAATGAGGATCGAGACCGGTCGAAATGAGGATCGAGACCGGTCCGGCCCCCTATCCAGGCACCCTGTTCCCATGTTCCCCCAGAGAAGAACAGCGCTCCCCACCTCGCCTTTCCCCCGCGCTTGGGGCGCAGAGGGCCGTAGCGTCACGGCATGAGCACTCCAGCCCTCCTCTCCCCCCCTCCAGATCGGCCCACTGACCGCCCGCAACCGCCTGTGGCTGCCACCCATGTGCATGTACAGCGCTCAGGAGCACGACGGCGTCGCCACCGACTGGCACGTCCTGCACTACGGGACGCGCGCCGTCGGCGGCTTCGGCACGGTGATCGTCGAGGCCACCGCGGTCACCCCTGAGGGGCGGCTGTCCGAGTTCGACCTGGGCCTGTGGGATGACGCCCAGATCGAGGGGCACCGCCGCATCGTCGCGGCCATCCACGACGGCGGCGCACTGGCCGGGGTGCAGCTCGGGCACGGCGGCCGCAAGGCGGGCACGCCCCCGTGGCGGCCGGATGCGGCGGGCGCCCGCGCGGGGACGCTTCAGGGCTGGGACCTCGTGGCGCCCAGCGCGATCGCCTACCCCAGCGAGGGGCACGCGGTCCCGCGCGAGCTGGACGAGGCCGGGATCGCGCGGCTCGTGGAGGCCTTCGCCCAGGCCGCGCGCCGGGCGGCCGCCGCCGGTTATGACCTCATCGAGATCCATGGAGCGCACGGCTACCTGCTCCATGAGTTCCTCTCGCCACTGTCCAACACGCGCTCCGACGCCTTCGGGGGCGATGAGTCGGGCCGCCGCCGCTTCCCGCTCCAGGTGGTCGCCGCGGTGCGCCACGCCATCGACGACGCCGGGAGCTCGGCGGGCACTATCGACGGCGCTGAGGCGGGTGCCCCGCGGGCGCTCGGCATCCGCCTGTCGGCCACCGACTGGGCCGAGGGCGGGCTCACCGGCCAGGACACCGCGCGCTTCGCGGTCGAACTCGCGGCCGCCGGCGTTGACGCAATCCACGTGTCCACCGGTGGCAACGTGCCCGGGACGGTGCCGGTGGGCCCTGGCTACCAGGTGCCCTACGCCGCGCAGGCGCGCGCCGCCCTGGCGGCCTCGGTCGCCGACGGCGGGCCGGGCGCGGGTGTCATCGTGGTCGCGGTGGGGGTGATCGACTCCGCGGCGCAGGCCGAGGCGATCCTGACCGCGGGCGATGCCGACGCGATCGCAGCGGGCCGCCCAGCCCTGCGGGACCCCTACCTGCCCGTGCGCTGGGCCCATGAGCTGGGTGTCAACGACTGGCGCGAGGCGGGGCTGCCCGTCCAGTACTGGCGCGGCGCCTGGCGGTGAAGGCCGGCCGACGGCGCGCCGCCCCCAGGGGCGGGCGGCGCGCCGAACCGGTCTCGGCGCAGTTTTCGACCGGTCTCGGTCCTAACAACGACCGGTCTCGGTCAGAGGGCGGTCTCGTAGAGCCAGCGGCCGGCGCGGCGGATGAAGCGGCCGCGCTCGACCAACTCGTCCTCCACGACCCCGCCGCGCCCGTCCCAGGCCCGGTAGCGGGCCACGAACTCCACGATGCCGGTCTCATCCGCCGCTCCCCCGCCGACCGTCTCCACGATCCGCAGGCCCAGCCAGGCCGTTCCGGGGTGGCAGTACGGCCCGGGCGGGCGCGTGCGCGGGTGCCAGGTGCGGAAGATGTGGTCCTCATCACCAACAACGAAGGCCGAGTACCGCGAGCGCATGAGGGCCTCGGCGGTGGGGGCGGGGGTGCCGTCGTGGATCGGCTCGCAGCACGCGCCGAACACCGCGCCGCTCCCGCAGGGGCAGGGGTCGGAGGGGCGCGCCCCGGCGGTGCGCACGCCGCTCATGCCCCGGCCCAGTAGACGGCGAGCGCCTGGGCCAGCCATGGCCCATCGACGACGGCGCACATCTCCCGCTGGGAGTGCATGGACAGGATCGGCTGGCCGACATCCGCGGTGGTGATCCCGAGGCGCTGAGCGGTGATCGGCCCGATGGTCGTCCCACAGGGCACGGCGTTGTTGGACACGAAGGCCTGGTGGGGCACACCCGCAGCCGCGCAGGCCCGCTCCCAGAGGGCCTGACCGATCGCGTCGGTGGCGTAGCGCTGCTGGGCGTTGATCTTGAGGACGGGCCCGCCGCCGAGCACGGGGCGCACGACGGGGTCGTGGAGCCGGTCGTAGTTGGGGTGCACGGAGTGCGCGGCGTCGGCGCTGAGGCAGGTCGAGCGCGCGAGCATCGCCTCGTGGGCCTCGCCGGTGATCCCCAGCGCCCTCGCCAGGCGCCGCAGGACCTGCTCGAGGAAGGGGCCGGCCGCGCCGGAGCGGGTGCCGGAGCCGACCTCCTCATGGTCGTTGGCGATCAGGACGACGACGTCGCCCGGGGCCGTGCCGCCGGCCGTCCGCCCGCCCTCGCCTGAGCACAGGGACTCCAGCGCTACCAGTGACGCGATCACGGAGCTGAGGTCATCCAGGCGGGAGGAGGCGATGAACTCAGCCCGGCGGCCGAACCGGGCGGGGACCTCGGTGGGATAGGTGAGGACGTCGTGGCCGGCGAGGTCGCCCCGCTCGATCCCGGCGATCTCGCACAGGTGGGCCTCGACGTCGTCGGCGGCGCCCAGGGCCCAGATGGGGGCCAGGTGGGCCTGGCGGTCGAGGTGGAGGGAGTCGTTGACACCGCGGTCCAGGTGCGGGGCGACCTGGGCGACGCGGGCGATCGGTCCGGTTCGCACGAGGTGGACGGCTCCGTCACGGGTGACGAGCCTCCCGGCCAGGCCGAACTCGCGGTCGAGGAAGGAGTTGAGCAGGGGCCCGCCGTAGACCTCTGCCCCGATGAGCGCGAAGCCGTCGCGGCCCATCTGGGCCGCCGGCTTGAGCATGAGGGCGGGGGAGTCGGTGTGCGAGCCGACGATCCGGAAGGCGCTGTCGCGCCCCGGAGCCTCGGGCAGGACCCAGGCGGCGATGGCGCCGTCGCGGACGGCGTAGCCGCGCCGAGGCGTGTCGGGCCCCCAGGGCTCGGTCTCGTCGAGGGCGGTGAATCCGGCGGCGGCCAGTCGCCGCGCGGCCTCGGCGGCGGCGTGGTAGGAGCTCGGGGAGGCGGACACGTAGTCCATGAGCTCGCGGGCGTAGGCATCGACGTCGTGGAGCGCGCCGCGCGCGGTGGCCGCGGTTCCGGTGGGGGCGGGCGGTGCGGGTGTCTCTGGCATGGCCGCATCCTCGCACCGATGATGAGCCGGCGCGGATGAGGACTTTGTTCCAGTCGGCACGGCCATCATTCCTCCGCATGTGCCGCCAGACGCTCCCGCGAACGTCACCGCCTCACAGACGAGGCTCTTGGCGGGCGGTGGCGGTCCTGTCTGAGGCGGCGGGAGCGGGGCTCGCCCGAGCCGCGCACCGAAGTCCCTCATCCTTCGGGCGGAGGGCGCGGATCCCGCTATCGGCCTGGAGGAGTTGGTCGCGGGGGCGCGGCTGGGCGAGACTGGGGCGGCATGGTGAGCGCCGCGAGCCACGGCTGGCGGCCCAGGACGGCTGGCGGCCCAGGACGGCTGGCGGCCCAGGACGCGAGCGCGAGGAAGGACTGGTATGTCGAGCACGAGGCCCGAGACCGCCGTCGAGACGGGAAAGCCGAGCGCCGCGCGCGAGTCGGCCGCCCCCCTCAGCGGCCCGGCGGCCCCCGACGCGCCCACGACTCGCGCCTCGCGCGCTCCCGAGCGATTCGCCCGCTTCACCGGGGCCGTCCATCGCTTGATCCCGGCGGCACTGCGGCGGCTGGTCCCCGAGACCTTCATCGGCTACGCGGTCATCAACGGCTCGGCCTTCCTGCTCGACATCGCCTGCCTGAGCGTGTTCTACAACCACTTGCACTGGTGGTACTCCTTGGCGGTGACGGTGGGCTACGTGATTGCCGGGGTGTACTCGCTCCTGCTCAACCGCTGGCTCAACTTCCAGTCCCATGAGCACCTGGCGCTCCAGGGCGGCCGCTACTTCATCGGCCTGATCAGCCAGTACGTGATCTTCATCCTGGGGCTGTCCAGCCTGCTGCACTGGGTAGGGGTCAACGCGCTGGTGGCCCGGGTCGTCTCCGCTTGCTGCGAGGGCCTGTACCTCTACGTGTTCGTGCGCCTGTGGGTGTTCCGCGACTCGGCCCGGGACAAGGCCCCCGCCTCGGCCTGAGCAGCGGGGCTGGGCCAAGCCGGCCGGGCCGAGCCCGACCGGGACCCGAGCCCAACCTGGGCCTCCTCGGCCCGCCGTCTTCCCACCCCCTTGGCGCGCCCGCTGCTCACCAGTGGGCGCGCGTGGTCTCCGTGGGGCCGTCGAGCTCGGTGAACCCGGCGTCGACGACGCTCACGGGCCTGCTCGCCGCCTCCCATGCGGCGCGATCCGGGCGCTCGATGCGCACCCGGTAGCCGTCGGCCGCCCAGGCCTCCCGCAGTGCCTCGGGCATGCCCGCGCTCTCCCAGGCGAGCTGGGCGGCGTGGGCGGCCTGGGCGCAGAGCTTGCCGGAGGTCATCTCATGCAGGGGCGTGACCTCGATGGTCACCAGCGCCCCCGACGACGCCGATCCCACCCCCAGGGAGATCCTCTCCGGCGCGCTGGCGGGGTCCTTCTCAATGGCGGCAGTCATGGCCGCCGGCGGGGGCGGGAGGGCGGCGCCGTCGGGGAAGTGGGTGCCCTCCACCTGGGTCTTGGCCAGCGGCGGCGGGAGAGGCCGGACGGGGCCGGGGACGAAGGCCCGCGCGGCGGCGCTGCCCCACCCCAGTGGCCCGTCCTGCTCCACGGTGAGGCCGGGGAGCTCTTGGACCTCTTCCCAGCGCTTGCCCCGGGCGCGGCGCACGAGTTTGCGGATGCGGCCGTCGCGCCAGTGGTCGACGGCCTCGGCCCAGGGCCCGCCGGGGGCGCTGCGGGCATCGGCTAGGAGGCGGACGACGGCGCGGGCGGCGGCCTCGGCGACGTCGATCGACCGCGGCGGGGTGACCTTGTCATAGCGCACGGCGATCTGCATCGCCCAGGGGGTGGCGTGGTCCGGGCGCCCGGTGATGGAGTGGCGCCCGTCCGGGGCCGCGCCGATCACCAGCCGCCACCCGCGCCGGCCCGGGCGCGCTCGCCGCTGGCGACGATGGCGCCGCGGAAGCGGCCCAGTATCCACACCACGAGCGCCAGGACGAAGAACCCGCCGACGAGCGAGCCGATCCAGGCCAGCCAGTCGTCCTTATTCGGATCGAGGAACCTGTACATGGGGTGGCCGTTACGGCGGGCGTCCCACATGTACAGCAGGATGTAGGGCAGGAGGGCCATCGTCCAGGTCACGGGCGTGGAGAAGCGCAGGAGGTTCTGATTGCGCCCCACGAGGACCCAGTCCAGGGTCATGGCGGCGGGCAGGGCCAGGTGCGGGATCCAACTGATGGGCCGATCGAAGCCGCCTTTCATGATCAATCCGAAGACCAGCCCGGTGAACACCGCCATGACGACCGCCAGGCCCCGCGCCCACTGGCCGAACGCGCGCAACCCCAGGCTGAAGGCGCCCGCGCGGCCCACGAGCGGCTCAAGGAGGGCTCCCGCCACGATCACGAGGACAACGGCGTTGCTCAGGGTGGTGAAGAAGCGGAGTTGCCCGAGGACGAGGGCGTGCCCGCCGACAATCCGGTCGGCGCGCAGCACCGGATCGAGCTGGAGCCAGAGCCCGTAGCCCGCGAGCCCGGTGATGGAGGCGCGCCAGATCCAGGCGAGCATGACGGCGTACCAGGAGGGCCCTAGACGGGCGGGGAGCGGTTGGAGGCGCTGCGGGGCCGGGGCACCCATGGGAGGTTCCGCGGGCATCATCGGTGGCGCCTGCTGGTAGGGCGGTGGCATCGCGGGCCCCGGGGGCTGCGGGTAGGGCGCGGGCAGGGCCTGGTAGGTGGGGTCCTGCTGGGCGACAGGAGGCAGGTAGGCGGTCTCCGCGGGCATCTGAGGCGCCCGAGGGAGCCGGGGTGCCGGGTCGGGGTAGCCGACCATCCCGGACAGGACGGCGTCGCGGGGCAGGGCCATCGTCTGGGCGAGCGGCGCCTCGGCGGGGGTGGCCGCGCCGTCGGGAGCGGCATCGGCGCCGCTGGAGCCGTGGGCGCCGCCCATGACGCCATAGCCCTCGATCCCCTCATCAGCGGAGAAGACGTCCGTGGCGACGGCGTCGGCGGCCTCGTCGCCGAGCGCGCCCGCCTCGCCGGCGGAGGGCATCGACTGGGTCGCCTGGCCGGGCCAGGAGCCGTAGGGCCGTGGGGCCCCTGGCGACTCGCCGTCGGGCCGTGGGCTTAGGTGCTCAGCTCGGTTCTCGCTCATGGAAGGGATTGTCGCGCGCCATCGCCGTCGGCGCCATGGCGGGCGCGCGGTGACGGGGAGCGCGCCCCTGCGCGACGGTCGTCTTGGCGGCGGCGCGCCCCTCTCCCAGATCGAGGCGCGCCGGTGGCGCATCCACCTGCGGGATGACCACTTCATCCGCGAAGCCCATTACGGTGCCGCGTATGACACAGCAGTACGTCCCCTGGGCGCCGTCCGGCGGTCCCCTGGGCGCCCAGGCCCCCCGACCGGTCCAGCCACCGGTGGAGCCCCCCACCCTGTTCAATGGGGCAACCATCCACGGGTGGTTCGGGATCCGCGCGTTGCGCCATCCCAAGGAGCTCCCCCTCGTGGCCGTCTGCGGGTTGGTGACGCTGGGCGCCTACGCCTCATGGATCGGCCTCATCGCCTGGTTGATCGCGGACCCTGAGCCCACCGGGGCCAGGGCGACGGCGCGCTCGCTCATCATGAGCACCATCGGCCAGTACATCCTCCTCGTCCCCCTCCTGCCAATCCTCCTGTGGGTGGTGCGCGCCATCCTGTACGCGCAGCAACGCTCGCGGGCGGTGCAGATGAGCTTCACGCAGTTCCCCGAGGGGTACCGGATGGTCGTGGAGGCCGCGCACAACTTCGGGCTACGGCGCGTGCCGGACGCCTACGTGGTGCTCGGAAGCGGGAAGATCAACGCCTTCGCCGCCGGGCACGGGTTCCGCCGCTACGTCGTCGTCTACTCCGACCTGTTCGAGGTGGGCGGCTCGGCGCGCGACCCGGAGGCTCTGCGCTTCGTCATCAATCACGAGGTGGGGCACCTGGCCGCGGGCCACGTCTCCTTCCTGCGCCTGGCCATCACGACGCTGGGTATGCAGGCCCCGCTCATCGGGCCGGCGCTCAGCCGCGCCCAGGAGTACACGGCGGACAACCACGGCTACGCGGCGTCTCCGCAGGGGGCGCCGGGGATCATGGGGATCCTCGCCGCCGGGAAGTACCTGGGGCCGCAGGTCAACTTCCACGCCCTGGCGGATCGCGCCGTGACGGAGCGGGGCTTCTGGCTCCACATCGCCTCCTGGCGGGCCAGCCATCCGGTGCTGACCTGGCGCGCGCACGCCCTGCGGGACCGCAGTCGGCCGGGCAGGCTCATGGTCCGCCCGAAGCAGGGCGTCCTCGCCGGGCCGATCAGCCCCATGGGCCGTGAGTCCAGCAAGTCGTGGCCGACGCCGGGGCAGGTCCTGGCCTTCATGGACGCCACGCGGCCGCGGGTGGCCGAGGAGCAGTTCGGGCGCTACCCGGGGGTGGAGTACGAGGCTCCGCGCGACGCCGTGCGCCTGGCCGATCCCCGGCCGCTCGGCCGCTGACAGCCGCTGACAGCCGCTGACGCCGGGATGCCCGGCGGCTCAGGCCGCGCCGTCGGGCGCTTCACCCTCCGGGAGCGCCTGGGGCTCGCGGACGAGCAGCGCGCCATCACCGGTGGGGAAGGTGATGCCCGCGTAGTGAGGGCGCTGCTCCACCTTCTTGAAGCCGGCGGCGAGATGGCTGGCGACGACGGCGTGCTCACTGGCCTCGACGAAGGCCCACAGTGGGGCGCCGGGGTCCGCGGCGTCGACCGCCTCGGCGAGGCCCTCGAGAAGATCGCGGCCGATGGGGCGGGTCCTGGCGGCGGGGTCGAGGATGAGACCGGTGACCATCCAGGAGGCCTCCCGGCCCTCGTCGGGGTCGGCGGGAAGGACGAAGGCGCCCGCGAGGGCCACGGAGATCGCGGCGTCGAAGTCGTCACGATGGGCGGGGTCCTCCAGGGAGGCGAGGACGAGCACGGGGATCGATTCGATCATGCCGGGCGCCGCCTCCAGCGCCTCCTGGATCGTGGTCCCGCGCAGCGCCAGGAGCTGGGCGACGCGGTGGGTGTCGCGGGCGTCAGCCTGCCAGAGCATGAGGCGTCCGTCGGCCAGGGCGGCGGCGAGAGCCGGGTCGGTGGGGGCCGCGAGGGCTCCGGGGGCGTCGCCCGGGCCCGCGGCGGCCTCCCCGGCCAACTCAGCGGCCGCCGCCGCGAGGATCCCGTCGATGGGCCCGGAGGGCGTCGTGTTCGTCATGGCCTCAGCCTAGACAGGCGCCGGGGCCCGATGGCGAGCCGCGGCCGGCCCGCGCCCGGTCGTCCGGGCGTCCGGGCGTCCGGGCGTCCGGGCGTCCGGGCGACGGCATCGAGGCCGGCAAGCCCGACCACTGGGGCCCAAGGACCGCCACCCCAAGCCAGCCACCGCGGCGCGCGCGGCCCCCGGCCCACGAGCGAGCACGAGCCAGCACGAGCCGCCCCCCGGGATACCGCCTCACCCCACACAAACCGCCTCACCCCCGGGATACCGTCTCACCCCCGGGATACCGTCTCACCCCCGGGATACCGTCTCACCCCACACAAACCGCCTCACCCCCGGGATACCGCCTCACCCCACAGAAACCGCCTCAAACTGCGAGAATGAGGGCGCAACGCCGGGCCGAGACGGTATCTGGAGACCGAGACCGCAACGCCGGGCCGAGACGGTATCCCCGGGCCCAGACGGTATCTGGAGACCAAGACCGCAACGCCGGGCCGAGACAGTATCCCCGGGCCCAGGCCGCGAACCCGGCACCCCGGGGGGCCAGCGGCGCCACATCTGGCCCACCGCCACATCATCACCCCGCGCGCATGATCCGAAACGGCTCCCTCCACGACCCACAACCAGCCACACCACTACCCACCGCCGCTTGGCACACCACATAGGGGCACCCCTCAGCCCCGAGCCCGATGTCACCTGCCAACCCGCCAACGGCCAGACCTCGGGCTCCGTCATCGAGAAGGACGGCCAGGAGTGCCCGCTGTCCCCCCTTCGGGCTTCGACAGGATCTGGTAGTAGGAGCACGATTCGGCCGGCCCGCCGCGCATGGCGGGACTCAACACCACCGTCGTCGTCACCGCGCGCGGGCTCCGGGCGCGCAAGAGCACCGCGACGCTCTCCGGCCCGACCGCCCCTCGGGTCTAAGGCACACGAGGCGAACGGCGGTCAGCCCGCGAGCCCCAGCGCCTCGCCGAGGAGGTCTCCGCACATCCCACGCCGCGCCCATCAACGCGAATCTCACACCGGTCCTCCTGACCTCACGGTTGGCCCCAGAGATCGCTGGAATCACGGGGATTCACGACTGGTGAGGGCAGTCGGCGCGGATATCCTCTCCTAGCGCCACGCTCCCAGACCCGGCAGTGGCGCGCCTCCCCTCTCCGCCCTCCCCAGGCGGGGCCGGGACTCCCGAGGAGACTGATATGGCTCTGCCCGATCCCATTAGCCAACCAAGATCCCAAGGCGCCCCCAGACGCGCCCTGCGCTGGGCCCTCCGCGCCATCGCGCCGATGCTCGTCGGCGCCGCGCTGGCGGCCGCCGGCTCGGCCCCCGCGCCCGCCGCCGCCTCCGGTCCCCTGCCCGCCTCCGATCCCCCGCCCACCGCCGGTCCCGCGCCCGCCGCCGCCTCCGCCTCTGCCTCCGATGAGTCGATCCACATCCTGTCCTTCGTGGATTCCGACGTCATCGTGCTGCAGAGCAACGGGCGCTTCGCGCTGGTCGACTCCGGGGAGGACAAGGACTACCCCCGCGGGGACGATCCCCGGTACCCACTGCGCCCCGGCGTGACCCAGGGGGCGCCGGATGAGGACGCCATGTGGGCCTACCTCGACGAACTCGGCGTCAACTCCACCAACCTGGAGTTCTACATCGGCACCCACGCGCATTCGGACCACATCGGCACGGCTGACACCGTCATCGAGAAGTTCCACCCGAAGCGGATCTACACCCCCGAGTACTCCGACGCTTGGATAACCAGCAAGAACAACCTCTGGGACAACCAGTACGTCTACGACCGGATGATCGCCGCCGCCCGCAAGGCCCAGGCGGAGCACGGCTCCGCCCTCATCCAGCACCTGGTCCCCGGCGCCCCCGTCACACCCGACCCCAGCGCCCCCACCACAGCGTCTCCCACCTTCGACTTCGGGGACATGCGAATCGAGATCGTCAATTACGACGAGTCCTACAAGCAGCCCCCCTACATCTACGACGCCAACGAGAGCGCCTGGGGCGTCAAGGTCACGGCCCACGGGCGCTCGGCGTTCCTGGCATCGGATATCGAGAACTTCTACGGAGACGAGGACCGCCTGGCCCCGCTGATCGGCGACGTCGATGTCCTCAAGCTCGGCCACCACGGCTCCATCTCCTCCAACAGCGAGGGCTTCCTGACCACGCTGCGCCCCAAGATCGCCTTCCAGACCGGGCGCTTCCAAGCCCTGGCACCCGCCACCCAGCGCACCCTGGACCGCCTCGGCACCAGGTGGTACTCAGCCGATGAGCTCCGCGCCTCCGGGCACATCAGCTTCGTCGTCGCCCTCGCCGACGACGGCGTCCACCTCTCCGACGTCGACGCCACGAGCGGCGGGCTCGTCCTGCGCACCCGTCAGGCGAGCAGCCCCCACGCCGCGGCCTACCGGAACGGCGTCGCCACCCCGCTGACCGGTTGGAGGAGGATCGGGGAGGACTACTACTGGTTCTCCGACAGCCCCTACGCCACCGAGAGCGGCTGGGCGAGCTGGAAGGGGGCCTGGTACTACCTGGGCGCCGACGGCGCGATGAAGACCGGCTGGCTGAAGGACGGAACCACCTGGTACTACCTGGGCCCCGACGGCGCAATGAAGACCGGCTGGCTGAAGGACGGCTCCTCCTGGTACTACTTCGCCCCTGATTCGGGACGGATGGCCGCCAACCGATGGGTGGCCAGTGGGACCGCCTGGTACCACCTCAGCGCCTCGGGCTCCATGTCCACGAGCAGGTGGATCCAATCAGGCGCCGCCTGGTACCACGTGGGGGGCAGCGGCGCGATGTCCACCGGCTGGCTGAAGGATGGGACCACCTGGTACTACCTCGACCACTCCGGCGCCATGCGGGCCAACGACTGGCTCAACCAAGGCGGCGCCTGGTACTACCTCACCAGTTCCGGATCCCTGGCCACGGGCAGAGTCATGATCGACGGCGTGGCGCACTCCTTCTCCCCCTCGGGCGCCTGGCTCGGCTAGGACCCACAGCCCTGGGCGGCGGGCCCGGCGCCTGCGGGGCTGTCTTCCGGCGCGAGGGACGCGGTACCGTGGCCTCAGTGGAGAACCCCTACAGGAGATCTCATGACCGTCCTTGATCCGATGTCGTGCGCCCCTGCCGACCTCGCGAACCCTGCGATCACCCAGATGGATCTCGCCCGGATTGCCCAGTTCCGCCCGGATCTGCATCCGCTCGTGCGCGAGCACCCGGCCTGCTACCCAGAGCTCGCCACGTGGATCGAGCAGCGGGCCGCCCTCCTGGAGTCCGAGCCGGCCGAGCAGCCGAGCACTGAGGAGGCGTTGTCGGACGATGACGCCGCGGCAGACTCCACCCGGGCCTGCGAAGCATCGGCAACGGCCTCGGAACCATCGTCGCCCTCAGCCACAGGCACTGCCTCGCCAGCGACGGCCTCGGCCGCGCCGATCAGGGACGCCATCTGGGTCGCCGCCTCACCCGCGCGGGCGAGCGACTTCGAGCCCATCGAGCGCCCGACGCCGGGCAGGCCAGCCGCCCTGGCCTCCCCCGCGTCGGCGGACGACACGGCGACCCCGGTCGGCAATATCGCCTCGCCCGCCGTCGCCTCGGCGCATTCGGCCCGCTCGGCGCGCTCCGCCCCCAGGATCATCCCGCCCGCCTCCGCCCCGGAGATCATCACCGCGGTTCCGGGCCTGGCGGTCCCCGCCGCCTATGAGCCCACTGCCGCTACGGCGACACCCGGCGCCCCCAGCAGTGACGAGGCGTCGTCGTGCCCTAGTGCCGATCCCGCGAGGGGCAGCGCGCCCCAGACCTCGCCTGAGCCCCTCATCCCCGCCTCCGCGGTGCCCTCGGCGATCGACCAGCCCGCCTCCGGGAGGCTCTTGCCAGGAGACGAGGACGGGACCGCCTCCCTCTGGCGCCGCCTCCTGCTGTGGGCCGTGCCGGTGCTGGCCGTCCTGTGCCTGGTCTCGACCTTCCTGCCGATCGTCACCATCACCTTCGACACGGGGACCTGGTCCTTCAACTACTGGAACGGGGACGGCGTCCAAGAGGCGCTCATGCTCCTGGTGGTCTTCATCGTCGCGACCGGCATCGGCCTCGCCGCGATCATCACCCCGCGGCGGTCGCGGCTGATCCTCACGGGGATCGCGGGCACCGTATCCGCCCTGCTGGCGACCAGCGACGGCTTGCGGAACATCATCCGATTCTCCGGGGACGTGCCGGACATGAAGGGGGCCACGGGCGCCTCCGTCGGCTCCGGCGCGATCCTCCTGGCAGTTGGCGGCGTGGTCCTCCTGCTCATCTCGGTCCTCCACCTCGCCTGCGCGATGCGGGGCGAGCCGGGCGCATGGGCGGGCCAGGGCGATCAGGCCTCGTCCGCTCACAGCGGCCACGAGGCGTAAGTCCTCGCCCCGCGCGCGGCGGATGGGGATCCCAGCCCATGCGCCGCACCGCCATCCCCGCTACGGTATCCCTACATCAACCACCTCCCAGGAGCCCGCATGACGGCCATCGACCCCTTGTCCTGCACACCTGCCCACCTCACGAATCCTGCGATCGCCCCGGGGACGCTCGCTCAGATCGCACAGCACCGCCCCGACCTGCGGGCGCATGTGCGCCAGCATCCCGCCTGCCCGCCTGATCTCGCCGCGTGGATCGACCAACAGGCCTACCAGCAGCCGCACTACCAGAGCGCGCCCGCCCAGTACGGCACCGCGCAGCCCCAGGCCAGTGCTGCGCTGGGCGGTGCCGCGATCACCAGGGCATCCTCGAACTGGAGCACGATCGTTCTCATCGCCATTCCGGTGATCGGGCTGCTCGCGATCATCGCGTCCTTCCTGCCCGCTGTCTCCACGACGTTCGGCTCCCAGAGCAAGACCGCCAACTTCTGGGATTACGACAACAAGAGTTACGACGTGCAGATCCTCTGCGCCAGCCTCCTGGCGATCTCGGCGGGCATCTGCGCGTTCTTCGTGAGGCAGTTCCCCGTTGTCCTCGGCGGCGGGGTGGCGACAGTCGTGGGCGGGATTTGGAACGGCATCAGCTGGCTCAACGCCAACTCGGAGATCTCCGACGCCCAGAAGACCATCAAGCAGGCCAAGACCAGTTATGGCAGCCTCGGCGGCTCTTTCGAGGTTAGCAGGGGCGTGGGCATGTACTTGCTGCTTATCGCGGCGCTGTTGCTCCTGGCCTGCGGAGCGGCGATGATCGTCGCCGGGCTGCGACTTCGACCCGGCGCCGGGATCGCAAAGGGCGCCAGCGGTTACGGCGGGCACCCCGGCGCCCACATGCCCACCGGACCACAGACGGAGCCGGGCGCCCAGCCCTCGCCGTACCAGCAGCAGGGCCCCACCTACCAGTAGGTCCTTTTCGCGCCACAGATACCGGCCCCGTCTCCTTCAAGCGAGACGGGGCCGATATCGTCGTCCGCTGGGTGGCCCGAGAGCACTGGGAATCCACTGACATAATGGGACTCATCCATCCCTGGAGTCACACCTGCCCCACGCTCGTGCTCCTCGACTCGAAAGGCCCTTCATGCCGTCTCGTGCCCTCTCATCTGCCGCATCGCTCTCCCTAGCCATCACGGCGCTCGGCGGTGCCGCCATCCCCGTCAGCACGGCCGCCGCCGCGCCACCCGCCGGCGCTGCCCAGGCTCAGACCACCGGATGGGTTGCGAGGGGCGGCCAGTGGTACCACTTCGGTCTCAATGGGGTGAGGACGGTCGGCTGGCTGGAGGACGGCGGGCGTTGGTACTTCCTGCGCGCCGACACCGGCGCGATGGCCACCGGCTGGGTCAAGGACGACCACACCTGGTACTACCTCTACGGCTCGGGAGCAATGGCCACCGGCTGGATCAAAGACAACAACACCTGGTACTACCTCTACGGCTCGGGAGCGATGGCCACCGGCTGGATCAAAGACAACAACACCTGGTACTACCTCTACGGCTCGGGAGCGATGGCCACCGGCTGGATCAAAGACAACAACACCTGGTACTACCTCTACGGCTCGGGAGCAATGGCCACCGGCTGGATCAAAGACAACAACACCTGGTACTACCTCTACGGCTCGGGGCCGATGGCCACGGGCACCGTGCCCGTCGACGGGCGCGTCTCGCGCTTCGCCGCCAATGGCGCATGGCTGGGCTATGCCGATTTGACCCCGGTGCTGAGCGCGCCGTCGTCGAGCCGGGAGGCGCTCATCTCCTCGATGGCGCGCGCCTACCGCTCCTCCGGCAGGCCCTACCCGTCGTCGGCGCTCAGCGCTGGGGGCGCGCCCACGATCGAGGCGTTCGCGGGGATCATCTATGACGAGGCGACGTCGGAGGGGGTGAGCCCCGAACTGCTGTTCTGCCAGGTGATGAAGGAGACCGCCTGGCTGCGCTTCGGCGGTGATGTGAGTATCGGCCAGTTCAACTTCGGGGGCCTGGGGGCTACGGGCGGCGGCGCCCGCGGCGCCTCCTTCGCGGATGTGAGGACCGGCCTGCGCGCCCAGGTGCAGCATCTGCGCGCCTACGCCGATCCCTCCGTCTCGGCGTCCTCACTTGCCCACCCGGTGGTGGACCCGCGCTTCTCCTATGTGCGCAAGGGCTCCGCGCCGTACGTGCAGTACCTGGGGATCAAGGAGAACCCGGCCCATGTCGGCTGGGCTACCGACCCCGGCTACGGCACGAGCCTGGCCGAGATGATGCGCGCCTACTTCGGCTGATCGGCTCCGGCGCCACCCGTCGGCCCGCATCATCCAGCGGGGCCGGGGGCACGGCGCGGGAGCGGGCCTCGGCGGCGCCGCGACGGCGCCGATCGGCGTGGACCCGGCATTGAGGGACCTGGGATTGAGGGACCTGGGATTGAGGGACCTGGGATTGAGGGACCCAGCATTGAGCCGGCATAGCATGCTCTGTGAGAGGCGGCGCGGTGCCATCGAGCCGTCTCACTCGTCGTGGTGGGAGGGGAAGGAAGCGCTCATGGGCGTTGAGGGGCCAGGCGGCGCGCGGAGGCCAGCCTCCGGCGGGGGCTCTGCTGAGGCGACCGCTCTCGTTGATGCGCTGCGCGATGCGACGGTGGCTGGTCGCCCGCAGGAGGCGATCTCGCTCGCGGGCGCCGTCGCTGAGTTGGCTCGGGAGCTGGGGCCTGAGGACCACCAAGTGCTGGGCGCGCGCTTCCATCTGGCCCGGGCCCACCGCGCGGCCGGGGATCCGGCGTCAGCGGTGACGCTACTGGAGCAGGTGGTCGCCGGGACCGAGAGGCTGCTCGGGCCGGAGGCTCCCCAGTCGCTCACCGCCCGCAGCGCCCTGGCCGGCGCCTGCGCGGACGCGGGTCGGGCGCGCGAGGCGGTGGCTCTCCATGAGCGGATCGTTGACGACGCCGCGGGGCTGCTGGGCCGGGGGCATCCCGATGCGCTGTCGGCGCGGAACAATCTCGCCCGGGCCTGCGAGGCGGCCGGTGACACGCCTCGGGCGCTCTGCCTGTACGAGGCGCTGGTGCGCGACGCCGAGGCCGTGCTCGACGCCGCGCACCCTTACCTCGCCCTGTTCCGCCGCAACCGTGATCGGCTGCGGCCTAGTGCTCAGAGGTAGTGGGCGCGGAGTTCGGCGGGGTCCTTCGGGGACAGGTCGGCGAGGGTGACGTCGAAGACGGTGCGCGCGCCGGTCTGGCCGCGAGCGGCCATGCGGGCGGCGGCGCGCCCCATGGCGACCACGACTGCGCCGGTGAACTCGGGGTTCGAGTCGAGAGCCAGTTCGAAGGTGATGCGCTCGGCCACGCCGTCGGAGGTCAGGCCGCGGCGGATAACGGTGCCGCCGTGCGGGATGCCGGCGTGCTTGGCGGCCATCTCCTCGGCGGAGATGAAGGTGACGGTGGTGTCGTAGTCGGCGAAATAGTTGGGCATCTCGACGATCTCCTTCTCGATGCGAGCGAGATCAGCGCCCTCGGCGGCCACCACGTAGCAGTCGCGGCGGTGCATGGAGCGGGTGGTGAGTTCGACGTCCTCACCGGCCTTGACGGCGTCGACGGTCTCGGCGACCGGCAGCGTGTACTGGCGGGCGTCGAGCACGCCCTCGATGCGGCGCACGGCGTCGGAGTGGCCCTGGGAGACGCCGGGGCCCCAGAAGGTGGTGGTGGTGCCGTCGGGGAGGACCGAGTCCCCCAGGACGCGCAGCATGGAGAACAGGCCCGGGTCCCAGCCCGTGGAGATGATGGCGAGGTGTCCGGCGCCCTTCGCGGCGGCGTCGACGGCGGCGAAGTAGCTGGGGATCTCGGCGTGGGTGTCGAAGGAGTCGACGGTGGTGAAGTGAGCGGCCGCGGCGGGGCCCTGCTCGGCGAGGTCGGTGGCCGATCCCCCGCAGTTGAGGCAGACGTCCACCTTGTCCGCCCAGGCGGGCATGTCGTCGACATGGGCGACGGGGGCGCCCTGGGTGGTGACCGAGGCGGGATCGCGGCGGGTGAAGACGACGACGAGCTCCATGTCCTCGCTCTTCGAGATGGCCTGCTCGGCGCCCCGCCCGAGGTTGCCGTATCCGTTGATCGCGACTCTGATCATGAGTCCTCCTAGGAGTTCGTCGTGCCGTCCCTTGGCGTTCGGGCCACGGCTCGGGCAGGGGCCCGGCCGGGGACCGCAGAAGCGTAGGCATGAGCCACATGTCCGGCGCATGACGATCGCCCTGCGGACGCCGGCGCCCCCGCGCCGCGGTCTGAGACTGCGGATACGGGCTCAACTCGCACGTACCGCCTCATCCCACACATACCGCCTCAGCCCACACATACCGCCTCAGCCCACACATACCGCCTCAGCCCACACATACCGCCTCAGCCCACACGTACCGCCTCATCCTTGTAGTTTGAGGGCGTAAGGCCGGGACGAGACGGTATCTGCGGGACGAGACGGTATCTGCGGGCGCAAGGCGGCGTCAGCGCAGTGGTCGTCTCCATACACTCAGGCCCCGCCGGTTCGCGAGGGTCCCGGAGGGGACGCGTGTTCCCGGGCGGGTAACCGGCACGGGCTCCCTCATCAGGCGGATCACCGCATGGGAGTGCCGTACACTTCCTATGAGAGTCCTCTTCTCCGCATTCCCCATCCCTGATTTCCCACGGCATGGTCGAGATTACGGCTCTTACCCGCATGTTCCGCCATCGGAGGCGGCGCACGGGTCACCATATGGAGGAATCCCATGAATCACCTTCGTCGATCGGCCATCGGGGCGATCTCCGCGCTCTCACTGCTGGGAATGGTCATCCCAGCAGCTGTCGCGGATGAATTCCCCTACCCTGCGCCCTCTCCCACAGCCGGTGCGACGGTTCCTCAGCCCGCGCCCGCACCACCGATCCGGGACGGGTGGGTGCAAAGCGGCGACAAGTGGTATTTCTACGAGGCAGGCCTGCTCAAGACCGGGTGGATCGCTCAAGGCGGCGCCTGGTACTACCTGATGCCCGACGGCGCGATGGCCACAGGCTGGGCGCACGATGGCAAGGCCTGGTACTACTTCGATTCCACGGGCGCGATGCAGTACGGCAGGTGGCTGGAGTCGGGCGGCGTCTGGTATTACCTGCTCCCGTCTGGGGCGATGGCCGCCAGTCAGTGGGTCGCTCAGGGCGGCGCCTGGTACTACCTGAAGGCGGACGGGACGATGGCCACTGGCTGGGTCCAGGACGGCGGATCCTGGTACCACTTCACGCCGGCCGGCGCGATGGAGAGCGGGACGTGGATCAGCTCGGGGAGCAACTGGTACTACCTGACGGCGTCGGGCGCGATGGCGACGCGCATGTGGGTGGGCGATTACTACCTGAAGGCGAACGGGACGATGGCCACTGGCTGGGCCCAGGCTGGCGACACGTGGTACCGCTTCAGCGGGAATGGACGACTGGCGGGCCGCTACAACCCGGGGACGTACACGTGCCCGAGTTGGGCGCCGATCAAGGGCAATGCCGAGTCGAAGATCTATCACCGGCCCGGTCAGGGCTCCTACAACCGGACGAAGGCTGAGGAGTGCTTCGTCAGCGGCGCTGACGCGGAGAACGCCGGATATCGCGCCGCGAGGAACTGATCTCCCAGATCAGAAGAGGCCGCGGAGCACGGCACGCTAATAGCCCGTGCCCCGCACCATGAGCCGGGGAGACGACCGGGGCGCGCGGAATCACTGCTCCGCGCGCCCCGCTGTCCTTGCCGATTCGTTGCCGACTAGGAGAAACCGACCGCTTCCGCCTCAGCCCTCGGTGAGGTCCTGGACCGTTGCGTCGGCGGCCGCGCGCTGGACAGCCTCGGTTCCCTTGACCGCAGCCGCCTTGGTCTCATAGGCCTGCCCGGTGGCGACGATCTCGCCGTTGCCGGCCTTGAGGCGGAAGCGGAACTTGCCGGCCCCGTCCTCGTACACCTCGAACTTGCTCGCCATCATCTTCTCCTCTGGCTCATGGACACCTTAAAACGAGTATGACACGGCGGGCCGGTCCCGTGAGGCAACTCGCGGCACCCGGAGAGTCTCGCCCCACGCGGCGACGACGTCGCCCCCTCGCGATGGCCCCTCGTGACGGGGCAGCGCATTGGAGCGACGCCGGAGGCGCGGCGCATGCGCAGGCCGATCCGTCGTCGCGCCCCGTAAGCGGATCGGCCTTCCCATCGGGATGCCAGGACAAGAGGGCCCGCGGGATTCTCGCCAGCAGTACCGGCCCGGAGGCGCCTCCCACACGTTGAAGCGGAACTGCACCTTCGCAGCCCCTGAGTTGGTGGTCTTGGGCTGTCTGGGCGGGCTGGGTGTGGTGGCGGGCCAGCATGTGGGAGCGGATCGGGCGGGGAGGCCAGTGCCGGATCGCTCAACCGGGTCCTTGATGCCGGGGCCGGGGCGGCGGGGTGGACGGCGCCATTCACCGTGCTGCCGGGCCGCGCCTGTTGCAGGCCTGCCGCGAGCTGTGCGCCACCGAGCTGCCGTACGGGCTGCCGGTGGGTCAAGGCCGTGGCCACACCCGGCTTCGACCTGTCCGCCCGCTGGGTCATCCACGCCGATGGCCCTAACCGGCACGCCGGCCAGGGCGACCCCGCCCTGCTGCGCGCTTTCCGGGTGGTTCTGGACACCTGAGCGGCCCAGACGGCGTCGGTGGCGTGTCCGCCATCGCGCCCCGCAAGCGGATCGGCCTTCCCGTCGGTGTCCCAGGATAAGAGGGCCTACGGGATTCTCGTCCAGAGGTACCGGCCCGCAGGCCGGGCCCCTCCTGCTTCCCTGACCTCGGAAGCAGGCATCTGGCATAGGCCGTGCGCCCGCCGGCCCGCGCTCAACGCCGCAAGAGGCCGCGCCCCGACGCGGCAGTGAAGCGGGACGCGCCGGAACAGCGCAACCAAATCGCGATGGCACCCGGAGAACATCGTCCGGGGCATCGGTATTTGGCCGGCCATTCCGGCGCGCAACCTCCCAATGCGCTTACTGGCGCACCAGGTTTCGGTTCTTCAGTCGGAAGACCACATCCGCCTTCTTCGACAGCTGCGCCGAATGGGTCACCACGATGACACACTTATCCTGCTCATGGGCGAGGCGCTTCAGGATATCGATCATCTCCCCGGCCGTCTTGCCGTCCAAGTTGCCGGTCGGCTCGTCGGCCAAGATGACGGGCGACTTCGAGGCGAGGGCACGAGCGATGGCCACGCGCTGCTGCTGCCCGCCGGAGAGCTTCATGACATTCCGCTTCGCCTCATCCTCAGAAAGGCCTAGTTCAAGGAGTGAGTCAATCTTCGCCTTCGGGTCAACGAGCTTCACGTTCTCCAACGGCGTGAGGTAGTCGATGAGGTTGTAGTTCTGGAAAACCAATGAGACGTTGTGCTGGCGATGGTAGGCGTACCCCCGCTTCGCCACATCCTCACCATCAAGGAGGATCTTGCCCTGGGAGGGGGCATCGAGGCCGGCAAGCAGGCCGAGGAGGGTGGACTTGCCCGCACCGGAGTTTCCGATGATGGCGTAGAACTTGCCCGACTTGAATTCGGCGTTGACGCCATTCAGGACGCTCTTCTTCACATCCTGATAAACAAAGCCGAGCTTTTCGAGCTTCAAAGTGGTCATGACAATTTCTCCTAAAATCTCAAAGTGAACGCGCGGGAGCGCTCAACTCATCTTCGCCAGAATTTGTTTCGGCTGCAACCGCAGGATCGGGATCATCGCGATCAGCAGCGAGGCCACCACGATCGCGAGCACTGCCACGAACGAGAATGCGGCTGCCGCCACAAGCGCGCCCGCTGGCACGCTCACGTCGCCAACCGCGCTGGTGCTGACAGCGTCCAGCACGTAGTTGGAGATGAAGTACCCGATGACTTCACTGATGACAAGGCCAACGAAGAAGCTGGGGATCGTCAGCATCAACAGCTCAGCGATGAACTGAGCGAATAGACGCCGCTTCGAGTGACCGATCGACAACAGGACGCCGACCTCATGAATGCGTGAGCGGGTCCAGAAGGCCAGAACGAAGATGAGGATGGCCGCGCCCGCGGCGAGCACCGCCCACAGCAGACGTGAGATCAGCGTGGTCAGACCGGCCACGGAGTCAAGAACACCGGCCACGGCCGAGGTATTGTCCTTCAGGTTAAGGCCCTCCGCGAGATTCGCCTTGGCTTCCTTCAGTGTCATATCCAGGTGTTCACGCGAGTCCGTGTAGAACGTGGCGGTACTGACGGCGTCTTTCCCGGCGAGCTGTTGAGCGCTTCTCAAATCCGTGTAGATCGGCGTCTCTTGCCCGCGTTGCGCGTTCTCAGTGGTCTTGTAGATCCCAACCACGGTGAGCTTGACGGTCTCTTCATTCTTCTTCAGCGTCAGCTCGTCGCCGACCTTCAACTTATGCGAGGCCGCATCAGAATCGGAGAGGACCGCACCTCTGCCATCGCGAAGCTTGGCGATGGCGTCGTCAGCTCCCTCCGTGAGCTCGAGCTCTTTCTGCTCGAAGGCCTGAAGCCGGGACAGGTCGCTGACCCCCACCACCGATTGGAAGTTGCCATCCGCGTCCTCCGCCGAGGATAGGAGCGTGAAGTTGTGGCCGACCACGTGCGGGGTTGAGAGCAACGAATCAGCGGCATCCTGGTTAAAATCACCGGCGGGGGAGGTCACCGTGAAACCGGGCGTGACCTGGTTTTCAGCGACGGCGGTGACGGTGCTCAGGGTGCTCGTGATAACTCCTTGCAACACGAACACAGCCGAGATCAGCGTAATGATGAGAGCAAGGACGAGGCTCTTCGTGCGTCGCCGAGCGATGGCGAAGCGTGCTTGTTGCCAGAACGTCATTGACTATCCAATCTGCGTGAGGAGCCGCTTGGGCTTCTTCATCAGCATCGGGAAGGACGCGATGAGAGTGGCCACAATGATGAGTACGACGCCGGCAATGCCGATCGTGATGAGGTGACTCGGCTCGATGGTCACCGTCACGTGATCGATCGTCTTCTGGAAGGTCGACGTGGTGTAGTCGGCCCCCAGGTTGTAGCCCCCACGTATACGGCTGGCAGCTTGAGATGACGCCCTCGACACGATGTTGTTCCCCAAGGCCTGCGCGACCAAGTGGGCAGCGCCGAATGAGGTCCCCAGGGCTAGGACGAATACTATGAGGTTCTCAGTGACGTACTGGGCGAAGATCTTCGTCTTGCTCACGCCGACCGAAAGCAGGATTCCTGTCTCCTTGCGGCGCTCATTGAGCCACAGGAAAAGCACAAGGGCAAGCGCGGCGACTGCGAAGATGGACGTGCCAATAAAGGTAGCTCGCAGCAACGAGTTGATACCGGTCAGCGCAGCGCCGATGCCACCGAAGATGTCGGAGTTCTTGTGGACCAGATAGCGGTTCCAATCAAAAGGAAGCTCCCGCACCTGCTTGATCACCTTATCAAGGTCGCCGACACTCTTGACGAAGAAGACGGCATCGTGGTAGTACTCGTTCTCCGGCGTCAAACCGAAGAGCGAGCGAGCGGTATCGAGATCGGTGAAGAGAGCGTTCTGGTAGAGCTCCGTGCGCGAAGTCGCCCTGCCGTTCCCCTCACCAGTGAACAGCCCCACGATCTCAGATTCGACGGTGGCATTTGAGTGGAAACGATTCTCCGCGTCGTGCTCGTTAGCCTTGAACGTGACCTTGTCACCGATCTTGAAACCGTTCTTCTCCGCGAACTCCTTGTGCACAAGGATCTTGTGGTGATCATCCTCTTTGAGATGACGGCCCTCAACGAGCGTGAACGTGCCCGCACGGAAAGCATTGTCCAGGTCAGAACGGTTGACAGGATTGAGGGGGAGCGCCTTGCCGAATTGCTCCTCGTTCTTCTTGGAGTAGTCATTGGCCTGGCCAGGGAGACGGAAAATCTCAGCGTTGACCACGTCAGCGACCGCGGAATTCATGTTCACCACATATGAGGTGATCCCCTCCAGCTTGGCGACCTGCTCAACCATCGCGCGCGTGACCGTTCCGCCGCCGCGCGCGGTCCCCAGGTTCGTCGCCCGATTGTTCTCAAGCAGGAACCCCGAAAGCACCTGGGAGTTGAGCTCATCACCCGTCTTAGCGACCGATTCACGCACCGCGAATGTCGACAGAAGCAGGGTGGACGCGGTGAGGAGAACCAAAAAAATGGTTAACGATTTCACCAGCTTACGAGTGGCATGAAGCCATGCTCGTCTAAGAAACGACACCAGAAATGTACCTTCCACAACTAGTTCCGATATTGATCGGCCTCATTATAAGGTACAAGTCTATGAACCACCTATGAGCGGGCAATGATCTGCCATAGAAATAAGCGATCACAGTGTGCGCTGGAACACGTGAAGTATTTCTTCAACCCCGAACTCCGCACTTACACGAGGTGGCGTCATGCACACCACAAAGGCGTCATCCTTATCATGCGACAAAGCATCGAGATCGTCAATAATGGCGTCAAGGATCCGCCCCTGCACCCCGATCGCGATGCCACTGCCCGTCAGCGGGCATTGAATCGTCACATGCGAGGCGCAGCGGCACCGCCGAACTGAGTCCTCTCCACGCCCATCGATGGCGCGCGGCCGTGAGCCATATCCTCACGGCCTTTCATCGGCCTACTTCTTAGACGTGAGCCCGCTGCGGAACTCGACGACATCGCCGTCGGCCATGATGTAGTCCTTGCCCTCCATACGGACCCTTCCGGCGGCGCGGGCATCGGCCACGGAGCCGTACTCCATGAGGTCTTCGAAGGAGACGATCTCCGCCTTGATGAAGCCGCGCTCGAAGTCCGTGTGGATGACGCCGGCGGCCTGGGGCGCCGTCGCTCCCTTGCGGATCGTCCAGGCGCGGGCCTCCTTCGGCCCCGCCGTCAAATATGTTTGCAGGCCCAGGGTGTCGAAGCCGACCCGCGCCAACTTGTCCAGGCCGGACTCCTCCTGCCCGTTCTCACGCAGCATTTCCGCGGCCTCCTCGGGTTCCAATTCCACGAGTTCGGCCTCGAACTGGGCATCGAGGAAGATTGCCTCGGCAGGCGCCACCATCGCCCGCAACTCATCCTGGCGGGCCTCGTCGACCAGCCCGGCATCATCCATGTTGAACACGTAGATGACCGGCTTGGTCGTCATGAGTTGGAAGGAACGAAGCGCCTCCTCATCCACACCCGCCTTTTCCGCGGCGCCTGAGACCACGGCGGCGGACAGCATTGTCCCCTCCTCCAGGATCGCCAGCGCTGCCTTCGCCGTCTCCAGCACCACCGGATCTGTCTTCCTGCCGCGCACCTCCTTCTCCAGGCGCGGGACCGCCTTCTCAAGGGTCTGGAGATCGGCCAGCACGAGTTCGGTGGCGATCGTCTCGATGTCCGAGGCCGGGTCCACCCTGCCGTCCACGTGCACGACGTCCGGGTCATCGAAGGCCCGCGTCACCATGCAGATCGCGTCCGCCTCACGGATATTGGCCAGGAACTGGTTGCCCAGCCCCTCGCCCTCGCTCGCGCCGCGCACGATCCCTGCGATGTCCACGAAGGAGACCGTCGCAGGGACCTCCCGCTCGCTGTGGAAGAGCCCCGCCAGGCGCCCCAGCCGCTCATCGGGCAGGGGGACGACGCCGACATTCGGCTCGATCGTCGCGAAGGGGTAGTTGGCGGCCAGGACGGTCGCGCGGGTCAGGGCGTTGAACAGGGTGGACTTGCCGACGTTGGGCAGTCCGACGATTCCGATAGTGAGTGCCACGAGCCGAGTCTAAACGCGCCCACTGACACGCTCGCGCCACCGGCGCCCAACCCGCGGCTCGCCGTCCCCGTCCCGCGCCGCCGACGACGCCGTCGCAGCCTCGCCGAAGCCCGGAGGAGCGGCGCCTCCCCTCAGGCCAGCGCGAGCGCGAGGTCCTGGATGGCGATCGACCACGTCGGGAAGAAGCCGCCGATCCGATTGCTCACCAGGGCGATCGCGAGCGTCCCCGCCACGCAGGCCAGCGCGAGCACGACCAAGCGCGCGCCCACCGGGCGGGCGCCCCGCAGGAGGGCGCGGGCCTTCTTCAGGCGACCGGGGTCGGGCGAGGCCACCGGCGCGCTGCCCTCAGCATCCTCCGGCGCCTCCAGCGAGTCTCGCGATTCCCGCGCGCCCCGGGGCTCCGGCCTCTCCGCCGCCGCCTCCGCGGGCTTATCTGCCGACTCCGCCTCCGCCGGCTCATTCGCCTCCGCCGTCTCCGCCGGCTCATCCACCGACGCCGGCTCATCCGCCTCCGCCGAGGGCTCAGCCGAGCGCGCGCGGCCCGGCAGCAGGCCACCCAGGCCCCGCAAGCGGCGCAGCGGCCCCGGGAAGCTTCCCCCGCGCCACGGGGCGATCGCCGCCACGCTCAGCGCCAGCGCCACAATGCACATGAGGATGATCACCCCGATCCCCCGGATGCCGGTGAACACCTCCCGGAAGCTCCCCCAGGCACCCGTATCGGCCCCGTCTCCGGCACCCGTCGCGGACTCCCCTCCGGACAGCCCGTGCGTCTGCCGGGCGGAGGAGGGTTCCTCAGCGGTCGGCTCCGACAGCGGCGCATCAGCGGCCACCGGGGACTTCAGTTGCTCGCCCCACCAGGACAGCGCCGTCGGGAAGGTCTGGCGCCACAGGGTGGCCGAGTGCCCGCCGGTCTGCGGGGTCACCATCTCCAGGGTGTCCGTGGACGGCACCGCCGAGGGCAGATCCCTGCGCAGGTCCGCGGTGCCCGTGTCATCCTTCGCGGCCATCTGCCACATCCGCAGGCGCTGGTGGGCGCGGGTGCGCAGGAGGGTGCTCAGGGTGTTGGCGCTTTTGAGTTCACGGTTTGTGGACATCGCCCCGGTGAAGGGGACATCGAAGCCGGACATGGCGACCACGTAGCCGAAGGCGTCCGAGCGCATGATCGCCGTCCAGGTCGCGCAGAAGGCCCCTGAGGACACGCCGCCGATCGCCCAGCCCGAGCGGTCCGGGCTCACGTTGGGGAAGGAAGCGCGCACGACGGCGGGAATATCGTCCTGGACCCACGTGCCCACCTGGGCGTGCCCGACGACATCGGCGCAGTCGGGCATCGCGGTCTGGCGGCTGTCGGCGCTCAGATTCGGCATGACGAGGATCGCGGGGGGCATCTTGCCAGAGTCGATCGCCGCCTGCATCGCCGAGGCCACCTTGAGGGCGGTGGTGACGCCGTCGGGACTCCCGGGATCACCGTGGAGCATCATGAGCACGGGGTAGGTCCGGCCGTCATTCGGCGAGTACCCGCGCGGCGTCCATGCCCAGACCTCCTGGGTGACGCCGCTGCGCCGCCCCGTCACGGTGGCCTTCGAGAAGCCCGTGTAGTCCGAGCCGCCCTTGATCGGCGTGAAGGCGGCGGCGTCGGCGGGCATGGGCGAGGGCTGGCTGGTGGGGATCGACGTCGGCTCCTCGGGGAGGGAGAGCACGGCCGGCCCACCGGCGAAGGAGCCCGATCCTCTGACCTGGGCGAGAACGTCCCCAATGGTCCGCACGAAGCCGAGGTGCGCGTTGGCCCGCGCGCTGACGGCGCCGACCACGAGAACCTGGGTGAGGACGACGGCGAGCAGCGCTCCGAGGAGCGAGGCGCGGGGGAAGCGGCGCCGCCCCGGGCGGATCCGCGCCCAGAGGAGAACGGCGGTGGCGAGCATGACGATGACGGCGACGATGCCGATTCCCTGCACGAACGAGGGGGCCACGACGCTGATCTCGGAGATCCCCACACGTTCCAGGCGCGTGGCGGCGGGGCCATTCAGGGATGCGGCCAGCGGTGCGGATACAACGAGAGGCAGATCAGGCACGGGGCACATGATGCAACACCCGCACCGCGACGAAGGGGGACCTTACGGCCTCTCATTCGTGTCAGATCCCTGTGGTGCCATAGGTCCATGACCGATACCCTCCCCCACCTGGCAGCCCTCATTGTCGCCCTCATCGTTGGCCTCATAGTGGGGTTGATCACTGGGGTCGCGCTCGGCAGTGCCCGGGCGCAGGCCCGCTCCGCCACCCTCGCCAATGGCGATGACACCACCTCCCGGCTGCGCGCCGAGGCCGCCGGATGGCGCGCCCGCGCCGAGGAACTGGAGTCCCGCGCCCAGATCGCCGAGGAGCGCTCTGATCGGGACGCCTCCGTTCTACGGGCTCTGGCACCGGTGAGGGCCCAGCTCGAACGGGTCGGGGCGAGGGTGGAGGAGATGGAGCGCCAGCGCGCCGCCCAGCACGCCACCCTCACCGAGCAACTGCGGGCCGGCGCCGCCTCCGAGAAGGAGCTGCGCCGGGCCACCACCGCCCTGGAGGGGGCGCTGCGCTCCCGCAGCGCCCGGGGCCTGTGGGGCGAGGTGGAACTCTCCCGCGTCCTGGAGGCCTCGGGGATGATGCGGCATGTCGACTTCTCCGAGCAGCGCGGCCTGACCGGCCTGGCCCCTGCCGGGGCGCGCGGCGCCGGGGGCGGTGCCACCGGCCGGCCCGACGTCGTCGTCCACCTGCCGGGGAAGGCGCACGTGGCAGTGGACGCGAAGGTGCCGCTCGATTCCTACCTGCGGGCCTGCGGCCTGGACGGCTCGCGGCGCGCCGCGGCTAAGACCGTGGATTCCTCGCGGGCCGAGGATGGGGCGGGCGAGGCGCGCGGCATCTCGCCGGATGAGCGCGGCCGCCTCCTGCAAGCCCACGCCAAGGCCCTGCGCTCGCATATTGACGCCCTGGCCGGCCGCCACTACGACCGCTCACTCGAGGGCTCGCCCGAGATGGTCGTGCTCTTCATCCCCGCTGAGCCGATCCTGTCCGCCGCGCTCGACGCCGATCCCACGCTCATGGACCACGCCCTCGATCGCGGCGTCGCCCTGACCACACCGGCCTCCCTCCTGGCCCTGCTGCGCACCTGCGCCCTGGCGTGGGCGCACACGGCGGTCAATGAGGAGGCCGGCGAACTCCTGGCCCTGGGGCGCGTCCTCTACCAGCGTCTGGAAACGGTCGCCGATCACCTCACCGCCCTCGGCAAGGCGCTGACCCGCTCGGTGTCCGCCTACAACAGGGTGGTGGGCTCCGTGGAGTCCCGTCTGCTCGTGACCGCCCGCGGCTTCGAGTCCCTGGGTGAGGGCCTTCCCAGTCCCTCCCCCATCGGCTTGGAGGACGCCCAGGTGCGCTCCTTCAGCGCCCCCGAACTCACGGGCGGGCAGGATGAGTAGGGCCCTGCGCCCCGCTCCCCCTCACCGGCCCACTGGGGAGCGTTGCCGGGCGTCAGCAGGTGTGGTTGGCGACGGGCTCGCGCCGGCGATGCTCCGGCGCGGAGTCCCCGGCAGCGGCCTTGAGGTCGGCGCGCAGGTTCTTGGGAAGGGAGAAGGTGATCTTCTCCGTGGCGGTGCGTACCTCCTCCACGTCCGTGAAACCCAGGGCCCCCAGGTGCTCGATGACCTCGCGCACGAGGATCTCGGGCACCGAGGCGCCGCTGGTCAGGCCCACGGTGCGGGCGCCGTCGAACCAGGCGTCGTCGATCTCGCGCGCGTAGTCCACGCGGTAGGCGGCCGGGGCGCCCGCCTCCAACGCCACTTCTTTGAGGCGCACCGAGTTCGAGGAGTTCCCCGATCCCACCACGAGCATGACGTCGGCTCGCGGCGCGATCGCCTTGACCGCGGCCTGCCGGTTCTGAGTGGCGTAGCAGATGTTGTCCGTGGGCGGGTCTATCAGCTCGGGGAA
Organism: Actinomyces sp. zg328; assembly: GCF_009829635.1. NCBI lineage: Bacteria > Bacillati > Actinomycetota > Actinomycetes > Actinomycetales > Actinomycetaceae > Actinomyces > Actinomyces sp. zg328. The sequence goes on from NZ_VWPE01000001.1 coordinate 253,889, forward strand.
GCGCTCGCGCAGGAGGCGCACCGTCTCCAGGGTCTCGTCCACCGACAGCGTGGTCTGGCTGATCCAGGCGACCTTCGAGGGGTCGCGCACCACCACGCGGTCCACCTCCTCGGGGCCGTTGACCACCTGGATGCGCTCGGGCGCCTCTCCCTGCGTGCCCTCGACCTCCTCATGGCCCGTGTGGCCGACGAGGATGATGTCGTAGTCGTCACCAGCGAAGCGCACCGCCTGCTTGTGGACCTTGGTCACCAAGGGGCAGGTCGCGTCAATCGTCTGAAGGAGGCGGGCCGCGGCCTGCTCGTGCACCTCCGGCGCCACGCCGTGCGCGGAGAAGACGACGCGCGCGCCCTCGGGCACCTCATCGGTCTCGGAGACGAAGATCGCGCCGCGCTTGGTCAGGGCCTCCACGACGTACTTGTTGTGGACGATCTCCTTGCGCACGTAGATCGGCGTCCCATAGTGGGCCAGCGCCTGCTCGACGGCGTCGACCGCCCGGTCCACGCCGGCGCAGTAGCCGCGCGGGGCGGCCACGAGGATCCGCTTCGCCCCGCCCGCGGGCGGGATCACGGGGGCGGTGGGGGGCGCGGGAGAATCTGTCACGGTCTCACTGTGCCACAGCGCCGCCCCGGCCCCCAGGCGGGAGCGTGGCACAGTGGTGCATGTGACACAGCCCCCCGCACCGGGCCAGGCCCGGCCGCTCGCCCGCCTCGCCCGCGAGACCACCGCGGAGAACCCGTGGCCCCTGCGCCTGCTGGCAACGAAGATCGAGGAGTACGTCTCCAAGATGACGCGGGTGTGGGTGGAGGGGCAGGTGGTCCAGCTCAGCCGCCGCCCCGGCGCCGGCATGCAGTTCCTCACCCTGAGGGACACCGACGCCGATGTCTCCCTCTCCGTGTCCCTCTACACGCGCACCCTGGCGGCCATCGACCGCGCCCTGCCCGAGCCCCTGGACTCCGGTGCCCGCGTGGTGGTCCAGGGCCGCCCCACGTACTGGACCAAGCGCGGCACGCTCCAGCTCCTGGCCGAGGACATCCGGCTGGTCGGCGTCGGGGACCTCCTTGCGCGCATCGAGCAGCTGCGCCGGATGCTCGCCGCCGAGGGCCTGTTCGACGCCGAGCGCAAGCGCCCCCTGCCCTTCCTCCCCCGGCGGGTCGGGCTCGTCTGCGGGCGCGGTTCCAAAGCTGAGGACGACGTCGTGGTCAACGCGCGCCTGCGCTGGCCGGGCCTGCCCTTCGAGATCCGTGAGGTCGCCGTGCAGGGCGCGAGCGCCGTGCGGGAGGTGACGGCCGCGATCCGGGAGCTCGACGCGATGGAGGGGATCGATGTCATCGTCGTGGCGCGTGGCGGCGGTGCCGTCGAGGACCTGCTGCCCTTCTCCGATGAGGGGCTCGTGCGCGCGGCAGCCGCGGCCCGCACCCCGCTGGTCTCGGCGATCGGGCACGAGACCGACTGCCCCCTGCTCGACCTCGTGGCTGATTACCGCGCCTCCACCCCCACCGATGCCGCCCGGCGTATCGTGCCCGACCTCGCCCAGGAGACCGTCGGCCTGGACAGCGCCCGAGCCCGCCTGCGGGAGATCCTCGCCCAGCGGCTCGACGCCGAGCAGCGGGGGCTCGATCAGGTGCGCGCCCGCCCGATCATGACCGATCCCTCCGTCATCATCCGCGACCGCCTCACCGAGCTCGACACCGCCCGCGAGCGCATCCGCCGCGGCCTCGACCACGCGCTGACGCTGGCCTCCTCGGACCTGAGGGCGGAGCGGGCACGCCTGACGGCGCTGTCCCCGCAGGGAGTGCTCGATCGCGGCTACACGATCCTGCGCCGCCCGGGGGGCGCCGTCATCACGAGCGCGGAGGATGTCAAGAAGGGCGATCTCATCGAGGGGATCCTCGCCTCTGGGCGGCTCGTCGCCCAGGTGGTGGGCGCCACGAAGCCCGCCTCGCAGGTCCCCACGGCCGACTGAGCCGACGGGGCGGCCGCCCCCTCATCCTTCAAGGCTCGCGCCGAGCGGGCCTCGGGGCGCCCCCGCCACTCCCTCCGCGACTTCTCCGCGATACCGCGCTTCTGGGCCCACTGACGTGCGAGAATCACGCCATGAGCCTGAGCCCCGACTCCCCCGTCTCCGGCGACGACGTCGCCACGCTCTCCTATGAGCAGGCCCGCGAAGAACTGATCGGCGTCGTGCAGCGCCTGGAGGCCGGTCAGGTCCCGCTGGAGGACGCGCTGTCCCTGTGGGAGCGGGGCGAGGCCTTGGCCGCCCGCTGCCAGGCCTGGCTCGACGACGCTCGCGCCCGGCTGGCCGCCGTCGCGTCCCCGGATCAGGATCAGGGCTGACCCCCCGGCCCACCAACCGCCGTCACTGGAGCGAAGGAGCCCATCATGACCACTGCTACCGCTGAGAACGCCGCTGTCACCCCCTCCGCTCCTGGACCCGCCGGGACCGCGCTCGTCATCGGGGAGGCACTGGTCGACGTCGTCATCCACCCCGGCGCAGAGCCGGTGGACATCCCGGGCGGCTCGCCGGCAAACGTGGCGCTCGGCCTGGCTCGCCTTGGCCGTGACGCCGAGCTCGACTGCTGGATCGCCGACGATGAGCGCGGCCGCGCGATCCGCTCACACCTGGTCTCCGACGGTGTGCGCCTCACCCCAGGTTCGGACGGCGCCGAGCGGACCTCCACAGCCCAAGCGACCATCGGCGAGGACCGGGCGGCTACCTATGTCTTCGACCTCGACTGGAACCCGCCCTACCCGGCCCCCGCTGAGCCGCCGATCCTCGTCCACACGGGCTCGATCGCGGCGATCCTGGAGCCGGGCGCGCTGACGGTGGAGCAGGTGCTGCGCGACTTCCGCGCTTCAGCGACCGTCTGCTATGACCCCAACGCCCGCCCCCAGCTCATGGGAGAGCCCGGCGAGGCGCGCGCGATCGTGGAGCGCCTCGTGGCCCTGTCCGATCTGGTCAAGTGCTCCGATGAGGACGTGGCCTGGTTCTACGGCATCGATGAGGCCGACGATCACGCCCTCGAAGGCGTCCTTGAGGGCTGGCTCCGGATGGGGCCGGCGATCGTCGTCGTCACCCGCGGCAAGCGTGGGGCGCTGGCCCTGACCTCCTCGGGGCTGCGCTTAGAGGTGCCCGCGGACCCGGGCGTCGTCGTGGCGGACACGGTGGGCGCGGGCGACTCCTTCATGGGGGGCCTGGAGGACGGCCTGTGGTCCGAGGGGCTCGTGGGCGCCCATCGGCGCGAGGCCCTGCGCGCGATCGACGCCGACGCGCTGGAGCGGGTGGTGCGCCACGCCTCGCGCATCGCGGACATCACCGTCTCCCGGGCAGGAGCCAACCCGCCCACCCGCGCCGAACTCGCCTGAGCCCGCGAGATCGATCCGGGCGCCGCGGAGCCGTCAATGAGCCCCGGTCCGCGTCGAGTGCCCTTCAGCGCCCCATGCGGCGCTCGCGCCCGGCATAGTCGCGCAGGGCGCGCAGGAAGTCGACGCGGCGGAAGGCCGGCCAGTTGACCTCGCAGAAGTAGAACTCAGAGTGGACCGACTGCCACAGGAGGAAGCCTGAGAGCCGCTGCTCGCCGGAGGTGCGGATGAGCAGGTCGGGGTCGGGCTGGCCCTTGGTGTAGAGGTGCTCGGTGATGTCCTCCTCGCTCAGGGAGGCAGCCACCTCCTCCAGGCTCGCCCCAGCGGCGGCGCGCTCGCGCAGGATCTCGCGGACGGCGTCGGCGATCTCCTGGCGCCCCCCGTAGCCGACGGCAATATTGACCTCCATCCGCCGATCCGCCTCCCCAGCCTGGCCGGGCTCAGCGCCAGAAGCGGTGGTGGCGACGGCGGCGCGCAGTCGCGCTGCGACCTCGGCGGGCAGGAGGTCAACGGCGCCCACGAGGCGCACCCGCCACCGGCCGCTTCCCGACAGGTCCTCCACGGCCTGGGCGATGATGTCGAGCAGGGGGGCGAGCTCGGCGGGATCGCGTGAGAGGTTGTCCGTGCTCAGCAGCCACAGCGTGACCACGGTGACGCTCGCGTCGTCCGCCCAGCCGAGGAACTCCTTGATCTTGTCCGCCCCGCGCTTGTGCCCCTGGGAGGCGCCAATCCCCAGGGCCTTGGCCCAGCGGCGGTTGCCGTCGAGGATGACGCCGACATGGCGGGGCGCGCGGGAGGAGTCGAGGCGCGCGGACAGACGGCGCTCATAGAGCTGGTAGAGGAAGCCGTCCGCCATGTCTCTCCTTCGCATGCGCGCGCGGGCCCGGCCGTCTGGGGCGCCGGGATGCGCCGTGGAACCAACGTTATCGCGCGCGCCGCCCGCGGGCGGCGGTCCTTCCTCCCCACTCGAACCTACGGTACCGTAGGTTCGGGCGCCGCCCCCGATACCCCCATCGGCGCCCGCCAGGAGGTTCCATGCGCGCAGACGCGGATCCGCGCCGTGACGCGCCTGAGGCCGCCCCGCACCAGGAGCGGGCCACTGGCCGCCGACCCGCGCGGGCGCCGGCCCTGATCACACCCATCAAGCCCAGGCTGCGGGGCTGGATCCACGCGATCACGGCGCCCTTGGCCCTGGCCGCCTGCATCGTCCTGACCGCTCTGGCCGACGGCGCTGCCCTGATGTGGTCCAGCGCCGTGTACCTGGTGTGCTCACTGCTGCTGTTCGCCAACTCGGGCCTCTACCACCTGGGCAAAGGGCGCTTCCCATGCTCAGTCTCCGGCGCCCTGCAGCGCGTCGACCACGCCAATATCTACCTGCTCATCGCCGGGACCTACACGCCCCTGTCGGTGGCGCTGCTCGACGCGGCGACGGCGCGCCTGGTGCTCGGCATCGTCTGGGGAGGCGCGGCGGCCGGGATCGTCATGTCCCTCATATGGACGGGCGCCCCGCGTTGGCTGAGGACGGCCCTGTACATCGCCCTGGGCTGGGTGGCGATCTGGTTTCTGCCCTCCTTCTGGCGCTCGGGAGGGCCCGCGATCGTGTGGCTGCTCATGGTCGGGGGGCTGGCCTACACGGTCGGCGCGATCGTGTACGCGCGCAAGCGCCCCGACCCCCTCCCCGGCTGGTTCGGCTTCCACGAGGTGTTCCACGCCTGCACGGTGGTGGCATGGGCCTGTGATGCCGTGGCCTGCTACATCGCGGTTCTCGGCTGATCCCAGTCAGGCCGGGAGCACGGGGCCCCGGCCGCCACAGGCGCGACGCGCGCCCACAGGCGCCATCCGCGCCGAGCGGTGCGCGCTGCCCGCACCGCTGGGAGCGAACGGCACCACTGGGCGCGAAAAGCGCCTGTCGATGAGCCGCCACCACCGATCTCGCGAGCCGCGAGCCCGGCTGGCGCTCGATTCCCAGGGCGCTCGCAGGCGCGGAGGGGTAGACTCGCCCCTCATACACGCCGCCCCGGGCGCCCACCGCGCATCGGGGCATTGCCACGGCACCGTCGTCGGCGCGTCACCGATCAACCAGATCACCACAATCGAGGAGAACCCCATGGCCGCGGACACCGAGAAGCAGGGAACCTGGCTGACCCAGGAGGCCTTCGACCGCCTGAGCGCCGAGCTCGAGCACCGCAAGGGCGAGGAGCGCAAGGAGATCGCCCAGCGCGTCGAGGCGGCCCGACAGGAGGGCGACCTGCGGGAGAACGCCGGGTACCACGCCGCCCGCGAGGAGGCCGCCCTCAACGAGGCCCGCATCATCGCCCTGACCGAGACGCTGGAGAACGCCCAGATCGGCGAGGCCGCCGACGATGGCACCGTCTCCGCGGGCACGATCGTCACCGCCAAGGTGGCCGGCAAGGAGCAGCGCTTCGCCCTGGGCGGTCAGGAGATCGCCGAGGACGTCCCCGAGGGCGTCAAGGTCTTCTCCCCCGACGCCCCGCTCGGCAAGGCCCTCATGGGGCACGCCGCGGGTGAGAAGGTCTCCTACGACGCCCCGAACGGCAAGAGGATCACCGCGGAGATCCTCAAGGTCGGCCGCGTCTGACACCGCGCCGCCGTTCATTCCCGCTCCTCGCCTTGAGCGAAGGGAGCGGGGATGGGGCGATTCGGCCAGCAGCGGGGCGGTAGCCTTCTCCTATGAACACTCCGTCCCGCAATCACGTCATCCCCGGCCGCGAGGAGCCCGTGCTCCCCGAGCCCGGCAGCCACGTCGTCCTCGGCGCTCCCCTGACCGGCCCCTGGCCCGAGGGCACCGAGGTCCTCTACCTCGCTGGCGGCTGCTTCTGGGGCGTGGAGCGGATCATGTGGCGTCAGCCCGGCGTCGTCGCCACCTCGGTGGGCTATATGGGCGGCACCACCCCCAACCCCACTTACCAGGAGGTCTGCACAGCGCGGACCGGCCATGCCGAGACCGTCCTGGTGGCGTACAACCCGGCGGTCGCGGGGCGCGGCGGGGAGGCGCTGCTGCGCGCCTTCTGGGAGAACCACGACTCCACCCGGCTCAACCGCCACGGCAACGACATCGGCCCCCAGTACCGCTCCGCCGTCTGGACGACGACACCCGAGCAGTACGCGGTGGCGATCGCCACTCATCAGGCCTTCCAGGGCGAGTTGAGCCGGCTCGGGCTGAGGCGCTCCGTGACGACGATCGATCCGGCGTCGGCGCAGTACGCGGAGTTCGGCGGCCCCTACTACCTGGCGGAGGACTACCACCAGGGCTACCTGGAGAAGAACCCCGGCGGCTACTGCAACCACGGGCCCAATGGCGTCACCTGCCCCGTGGGGATCGCGAATCTCCCCTCGCAGGTGGATGTGCTGCCCCCGCAGCAGGTGTGAGCCGGAGAAATGGCGCGGTTTGAGGATTCCTTTTTCTGACACCTAGACACATCCCAGATAGTCGCAGGTCAAAGCGGTACACGCTCGCCTGTCGCTCGCGCGCAGGCCGATTCGACCCCGAGCAATCCTCAAAGCGCGCCATTCCGGCGAGCAGGGGCGCCGGATCAGGCGCCGGTGGCGAGGCCCCAGGCAACGAGGAGCATGACGACGCCGACGAGCGCGTCGACGATCCTCCAAGTGCGGGGGCTCGCGAGCAGCCCGGACAGCGCACGCGCCCCGAGGCCGAGCCCGGTGAACCAGATGACGGAGCCGGCGATGGCCCCAGCGGCCGCCCACCAGCGATCGGGGCCGAAATGGTTGGTGACCGTGCCGAGCATGAGCACGGTGTCGAGGTACACATGGGGGTTGAGCCAGGTCAGGGCGAGTGTTGTGAGGGCCACTGAGCCCGCGCCCCGCGAGGCGGCCTCCTTCAGGGCGCCGGGCCGCAGTGCCGAGCGGAACGAGTTGATCGCGAACAGGACCAAGTAGGCGACACCTCCCCAGCGCAGGGCCTCCAGCACCCAGGGAGCCAGGGCGGACACGGCCCTGATCGCGCCCGTCCCCACGGCGATGAGGATGGCGTCGGAGAGGGCGCAGATGAGGATGACGAGCCCGATGTGCTCACGTCGCACGCCCTGGCGGAGCACCCAGGCGTTCTGCGCGCCGATGGCCACGATGAGCCCCAGCCCCGTGCCGAGTCCGGCGAGGGCGGGGGCCAAGCAGGAGGGCAGCCCAGTCATGGTCCGGGATGGTAGAGGATGCGGGCGCCCGCGGACCGCGCCCACTCGCATGGCGGTCAGCGGCGAGGACCACGCGCGCTCAGGCGCCGCCCCACGCCATGTGCCAGGATCAGCCCATGAGCGATGACAGGCACTCGGGCGGGAACGGACACCGCGCCAGGCACGACGGCGGCGATCGGCGCGGGGGCGACCGCGGTTATCGGGGCGGGCGCCGCCGCTACGACGACGAGCCGCGCGACGGGGAGTTGAGCGACCTCATCGGCCACCTCCACGCCCTGGACGGGCGCGCCTACCCGGCCTACCGGGCGATCCTCGGGCGCTACCTGGCGCCCGAGGGATGGGCGCTCCACATCGACCGGGTCCAGGCCGACCCCTATGCCCCGCCGACGCGCATCCGGGTCACCGCGCCCGCCTCCCTGCCCTCGCTGGCGCTCCTGGCGCGAGAGGGCCTACTGGCGACGGCGGACCGCCGCCTCGCGCTCGCTGATTTCCTCACCCGCGAGATCCACGCGGGCTTCAAGGGCACCGCCCTGTCCATCGCGGCGCCCGGCCAGGAGATCCTGGAGCGCTCCGCCGTCGTCCTCCTCCCGGCCGCGACCGGCGCTGAGGACGCCGGGGCCTGGACCATCGAGGTCCGCGCCCGCATGGCCCTTCCCGCCCAGGGCCGCTCCATCCAGGGCCATGAGGCCGCCAGGATCGTCGGCCGGGATCTCGTCCGCGAGATCGAGACGGCCCTGAGCCTCACGGGCGCGCGCGCTGAGCGACTCCTCGCCCATGTGGAGGCCCTGGAGGACCACCGGGCCCTCACGGCGGCGGTCCGGGAGGCGGGCTGGGTTTCCTTCCTCGCCGATGGCTCCCTCCTGCCGCGCCGATCCGGGGTGAGCGATGAGCCGCTGCGCTCGGGCGGCGTCGCCCTGAGAGCACCGGAATCCCTGGCCGCCACGGTCGTCCTCCCCCATGCCGGGGCGGTCCGCGGCACGGCCGTGCCGAAGGGCGTGACGGTGATCGTCGGCGGCGGCTACCACGGCAAGTCGACACTGCTGGCGGCGATCGAGAGGGGCGTCTACCCGCATGTGCCAGGCGATGGGCGCGAACTCGTGGCCACCGTCCCCGACGCCGTCAAGGTGCGGGCCGCCGATGGTCGGGCCGTCACTGGCGTCGACCTCACGCCCTTCATCTCCCACCTGCCCGCGGGCCGGGACACGGCCGCCTTCACCACCCGCAACGCCTCGGGATCGACCTCCCAAGCCGCTGCGATCGTCGAGGCCATCGAGGCGGGGGCCACGGCGCTGCTCCTCGATGAGGACACCTCGGCCACGAACCTGCTCATCCGCGACGCGCGCATGCGCTCGCTCGTGGCCGCCGAGCGCGAGCCGATCACTCCGCTGGTGGACAGGGTGGGGGCGCTGTCCTCGCGCTTGGGCGTCTCTACGGTCATGGTCATGGGCGGTTCCGGCGACTACCTGGACGTGGCCGACCATGTCCTCCTCCTGGACTCCTACGAGTTGCGCGACGCCACCGAGCAGGCGCGAGCCGTCGTCGTGGAGCAGCCCCGGGAGGGGACCGCGCTGGAGGACTTCCCGCTCGGCTCCGGCCGCGTCCCGGCCCCCGCCCCGGCGCGCGCTCGGCGCGGTCCGATCCGCACCCGCGCCCGGGGGACCGACGCTCTGACCCTGGACCGCGAGGAGGTCGACATCTCGGATGTGGCCGGGATCGTGGACCCGGGCCAGGCCGAGGCGGCGGCCCATGCCCTGCGCGCCCTGCTGGAACGGCGCTTCGACGCCGCCTCCACACTGCGCGAGTGCCTCGATGACCTGGAGGCCCTGCTCGACGACGAGGGCCTGGACGCGCTTGACGAGGGCGGGGCGTTCCTCGTACGGCCCCGGATGGTGGACGTGGCGGCGGCCGTCAACCGCTACCGGCCGCTCGAGGTGGGCTGACCGAGCGGGCACCGCCCAGTCCCCTGCCCCCCGGGAAGCGGGAAGCGGGCCCGGTGATCTCGCGGTCACCGGGCCCGCTCGCGGGCAGGAGCGCCGTCTGAGCGCGGTGGTCCGGCTCAGGGGCTCGCGCTCAGCGCAGGGTGGCCAGGGCCTTGTCCTGGGCGACGAGGGCCTGGACGAGGCTGGCGGCCTCGCCGTCGTGGAAGGCCGCGGGAGCGAAGGCGCCGCCGGAGAAGTCCGTGGCGAGGTGCAGGTTGACCTGGGCGCTGACGACGCCGGTGGTGAAGTTGGCCAGGATGGCGCGCAGGTGCTCGATCTGGCGGTGGCCCGCAGAGTAGGAGTAGCCGACGAGGCCGACGGCGCGGTTGGCGAGCACGGAGGGGGTGATGAAGTCGATGGCGTTCTTCAGGCCGCCGGGGACCGAGTGGTTGTACTCGGGGCTGACGATGATGAAGGCGTCGAATCCGGCCAGGGCCTCGTTCCAGGCGACGGCGGCCGGGTCCTTGGCCGGGGCCGCCATGGGAGGAAGCTCCTCGGCGAAGATGGGCAGGTTGAAGGAGGCGAGGTCGAGGATCTCGGCCTGGACGCCCTCGGCCTCGTTCGCCTTGGAGGCGATCCACTCGGCCACGGAGGCCCCGGCGCGGTTGGGGCGGACGGATCCGAGGATGACGGCGATCTTGGTCATGGCAACTCCTTGGCTTCTCTGGGTACCGCGCGGTACTTGAATTGTTAAGTATTCTAGGCCTTAGCGCCCACCCTGAGCACCTCCGAGACCATGACTCGCACCACAGGCCGAAGCGCCACCGCCTCCCACAGGCGCTCACACCCACCCAGGACCCCCGGCACCACCAGACCACCAGCGCCATAAGAGCCGAAAACGCCCCTCGCGCGGACCAGCAAGCGCTGGTCCGCGCGAGGAGCGCGACGCCCAGGGGGGCTGATCGCGGCGCTTCACCCTCATGTCAGGTCACCGGGATCCGCGCGGTGTGATGCGTCAGGGACAATCAGGGCGCATCAGTTCGTGGCGGCGACGATCGCTCGGACCATCGCCGGGACCTCCCCCTCATGGAAGGCCGCCGGGGCGAACTCGCCGTCGGTCCAGTCGGTCGCGATGTGCAGGGCGACGTGCGGGCCGACGACGAAGGAGTTGAAGGACGCCAGGACCTGGCGCAGGTGCTCGATGGCGCGCAGGCCGAGCTGGTAGGAGTAGCCGACCACGCCGATCGCCTTGCTCTCGAGCACGGAGGGGGCGAGGTAATCAATGGCGTTCTTCAGAGCCCCGGGGATCGAGTGGTCGTACTCGGGGGTCACGAAGATGACGGCGTCATAGGAGCCGAGCCTCTCGTTCCAGGCCACCCCGGCGGGGTGCTGGGGCATGGCGATGGCCGGCGGGAGCTCCTCGGCGAAGAGAGGGAGTTTGAAGTCGGCCAGGCGGAGGACCTCGGCCTCGACGCCGTCGACCAGGGCGGATTGGGCGGCGACCCAGTCGGCGACGGCGGCGCCGGCCGAGGCGGGGCGGATGGAGCCGTGCACGACGGCGATGCGGGTGGTCATGAGGGGCTCCTTGCGGGAACGGCGAACACTTAGAGTGTTAGCCGATAAGTTCGGCACCATCTAGTTGATACGCGTATCAGTGTAGCGGTCTGCCCCCACTTGTCAAAGCCTCATCGCATGGCACGAAGACCACACATAAGCTCGTCGTGACCCACATGTCCCGAGGTGCTCCGGTTCGATGCCCTGTTGGGGAGGGCTCAGCCGCGGGCACGCGCTGTCGGCCTAGCGTCGTCCACATGAGCACAGTGAGACCAGCACGACACTATTCCCACCTCCGGCGCCCCTCCGCCCGATCATCACGCTCGCGGCGGTCCGCAGGCACCGCATCCCGCCAGGCGCCACCGCATTCCTCCCCGCCCGATCCGTTCCTGCCCGAGCTGTCCGTCCGCGACGCCGACTGGCTGCGCGCGCAGATGCTGCGCCAGGTCTGCCTGCGCTTCCCCGGGAGCCGGCTCGACTCGCCCGTCTCACTGCGCACGCCCCAAGGCGCGAGACTCGTCCTGCACCGGATCGCCGCATGCCTGGCCCGCACGGAGCGGGAGCTGTGGGAGGAGGCCGTGGGCCATCACATCAGCGGGCTCATGGCTGCCGTGCGCCCCGACGGCACGCCGCGCGAACTCGAGGACTACTCGGATGAGGAGGTGCTGGGGGCCCTGCGGCTGCGGCTGGTGCCGCCCAGCAGGGGCATCCCCGCCGAGGCCGATGAGCCGGAGATCGCCCCGGGCCTGCGCCTCACGCGCGTCATGGACATCGGCGGGCTCCTGATCTCCCAGCCCTCGGCCCGCCTCTATGAGCGCCTGGGCGAGGAGCGGGTGGACGCCGCCGCGCTCGCCAACGCCCGCATCGTCCTGGACAGGACGGAGCACGTGGGCGACGGCGAGGGGATCCATCTCATCGGCTCGGACTCGATGCTGACGGCGGCACTGGCGATGAGCCTGACCGAGGTGTGCCAGCAGCGGAACGTCCCGCATCCGCCCGACGGCTTCGTCCTGGCGCTGCCCGAGCAGGAGTCGCTGGGAATCCTGCCTCTGGCCGAGGGCATCGATGAGACTCATCTCAGCGCCCTGCTGACGTGGTCGCTGACTCGGTGGGGGCACGCGGAGCACCCGCTGTCAGCCCTGCTCTACCACGTGAGCGCCGATGGCGCCTGGTCACCGCTCATGGCGCCGGGGCCCTCCATCGAGCGCCCGCTCATCACCTTGAGGGATCTGCCCGAGCCGATCTGGCGCCACTTCGCATGGTTCTTCACGCCCTACGACGAGTACCCGCCGGAAGCCATGCCCGGCATGGCCTTCGGGCTATGAGCGTGCACCCGGCGGTGCTGGGCGAGCGGCGGGGTCCGCGCGGACGGTGGGGTCCGCGCGGGCCGCAGTGGCGGCACTGGCCGTGCCGGTCGCGCAGGCCGCACTGGCCGCGGCGGCCGCAGTGGCGGTACTGGCCGCCCTGGCTGTGTCAGCCGCCCTGGCCGCCGGCCTCAGCGCGCCAGGAAGAAGGCGGCGGCGGGGTCCTCCGTCTCCTCGTGGTAGGCGTAGCCGAGGCGATTCATGTGCTCACGCAGCTCGCGGGCCTCCGCCTCCGGGCTGAGGCCGCGAACCCCCACCTGGAAGGCGCACAGGATGCGGCCGTAGTCGGCGCCGTCGGTGCGGTAGTGGAAGAGGGTGACGTTCCAGCGAGTGCCGAGCACTTCGAGGAAGTGGACGAGCGCCCCGGGGGACTCGGGAAACTCGAAGCTGAAGAGCCGCTCGGTCAGCCCGGCCGGAGCCCGCCCCCCGATCATCGAGCGCACGTGGACCTTGGCGAGCTCGTCGTCGGTGAGGTCGACGACGCCATACCCGGCCCTCTCCAGGTCCGCGACGATCTCGGCACGCTCCTCGCGCCCGCGGCTCAGCCCCACGCCCACGAAGATGCGGGCGGGGCCGGGCTCAAGGGATCCGTCGAGGCCCGGTGCCGCCCGGTAGTTGAACTCGGTGACGCTGCGCCCGCCGAGGATCCGGGCGAAGCGCAGGAAGGAGCCGCGCTCCTCGGGGATGGTCACCCCCAGGATCGCCTCGCGCTGCTCACCGATCTCGGCGCGCTCGGAGATGTAGCGCATCTGGTGGAAGTTGAGGTTGGCCCCCGAGACGACGCACGCCAGGCGCTCCCCGGCCAGGCCGTGCTCGGAGGCGTAGCGCTTGAGGCCGGCCAGGGCGACGGCTCCGGAGGGCTCGGAGATGGCGCGCAGGTCCTCGAAGAGGTCCTTGACGGCGGCGGAGACCTCGTCGGAGGAGACGGTGATGACGTCGTCGAGCAGTTCGGAGCACAGGCGGTAGGTCTCATCCCCGATGCGGCGCACGGCCACGCCCTCGGCGAAGAGCCCCACCCGGCCGAGCGTGACGGGCGCGCCCTGGGCCAGTGCCGCGGTCAGGCAGGCGGATTCCTCATGCTCGACACCGATGACGCGCACATTCGGAAGGAGTTGCTTGATGAGCACGGCGACGCCGGAGGCCAGGCCTCCCCCGCCCACGGGCACGAAGACGCGGTCGAGCCCGGCATCCTGCTGGATGATCTCCAGACCGATGGTCCCCTGACCGGCGATGACACGGGGATCGTCGAAGGGGGCCACGTAGGTCAGGCCGTCCTCGTCGGCCAGGCGCTGAGCCTCAGCCTTGGCGGCGTCGAAGTTGTCGCCGTGGAGCAGGACCTCCCCGCCCAGGGCGGCAACGGCATCGACCTTGATGCGGGGGGTGACGGTCGGCATGACGATGAGGGCGCGGCAGCCGAGCAGCGCCGCGGAACGGGCGACGCCCTGGGCGTGATTCCCCGCTGAGGCGGTCACCACGCCACGAGAGCGCTCGTCGTCGGAGAGCATGCGCATGCAGGTGTAGGCGCCTCGGATCTTGAAGGAGTGGACCGATTGCAAGTCCTCTCGCTTGGCGGCCACCTCGCAGCCCAGGCGCGCCGATAGGGCGTCCATGCGCTGCAGGGGCGTGTGCTCGGCGGCCTCGTAGACGGGGGCGCGCAGGATCGCGCGCAAGTACAGGGAGGCGTCCCACGGAGTATCGGTGCCGTCAGGTTCGTTCACGCCGTCAGCCTAGAGGAGTCGGCTCGCGGCCCCGTCGGCACCACCAGTCCGTGGGCGCCGCGCGGGCGGCCTCCGACTGGCGCGAATCACCCCGAGCAGTGCTGTTCGCACCCACAGGCGCGTCCTACCCGCGCCAGTGGGGGGAAACAGCACCACTCGGCGCGGATGGCGCCGCTGGAGCGCACCAGGGGCCCGCCCGAGCCTCACATGCCGAGCTTGCTGAGGTCCCGCACGGCGCCGAGGTCGGCGGATGTGGCCAGCATGGCGTAGGCGCGAAGCGCTGCGCTCACACGGCGCGGGCGCTCCTCGTGCGGCGTCCAAGCGGCGTCGCCGCGCGCCTCCTCGGCCGCGCGGCGCAAGGCGATCTCATCATCGGACAGGCGCACGGAGATGGAGCGGCCCGGGATGTCGATGTCGATGACGTCCCCCGTGCGCACGAGCCCGATCAGCCCGCCCGCCGCGGCCTCCGGCGAGACGTGCCCGATGCTCAGCCCCGACGTGCCGCCGGAGAATCGGCCGTCGGTGAGCAGCGCGCACTCCTTGCCCAGGTGCATGGACTTGATGTAGGTCGTCGGGTACAGCATCTCCTGCATGCCGGGGCCGCCGCGCGGGCCCTCGTGGCTGATGATGACGACGTCGCCGGCCTTCACCTTCCCGCCGAGGATCCCCTCGACGGCGGCGTCCTGGGATTCGAAGACCACGGCCGGCCCGGAGAAGGTGAGGATGGAGGCGTCCACCCCGGCGGTCTTGACGATGCAGCCCTTCGTCGCGATGTTGCCGAAGAGGACGGCCAGGCCACCGTCCTGGGAGAAGGCGTGCTCACGGTCGCGGATAGCGCCGGCAGCACGGTCGGTGTCGAGCTGCTCCCAGCGCGAGGCCTGGGAGAACATCTGGGTGGTGCGCACGCCGGCGGGAGCGGCGAGGTAGCCGGTGCGCACGGCGTCGGAGACGGTGGCGCCGGGGCGGGCGATGTCGTACTCGTCCAGGGCGTCACGCAGGGTCGAGCCCAGGACGTTGGTCGTCGTCGTATCCAGCAGGCCGGCGCGGTCGATCTCCCCGAGGATGCCCATGATGCCGCCGGCGCGGTGGACGTCCTCGATGTGGATGAGGTTCGTCGACGGCGCGACCTTGCACAGGTGCGGAACCTTGCGGGAGAGGCGGTCGATGTCTGCCATGTGGAAGTCGACCCCGGCCTCGCGGGCCGCGGCCAGCAGGTGAAGGACCGTGTTCGTGGAGCCGCCCATGGCGATGTCCAGGCCCATGGCGTTCTCGAAAGCTGCCTTGGTGGCGATGGAGCGCGGCAGGACGGTGGAGTCGTCGCCCTCGTAGTAGGCCCGAGTGATTTCGACGATCTGGCGGCCGACGGCATCGAAGAGCTCGCCGCGATCGGAGTGCGTGGCCAGCAGCGTGCCGTTCATGGGCAGGGCCAGGCCCAAGGCCTCGGTGAGGCAGTTCATGGAATTGGCGGTGAACATGCCCGAGCAGGAGCCGCACGTGGGGCAGGCCAAGCGCTCAATGGCGGAGATCGTCTCATCATCCACGGTGGGGTCGGCGGCATCCATCATGGCGTCGATGAGGTCGAGCTTGCGGGTGGTTCCGTCCGCGGCCGTCATCTTGCCCGACTCCATCGGCCCGCCAGAGACGAAGATCGCGGGGATGTTGAGGCGCAGCGCGGCCATGAGCATGCCGGGGGTGATCTTGTCGCAGTTGGAGATGCACACCAGGGCGTCAGCGCAGTGGGCGCCCACCATGTACTCCACCGAGTCGGCGATGAGGTCGCGGGACGGCAGGGAGTAGAGCATGCCGTCGTGGCCCATGGCGATGCCGTCGTCAACGGCGATCGTGTTGAACTCCTTGGCGATGCCGCCGGCCGCCTCGATCTGACGGGCAACGCGGCGGCCGACATCGCGCAGGCCGACGTGCCCGGGGACGAACTCGGTGAAGGAGTTGGCGATGGCGATGATGGGTTTGCCGAAGTCGGAGTCCTTGACGCCGGTGGCGCGCCAGAGCGCGCGGGCGCCGGCCATGTTGCGGCCGGATGTGGAGGTGGCGCTGCGGTACTGCGGCATAAGGGCTCCTGTTCTCGGCTCGGCAGGGCCGAAGACGATGACGCGATGCCCAGATTAGCGGCCACCATGTCATATCGATGCGAATGGTCACTGTGCGGTCCGCGCACGCGCCTCCCGCGCGCCGGGCCACGGCACTCACTTCCTCCCTGGCTCCTCTCCACGCGCCTCCCGCGCACCGGGCGCCACCCCAGCAGGGCGACACGCACGTAAGAGAGTCTCCCTCGCCGCCAAGATCCGCATGATTCCGCGGTTCCGCCTCGCCGAATCCCGCAGCGGATCCTCTCCCATGTGCATCCAGGGGGGTGGTTGCACATGGGAGAGGAGCAGCCCGCGCGAGCCTTCGGGAAGAACCCCGGAATCATGCGGTTTCCAGCGCCTGCCAAACCATCTGAGCGTGCGAGGTGCCTCGGGCGAGGCTGGCAGTCGCACGGAGCGTGGGGCGTCCAGCTGACGCGTGGTCGGGGGCTCGACGGGCATCAGGCCGGTCAGACACTCCATGGGCCGCCCACGTACCGCCGCGAAACCCCGTGCCGCCAGGGATGACGAGGGAACGGCGATGCGATCCCCCGGGGGCGCCAGCAGGGCGCCCGGGACGCTCTCACGCGCCCGGGCCCCTGATGACGCGCCCACCCTCCGCCCCGGACCGGTCTCGCTCCTAATTTCGACCGGTCTCGGCGAGGGGGAGGGAGGGAGGAGTGGGCGCTGCTCACATGACGCCGAGGATCTCCGTGACGAAGACGAGGGTGGCGCCGCCCTTGATGCCGGCCTGCGGCACGCCGCGCTCGCCGTAGCCGAGCTCGGCGGGGATCGACAGCAGGACGCGCGAGCCGACGCGCTGGCCGACGAGGCCGTCGTCCCAGCCGCGGATGACCATGCCAACGCCGATCTGGAAGCTCAGCGGCTGGCCGCGGTCGTAGGAGTTGTCGAAGACGTCGCCGTTCCAGGACTGGCCGAGGTAGTGGGCGACGATGGTGTCGCCGGCCTCGACGACCTGGCCTTCACCAGCGTCGAGCACCTGGACCTGGAGGCCCGCGGGGGCATCCGGGCCGGGGAAGGTGAGGACCGGCTTGGTGCCCTTGGCACCCTCAACAGTGGGCATGTTCGAGTTGATCATGCGCGCCAGCCTACGCGATAAGCCCCGAGGCTGACTGATCGGGGCACCGCCTCCGCGCCGGCCGCCCATGCGGCGGGGCCGGCCGGGTCATGCCCGGCCGGCCCCGCGCCCCCGCGAACGGGGAGGACTCTGAGAGGATCAGTCGTCGTAGAAGATCGCCAGGATCCGCAGGATCTCGACGTACAGCCACACGAGGGTGACGACGAGCCCGAAGGCCCCGGCCCACGCGTAGCGGGTGGGCAGGCCAGCCTCGACGCCCCGCTGGATGGACTCGAAGTCCATCGCCAGGCTGAAGGCCGCCATGACGACGGCCAGCAGGCCCACGATGATGCCGAGTGGAATGCCCGCGATCTCCAGGGAGCGCAGGCCGAAGGGCCCGCCGGCGTCAGAGAACAGCATGACCCCGAGGTTGAGCAGGCAGAAGACGAGGTAGCCGCCCATGGCGAGCATGAGGATCCGCTGCGCCTTGCCGGACAACCGGAAGCCGCCGAACTTGTAGGCGCCGAGCATGACGGCGAACACCGCGACGGAGGCCAGCACCGCTTGGATGACGATCCCGGGGAAGCGCGCCTCCATAACGCCGGAGAAGGCGCCGAGCATGGCGCCCTCGAAGGCCGAGTAGGCCAGGATGAGCGCGGGCGAGGGCACCTTCTTGAAGGAGTTGACCAGGCCCAGGGCGAGGGCGCCGATCGCCCCTCCGACCATCAGGAGGTAGCCGACGGGGGCGGTGGAAGGATTGGTCGCCAGGATCCAGGAGACGGCGCCGACGGCGAGAATGACCGCGAACATCGCGGCCGTGCGCATGATGACGTCGTCGTAGGTCATGCGGCCGCGGTCCACGTTGGTGGCGGCCGGGGCCCCGTACTGGGCCTCCATCCGGTCGAGCTGGGCCGGGGTGACCTGGCCGTAGCCCGCCTGCTGGGGAGCGCCGTATCCCACCGGCTGGCCGTACTGCGCCTGCCCGTAGGGCGCGGCCTGGCCGTACTGCTGGGCCTGGCCGTACTGGCCCGGCTGGTACCCGGGCATCGCGGGGTAACCGGCGGGGGTGGTCTGGGGCGTCGCGACGGCGGTGCGCGCCCCTCCGTTGAAGGCCGGGTTTCGATCGAAGAAGGGGTTGCTCAAGGGTATGTCCTCTCTGGACGGGGACTGCCGACGGCGCGGCCCTACTTGGGCCCTCCATCTCAACACCCCCATCCTGCCGCACATTCCCCTTCCCGGTCGACCGCCGCCCCGGGCAGGAGTACCCACCTCCGCCGCGCCCCTCGCGCCCTGGCCGCGCCTCCTCGCGCCTTGGCCGCGCCTCCTCGCGCCTTGGCCGCGCCTCCTCATCGAGCCGCGTCTCCTCCTTGAGGAGGAGACGCGTCCTCCGCGGGTCCTGCCCCACTCCCCTCGCAGGATCATCCCGCGCGCCGATGGGCCGGCGAGGGCCGTTGACTAGCCTGGTGCCACGCCGTCGGGACGAACGCAGTCACCTCTCCGGCCCCGACGGCTCCCATGGACCCCGTCGGGCAGCGCGGGCCGCACGGCCCGCGCGGCGATCAGCCCCCCCCAACCTAAGGAGCCAGGAACCATGATCGAGGCACGTGGATTGACGAAGCGCTACGGCGACAAACTGGCCGTGGACAACATCTCCTTCACCGTCGAGCCCGGCACCGTCACCGGCTTCCTGGGCCCCAACGGCGCCGGCAAATCCACCACGATGCGCATGATTATGGGCCTGGACAAGCCCACCGCCGGCACCGTGACCGTCGCCGGTAAGAAGTACAAGGACCTGAGCGCCCCCCTGTGCTCCGTCGGCGCCCTCCTGGACGCCAAGGGACTGCACGGATCGCGCTCGGCCCGCGCCCACCTCACGCAGCTGGCCGTCTCCAACGGCATCCCCACCAGCCGCGTCGACAAGGTCCTGGACATCACAGGACTGACCCAGGTGGCCAAGAAGCGGGTCAAGGGGTTCAGCCTCGGGATGGGCCAGCGGCTGGGCATGGCCGCGGCCCTCCTGGGCGACCCCGGCATCCTCATCTTCGACGAGCCCGTCAACGGCCTCGACCCCGAAGGCGTCATCTGGGTGCGCCAGACCTGCCGCGCCCTGGCCGCCGAAGGACGCACCGTCTTCATCTCCTCCCACCTCATGAGCGAGATGTCCCAAACCGCCGACCACCTCATCGTCATCGGCCGCGGACGCATCCTCACCTCCGGCCCCGTCAGCGAGGTGATCGCCTCGGCCACCACCGACACCGTGCGCGTGGCCTCCCCCCAGGCCGCGGACCTGGCCACCCTGCTCGCCACTGAGAACATCCCCACCCAAACCCCCGAGCCCGGCGTCCTGACCCTCACCGACGCCCCCGCCGCGCGCGTCGGAGAACTCGCAGCCGCCCACGGCATCACCCTGCACGAGCTGACCACCATCAAAGCCAGCCTCGAAGACGCTTACCTCGAGCTCACCGGCAGCGCCACCGAGTACAGCACCACCCCCGCCCAGGCCAACCAGCCCACCAAGCGCGCCGCCCACCGGGCCTGACCCCGCCGACCCCAAGGAGAACCCCCATGACCGCCCCCAGCACCCCCGGCGCAGCGCGGCGAGCCACCCGCGCCCAGCGCATCAACGGCAAGCAGACCTTCGGCCGCGCCCTGCGCTCGGAATGGCTCAAGCTCCGGACCCTGCGCTCGACCTGGGTCACCTCCGCCATCACCATGATCATCACCGTCCTCTTCGGCGCCGGCATCGCCATCGTCTTCAGCAGATCATCGCAATCCGATCTGACCGCCCAGGCGGCCGACACCATCATCGCCGGGACGTCCTTCGGGCAGATCGCCGTGGCCGTGCTCGCCGCCCTGATCATCACCGGTGAGTACGCCTCCGGCCAGATCCGCTCCACCCTGACCGCCATCCCCCACCGCTCACAGGTTTTAGCGGCCAAAGCCCTGGTCACAGCCGCCTTCTCCTTCCTCCTGGGGGCCGTGTCCATCCTCCTGGCCTGGGCGATCTCCGCTCCGTTCATCGGGGACCACGCCGTGTCCCTGACCAACGCCGAGTACGCCGGCTACATCTGGGGGGCCGGCCTCGGCTTCGCCGCCATCGCACTGATGAGCCTGGCCCTGGGATTCATCTTCCGCTCCACCGCTGGGGCGATCTCATTGGCGGTCGTCCTCCTGTTCGTCATCACCATCCCCCTTAGCCTCTTGTCGGCGCGGTTCGAGTGGGCGAAGAATCTGGCCGAGCTCCTCCCGGGCAACGCCGTGCTCGCCCTGACCGACCCCTTCTCGCGGGCCCGGTCCTGGAGTGGCTTCCTCGACCACTGGCAGGCCGCCCTCGTGGCCTGCGCCTGGTTCATCATCCCCATGATCATCGCTTACGTGATCTTCTCCCGGCGCGACGCCTGATGACCGCCCGATGAGCGCGACACCCCTTAACGAGCCCGCCGCGGCCCTCCCGGAGGCCGCGGCGGGCCTCGCCTCCACCGGGCCCGAAGCCGTCCCGGAAGCCTCGCCCCAGTCCCCCTCCCCCAAGGGCGGCCAGGGACGAGCCCCCTGGCGCCCGCGCGCCACCGGGGCGCCCGTGCCGCCGATCGTGGTGGACCTGCTCATCACCGTGGCGGTCGCGGGGCTGGCCCTGACGCTCACCCCCAACGCCCTCATCGTCCCCAAGGCCCTCGGCGCTGGCTCCACCGCTCAGCCGTGGCTGCCGTTCTCCGTCGCCATCTCAGCGCTGTGCCTGACTTGCCTGCTCCTCAGGCGGCGGGCCACCCGCCTCGCCTGGGCCCTGGTGACCCTGGCGCTGCCGATCCACCACATCGGCATGCTGCTCCTCTGGCTGGACGACCTCCGCGCGGCCCCCGTCCTCGACATCGTCCCCAACTTCTTGCTGCCGGCGGCCTCGATCATCCTCGGGACGATCGCCGCCCGCTCTCCCTTGCGCCACGGTTGCGGCGCCGCCCTGATCACGACCCTGATCGCCATCATCAGCCAAGCCGGATTCGACGCGGTGATCAATCGGATGGACCCGGTTGAGATCCTCTCCTCGCGCGTGATGATGCATAACTCCTTCGTCCTTGTGGTCTTCAACCTGGGCGGCGTGGTGGTCGGCCTGACGATCCACACCCAGCGGGCCCGGCTGACCCGTGAGCGCGAGCGGTCCAATCGGATCGCCCTGGAGAGGGAGCAGGCGAGCCTCCTGGCGGTCTCCGCTGAGCGCTCCCGCATCGCCCGCGAGATGCACGACGTCGTCGCCCACTCCCTGGCCGTCATGGTCACCATGGCCGACGGCGCGGCGGCCGCGCTCGACCGGAATCCCGAGATGGCCCGGCAGGCCATCGCGGCACTGGCGGAGACGGGCCGCGGCGCCCTGGCCGACACGCGCAGGCTCGTCGGCGTGCTGCGCGAGGACCCGCAGGTCGGCGCCCTCACGACCCGCGCCACCGGCGGGGCGGGCGGCTCGACCGACATCGACGGCAAGCGCATCAAGGACCTCCCCGTCCCCGAGTTCGCCCCTCCCGGCACGGTCGCGCCACGCGAGCCCACGACCGCCGTCGCCGACCTGCGGCGCGCCTCCGCGGCCTACGCGGACGGCGCTACCGGCGATGCCGTCCCCATGAGACCGGCCCCCGAACAGGCGGATCTCCAGATCCTCGTCGACCGCTTCGCCTCCGCGGGAATCCCGATCACCTACTCCTGGCGGGGGCGCGACCTTCCTGAGGACCGGGGCCTCCAGATGACCCTCTTCCGCCTCGCCCAGGAGTCCCTCACCAACGTGCTTCGATACGCTCCCACCACGAGCAGGGTGAGCGTTGACGTCGAGAGGCACGTCGGGACCGCCGTGCTCACGGTGGACAATGAGGCCGCCCCGGGCACCACCCCCATGCACGGCTCAGGAAAAGGACTCATCGGCATGAGGGAGCGCGCCGCCGTCTATGGTGGGAGTGTCCAAGCGGGACCCCACGCCTCAGGATGGCGCGTGCGCGCGGTCCTGCGCTGGGATGAGGAGGATCAGGAGGGATCCACGCCATGGCAGATGCCCATGTGAACGGGGCCGATGTGGCAGAGCGGACCGACCCCACGCCCCAGGCGGCATCACCGGAGGGCTCCGGAGCCACGGTGCGCGTGGTCCTGGCCGATGACCAGTCCCTCATGCGCATGGGCTTCCGCATGGTCCTCGACGCCGAGGACGGCATCGAGGTCGTCGGCGAGGCCGCCGACGGCGCGGCCGCCGTCGCCCAGGCCCGGGCCCTCAAGCCGGACGTCATCCTCATGGACGTGCGCATGCCCGGCATGGACGGCATCGAGGCCACCGCGAGGATCACCGCCGAGTGCCCGCGCACGCGCGTCCTCATCCTGACCACCTTCGACCTCGACGAGTACGCCTTCGCGGGCCTGCGGGCGGGGGCCTCGGGGTTTCTGCTCAAGGACACCCGGCCCACCGAACTCGCGGAGGCGATCCGCACCGTGGCCGGCGGGGAGGCGGTGGTCTCGCCCCGCATCACGCGCCGGATCCTGGAGATGTTCGCGGGCGACCTGCCGAACTCGGTCAGCGCCCCCGACTCCGAGGACCCGCGCCTGACATCGCTGACCCCCCGCGAGAGGGAGATCCTCATCCTCATGGCCCAGGGCATGAGCAACCAGGAGATCGCGGACGAACTCATCGTCTCCGCGACCACGGTCAAAACCCATGTGGGCAACATCCTGGCCAAGCTGGACGTGCGGGACCGGGTGCAGGCCGTCGTCGTCGCCTATGAGACGGGGCTCATGACGTCCTGAGTGAGTCAGGGGCCGCGGCGGGCCCCGAAGCCGCCCGCCGCTCTCTCCCCTTCCCCCTCAGGCGGAGTGGAGCCTGAGTTGGGCGGCGTCGAAACCGAGGATCACCAGGCTCTCGACGGCGTCGGCGGCTTCCTCGCAGGTGACCGCCCAGTCGGAGCGCTCACGCGCCGGGAAGTCCGAGAGCACGAAGTCGGCCGGGTCCTGGCGGCCAGGCGGCCGGCCGATACCCACGCGCAGGCGGGCGTAGTCGCGCGTGCCCAGGGCCTGGGAGATCGACCGCAACCCGTTGTGCCCGCCCTCGCCGCCGCCCCGCTTAAGCCGCATCTCATGGGGGCTGATGTCGAGCTCGTCGTGGATGACGAGCAGGCGCGCGGCGGGGTCGACGCCGTAGAACCGCGCGAGGGCCTTGACCGGGCCGCCGGAGACGTTCATGAAGGCCTCCGGGCGGGCGAGGATGACGCGCGGCCCGGGCGCGCCGCCGGGCAGGAGGCCGAGGCGGGCCTCAGCGACGCGGGCGCGGGCCTTGTGGCGGGAGAGCCGAGACCCGGTCCGCCCCGCCAGTACGTCGATCACCATATGACCGATGTTGTGGCGGTTGTGGGCGTACCGGGCCTCGGGATTCCCCAGCCCGACGATGAGCCAGGGGTCACTCATGGGTGATCAGCCGCGCGTGCGCGTCACTCGGCGGCCGGGGCGGCCTCGGAGCCGGCCTCATCCCCGGCGGCGTCGCCCGCATCGCGGGCCGTCGGGATCGTGACGTTGACGACGGCGAGCTCGGCGTCGGAGATCGCCTGGACGTCCTTGGGCAGCGCCAGGTCGGCCACGGTGATGATGGTGCCGCCCTCAACGCCGGTGATGTCGACGTCGATGGCCTCGGGGATGGCGACGGCCGGCGCGGTGACCTCAACGTGGTCGAGCTCGATCATGTGAATGGTGCCGGGGGCGGGGGTGCCGATGACGTTGACCGGGACCTCGACGTCGACGCGCTCGTTGCGGTTGACCAGGAGGAAGTCGACGTGCTGCACGCCGGGGCGGATGGGGTGGCGCTGGATGTCCTTGGCGATGGCGAGCAGGTCCTCGCCCTCCAGGTCGATGTTGATCAGGGCGTTCTCGTTGCCGCGCAGAGCGAGGCGAGTGGCGTGCTCCTCGAGGAGGATGTGGCGGGGCTCGGAGCCGTGGCCGTAGATGACGGCGGGGCACCGGCCATCGCGGCGGGCCTGGCGGGCGGCGCCCTTGCCGGAGCCGGTGCGGACGGTGGCCTTGAGGGTGATGGCGTTGGACATCTGGGTCTCCTGGGGAGGGCGGGGCGCGCCCCGCGCGTCGGTGGTCCGGCGCGACGACGCGCGACACGCTCCGGTGCCACCACGTCGATCACGGATGCACGCGCTCGCGCGTGTCCCTCGCCGGGGTTTCGGGCCAACATTACGGCACGGCGCCGCGCGCGGGCCAGGCGGGAGCCGGTGAGGCGGGCCACCCCGGGAGTCTGGGGACGGGGCTCAGCATCCGTCGGCCTGTGGAAAACCGCCCGGTTTCGCTCTTGTTTTCGACCGGTCTCGGTGGGAGAGGGGGAGGAGGGCGGCGATGGTGGGCTGGCCAGGGGCGGAGGCCGCGGCGGGATCGGCGCTGAGGGTGGCGAAGGTGAGGGCGGAGCCGTAGCGCCAGCCCTCCAGGCGACTGCGCCGCCCCCGCTCCCCCATGGAGATGACCGCCACCGGGATGCTGAGGGAGGCCCGGGCCCGCGCCGCCACCTGGAGCGCGCGGTCGACGTCCTCCTCGCTGCGCGGCATGACGGCGATCTTCGCGCAATCGGCGCCGCCGGCCTCCATCCGCTCCAGCCTGTCCAGCATCTCCCCGTCCGGCGGGGTAGCGGTGAAGTCGTGGTTCGAGGCGACGACGGCGATCCCCTCCTGGTGGGCCCGCTCGGCCAGGGCGGGCAGGGCGCCGGTGGACAACTCAATGTCGAGCGCGTCAGCGATCGCGCGCCCGGCACGATGCTCGGCCTGGAGATCGATGAGCGCCTCCAGGGCCTCAGCCTGCTCGCGCGGATCCATGGCCGCGCCACCGCCCTCGCGCCGGCTGCGCGCGGTTGCGAGCAGAGGCGTGCCGGTGGGGGCCAGGGCCGCGGCGACTAAGAGGATCGCCTCATGCCAGAAGGCGACCTGGGCCTGCGGGCTGGCGGCCCACGGCGGTGAGAGCAGGTCGAGCCGGAGCTCCACGAGATCCGCTCCCCCGGCCGCGGCCGCAAGCGCCTGGGCGAGCGCGGAGCCTGAGCCCCCGGCGCCACCGGCGCCCCTCATGCCATCGATGGTGTCGGCCGTCGTGGCCACGGCGATGACCACGCGCTCCCCGCCGAGCTCGGCGGCCCCGATCCTCGCGGGGCGCGAGCAGAGCGGCGAGCCGGGCGGCGGGGTCCTGCCTCCCCCCGGCGCGGGAGCCTCAGTCACGGCGCTGGTCCGCTCGATCGGCCAGGGACAGGGCGATGCCGTCGAGGATGTCGGTGAGTGAGGTGACCGCGGACTCCAGGGGGCGCCCGGCCTCACCCGTGCGCTCGGCGACCCGGCCGATGACCTCGGACCACACGAGGGCCCCCGCGGCGATGACGTCGCGCCGCCCTGGGCGCAGGTAGTCCCAGGACTCGCGCTCGGCCGCCGTCGAGCGAAGGATCGCCTCGCAGGAGGCCAGCACGGTGCCCAGTGGCAGGCGGGAGCCGTGGATGGAGTCGGGCTCGAAGTCGGTCAGGCTCAGGGCGTGGGCGGTGATCGTGGTGATCGTGCCGGCCAGGCCCACGAGCTCCTCGGTGGCGCCCAGGTCCATGACCTCCTCGGCGCGGTCGAGGAGGTCGCGCACATGCGCCCGGGCGGCGGCCTCGGCCGCGCTGGTGACGCCGTCGGCGAGGTAGCGCTCGGTCACGCGCACGGAGCCGGTGTCCAGGGAGATCGCCGCCTCGGGCGCCCGCGCGCCGAGGACCAGCTCGGTGGAGCCGCCGCCGAGGTCGACGACGAGGCGCCGCGCCCCGCCCCGTGCGCCCAGGAGCGAGCCGGCGAAGGACAGGCGGGCCTCCTCCTGGCCGGAGACCACCTCGGGCTCGATGCCGAGGCGCTGGCGGACGCCATTGACGAAGACGTCCCGGTTGCTCGCGTCCCTCGTGGCGGAGGTGGCGACGAAGCGCGTGCTGCGAGCGCCGGTGGCCCGGATGCGCTCGGCGTAGTCGGTCACGACATCCAGGGTGCGTTCGAGGGCCCCCTCATCGAGGCGGCCGGTCCTGTCCACGCCCTGGCCGAGGCGCACGATCGTGGAGCGCCGTTGGACCCGCTCCAGGTGCCAGCCGGTGGGTCCGCCGTCGGGGTGGGCGTCGGCGATGAGCAGGCGGATCGTGTTGGTGCCGCAGTCGATCGCGGCGACGCGGTTGGGCGCCATGGGTCCTCCGGACGGGGTTGGCAGTGTCAGCAGCTGCAGCGGCGATCGTCCCACAGGCCGCGCTCGCGCAGGGCCTCCAGGGTGAGGTCGCCGATCGGGTTGATGCCCGGGCCGGCGGCCAGGGCGTGCCCGAGGAGTGCGTGGAGGCATTTGACGCGGGTGGGCATGCCGCCGGCGCTCACTCCCTCGATCTCGTGGGGGGAGCCGAGTTCGGCGCGGGCGGCCAGGTAGTGCCCGTGGGCACGCCGGTAGGCGTCGGCGAGAGTCTCGTCCCGACCGAGGCGGGCGTTGAGGTCCTCCATGAGGTGCTCGGCCTCGAGGGTGGAGCAGCCGCGCACGGCGGCGGGGTGCGTGAGGTAGTAGCTGGTGGGGAAGGGCGAGCCGTCAGGGAGGCGGGGCGCGGTGCGCACGACGGTGGGGCGGCCGCACACGCAGCGCGCCGCGATGGAAACGACGCCGCGGGGCACGCGCCCGAGCTGCTCGGCCAGGGCGTCGAGATCGGCCTGGGATACCGACGGTGGGGATGGGGGCGCGGGGTTCTCGCCCGCCGTCGTGCTCTGCTTCGACCGGGCCTGCGCGCTCCGGCCCGTCTGTTCCGCGCTCATCTCGTGGCCTCCGGGGTAGCGGGCGCCGCGGGGGAGGCGCTCGGGCTCGCGGAGGGGCCCGCGGCCGGCGGCGCCGCGCCACCGGCGACGGCGGCGGACTCCGTGAGGGCGTCGTACCAGGGGGCGCGGGTCTCCTCCTTGGCGGCGGCCCGCGCATCGGCATCGGCCCGCGCCTGCGCCTCGTTGGCGCCGACGACAACGTAGCTCCTCTCCCCCGGCATCACGTAGGAGAGGCGCTCGCGCGCCTGGGAGCGCACGTAGGCCTCGTCCTGCCACCGGGCCGCCTCCTGCTCAAGGGCGGTGGCGGTGACCCTGGCGGCGTCGATCTTCTGGGTGACGGCGTCGTACCGGGCGCGCTGCGCCAGGTAGTGGTTGAGGGTGGGCAGGACGACGACGAGCGCGACGACGAGCACGGTCGCGAGCACGAGCAGGCGGGCGGGCAGGGCGAGCCCCTTCGGGCCGCCAAGGCGCAGGACCATGGGGGTCGGCACCGGCTCGGCGGCGGCCCGGGCTGAGCCGCGCTCGGGCGTCGCGCTGGGCCGTTCTGGGTGGTCGGGGCGCTCAGGCCGTTCAACGCGGCGGGGACGAACGGCGTCGCCGGTCTCGGTGAGGCGCCCGGGCCCGATGCTGCGGACGGTCGTGCGCGGGGCGGGGCGCGCCTCGGAGCGGGCCCTGGGACGGGCGGGGGTCGGGCGGCGCGGGCTCATGGGGCGATCCTGCCGCAGGGCCGGGCCTCCTCCAAGCCGGCGCACCCGGGAGTGGCACGGGCCATGGCGCGGAAGGCGCACGGGGCCGCGGATCGAAACGGGGCCTACGGGACCACGGATCGAAACGGGGCCTACGGGACCGCGGATCGAAAAGGCCTCGCGCGGGCCAACGGTCGCTGGCCCGCGCGAGGCGGGGGGGTTTCAGATCGTCATGATCCCAGGCCGGGCGCCGCGCCCGGCCCCGGGATCAGGCCTTGAAGCGCGGGAAGGCGGAGGCGCCGGCGTAGACGGCGGCCTCACCCAGGGACTCCTCGATGCGCAGGAGCTGGTTGTACTTGTTGATGCGCTCGCCGCGGGCCGGGGCGCCGGTCTTGATCTGGCCGGAGTTGGTGGCCACGGCGAGGTCGGCGATGGTGACGTCCTCGGTCTCACCAGAGCGGTGGGAGGTCATCGACTTGTAGCCGGCGCGGTGGGCCATCTCGACGGCCTCAAGGGTCTCGGTGAGGGAGCCGATCTGGTTGACCTTGACCAGCAGGGCGTTGGCGGCGCCGAACTCGATGCCCTTGGCCAGGCGCTCGGGGTTGGTGACGAAGAAGTCGTCGCCGACGAGCTGGACGCGGTCACCGATCTTGTCGGTCAGGGCCTTCCAGTCCTCCCACTCGTCCTCGCTCAGCGGGTCCTCGATGGAGACGATCGGGAAGTCGGTGATGAGCTTCTCGTAGTAGTCGACCATGAAGGCGTTGTCGCGGGCCTCGCCCTCGAACTGGTAGGTCTTGGTCTTCTCGTCGAAGAACTCGGTGGAGGCGACGTCCATGGCCAGGGCGACGTCGGCGCCGGGCTTGTAACCGGCCTTCTCAATGGCCTCGACGATGAGCTCGAGGGCCTCGCGGTTGGAGTCGAGGTTGGGGGCGAAGCCGCCCTCGTCGCCCAGGCCGGTGGACAGGCCGCGGCCCTTCACGACGGCCTTGAGGGAGTGGTAGACCTCGGCGCCCATGCGCAGGGCCTCGCGGAAGGTCTTGGCGCCGATGGGGGCGATCATGAACTCCTGGATGTCCACGTTGGAGTCGGCGTGGGAGCCGCCGTTGAGGATGTTCATCATCGGGACAGGCAGGACGTGGGCGTTCGGGCCGCCGACGTACTGGAAGAGCTCGAGGCCGGCGGAGTCGGCGGAGGCGGCGGCGGCGGCCAGGGAGACACCGAGGATGGCGTTGGCGCCGAGCTTGCCCTTGTTGGGGGTGCCATCCAGGTCGATCATGAGCTGGTCGAGGCCGCGCTGGTCGGCGGCGTCGTAGCCGATGATCTCGGGGGCGATGGTCTCGTTGACATTGGCGACGGCCTTCTCGACGCCCTTGCCGAGGTAACGGCCCTTGTCGCCGTCGCGCAGCTCGACGGCCTCGAAGGCGCCGGTGGAGGCGCCCGAGGGGACGGCGGCGCGGGCGAAGGAGCCGTCCTCCAGGAGGATCTCGACCTCGAGGGTCGGGTTGCCGCGGGAGTCGAGGATCTCGCGGGCGTGAACGTTCTCGATGAGGGCCACTTGGTGCTCCTTTGTCGTGTGAACCGATCGGGGTGATCCGGATGCGAGCCCAAGCCTACCGGGACGGGCGGATCCCCACGAGGGCCATGGTCCTCGGATGGGCGCCGTTCACGCCGGGCGAGAACGCAGGCCGCGCCCGGAGCCGGGCGCCGGGCGAGAACGCGGGCCGGGTCAGCGCGCGGCCGGCTTCCGCGCGCCGGGCTCCGGTGAACCGGGCTCTGCCACGGAGGGGTCGAGGATCCAGGGGCGGGCGCTTGAGTAGCGCGGGGAGACCTCGAGATCCGCGGCGTTGTTGATCCGCTTGATGTCGCTCAACGCCTGCGCGGCCCGCGAGGCGTCGATGCCGCCCTGGTCGGGCTTGGAGATGACGCCGTACAGGTAGGTGGCGCGCATCGCCCGCCGCGCCTGGGCGGAGTACTCACCCTTGCCGACCTGGTCGTTGAGCAGGAGGTCGATCTGCTCGTCGCTCACGGTGAGCCCCTGGGCCGCGCTGACCTCCTCGATGAGGTCGGCCG
The DNA here is from genome assembly GCF_009829635.1 of Actinomyces sp. zg328. Taxonomy (NCBI): domain Bacteria; kingdom Bacillati; phylum Actinomycetota; class Actinomycetes; order Actinomycetales; family Actinomycetaceae; genus Actinomyces; species Actinomyces sp. zg328. Next base: position 283,685 of record NZ_VWPE01000001.1, read on the forward strand.
AGACCAGGAGCGTGAGCGTCTTGGCGACGGGCCACTTCAGCGGCTTGAGATCTTTGGCGGCCCTCTGCAGGTCCTTCTCCGTGATCGTCGTCGAGTGCGTGGCGCCGTCGAGCCCCGTGTAGGAGGAGGTGGCGGCGATGCCGGGCTGGGCGGAACAGGCCCCCAGGGCTGAAGCGCCGAGCAGGAGGGCCGCGGCGGCGGTGAGCAATCGGGGCGCGCGGGAGGCGATCCGGGGAGTGGTCACGGTGCTTCTCCTGTTCTCACGGCGAGTCACCAAGTCATCGTATCCCCGAGTGGAGCCGTCTGCACCGACCGGTGCCATCCACACCGAGCGGAGCCATCTGCACCGAGCGGAGCGTCCTGCCCGCACCAGTCGGTGAAACTCGCACCACTCAGGGCCAAGCGCACCACTCGGCACCAGGCGCACCACCCGCACCGACTGGCACCATCCACACCGACCGGTGCCATCCACACCGACTGGTGCCATCCACACCGACCGGAGCGTCCTGCCCGCACCAGTCGGTGAAACTCGCACCACTCAGGGCCAAGCACACCAATTCCACCGACTGGCACCATCCACACCGAGCGGAGCCATCCACACCGAGTGGAGCGTCCTGCCCGCACCAGTCGGTGAAACTCGCACCACTCAGGGCCAAGCGCACCACTCGGCACCAGGCGCACCAATTCCACCGAGCGTCGCCACCCACACCGACTGGCGCCACCCACACCGACCGGTGCCATCCACACCGACCGGTGCCATCCACACCGAGTGGAGCGTCCTGCCCGCACCAGTCGGTGAAACTCGCACCACTCAGGGCCAAGCGCACCACTCAGGGCCAAGCGCACCAATTCCACCGAGTGGCGCCATTTACACCGACCGGAGCCATCCACACCGAGTGGAGCGTCCTGCCCGCACCAGTCGGTGAAACTCGCACCACTCAGGGCTAAGCGCACCACCCACACCGAGCGGAGCCGTCTGCACCGAGTCGCACCGTCTGCACCGAGCGGAGCCGTCTGCACCGACTGGCGCCATCCACACCGAGCGGAGCGTCCTGCCCGCACCAGTCGGTGAAACTCGCACCAGTCGGGGCCAGGCGCACCAGTCGGTGAAACTCGCACCACTCGGCGCCACCCGCACCACCCACACCACCCGCACCGACCGGGCCCCGGCTCGATCAGCGGCGACGGCGGTAGGCGGTGGCCTCGGCCTCATAGTCGGCGTCGCCGGCCACGACTGCGCGCAGCAGCACCTCGGCCCAGCGCAGGAGAGCCTCTCCCTCGATCGGCCCGCCGCCCATGCGCGCCGCCCCCGGCGCGGGCACCACGATGGTGCGGGTGGCGGGCTTGATCGTCGTGCCCGGGTAGAGGCGGGTGAGCCTCATCCGGCCAGATTCGGGCAGCTCCACGGGCGCGAAGCGGATGGACTTGCCTTGGGCCACGATCTCGCGCACGCCGAGACCGGCCGCGAGCGCGCGCAGCCGGGCCAGCGCGGCCAGGCGCGTCACCGGATCGGGCACGGGCCCGTAGCGATCGGCGACCTCGTCCAGCACGTCGGCCACCTGCTCATCACTGCGCGCGGCGGCGAACTTCGTGTAGGCCTCCAAGCGCAGGCGCTCGTGGGGCACGTAGTCCTCGGGGATGGTCGCGTCCACGGGCAGCTCGATGCGCAGCTCGGCCTCGTCCTCGCCATCGTCCGCGGCCCCGGCCCTGTCCCCCATCCCCAGGGAACGCTTGTAGGCGGCGACGGCGTCGGAGACCATGCGCACGTACAGGTCGAAGCCGACCCCGGCGATGTGGCCGGACTGCTCCCCGCCCAGCAGGTTCCCGGCGCCGCGGATCTCCAGGTCCTTCATGGCCACCCGCATGCCGGCGCCGAGGTCGGTGTTGGTGGCGATGGTGCGCAGGCGCTCCAGGGCGGTCTCGGTCAGGGGCTTGTCCGCGGGGTAGAGGAAGTACGCGTAGGCGCGCTCGCGCCCCCGCCCCACGCGCCCGCGCAACTGGTGGAGCTGGGATAGGCCGAGGCGGTCGGCGCGATCGACGATGAGGGTGTTGGCGTTGGACACGTCCAGGCCGGTCTCGACGATGGTGGTGCACACCAGGACGTCGATCTCCTTGTGCCAGAAGCGGTCGATGACGGCCTCAAGCCGCGCCTCGCTCATCTGCCCGTGGGCGGTGGCCACGCGCGCCTCGGGAACGAGCTCGGCGATCTGGGCGGCGACGCGGTCGATGTCGGAGACGCGGTTGTGGACGAGGAAGACCTGCCCGTCGCGCAGGAGCTCGCGGCGGATGGCGGCGCCGACCTGCTTGGTCTCCCATGCCCCCACGTAGGTGAGGATGGGGTGGCGGTCCTCGGGCGGGGTGGCCAGGGTGGACATCTCACGAATGCCGGTGACCGCCATCTCCAGGGTGCGGGGGATGGGGGTGGCTGACATGGCCAGGACGTCGACGTCGGTGCGCAGTGCCTTGAGGGCCTCCTTGTGCTCGACGCCGAAGCGCTGCTCCTCGTCGATGATGAGCAGGCCGAGGTCCTTGAAGCGCACCTGCCCGGTAATGAGGCGGTGGGTGCCGACGACGACGTCGATGGAGCCGTCGGCGAGCCCGGCCAGGACCTGGGCGGACTCGGCATCGGATTGGAAGCGGGAGAGCTGGGCGACGCGCACGGGGAAGCCCGCGTAGCGCTCGGTGAAGGTCTCCGCGTGCTGACTGACCAGCAGGGTCGTGGGGGCCAGGACCGCGACCTGCTTGCCGTCGGCGACGGCCTTGAAGGCGGCGCGCACGGCGACCTCGGTCTTGCCGTAACCGACGTCGCCCATGATGAGGCGGTCCATGGGCTGGGGCTTCTCCATGTCGGCCTTGACGTCGTCGATGGTGGCCAGCTGGTCGGGGGTCTCGGTGTAGGGGAAGGCCTCCTCGAGTTCGGCCTGCCAGGGCGTGTCGGGGCCGAAGGCGTGCCCCGCGGCGGCGGCGCGGGCGGCGTAGAGGCGCACGAGCTCGCCGGCGATCTCGCGGACCGCCTTGCGTGCCTTGGACTTGGTCTTGGCCCAGTCGGCGCCGCCCATCTTGTTCAGGGCCGGCGCGTCCCCGCCGACGTACTTGGTGACCTGATCGAGGGAGTCGGTGGGGACCATGAGCCGGTCGCCGGGCTGGCCGCGCTTGGAGGGCGCGTACTCGATGACGAGGTACTCACGGGTGGCGGCGCTCTTGCCGGTGCCGACGGCGCGGCGCTTGAGCTCGATGAATCGCCCGACGCCGTGCTGGGCGTGGACGACGAGGTCGCCGGGGTGGAGGGACAGGGGATCGACGGAGGCGCGGGAGCGGCGGGCGGGCAGGGCCTTGGGGCTGCGTGGGCCGGTGGTGGCGCGCCCGGTGAGGTCCGACTCGGCGATGAGGGCGAGGCGCGGCCCCTCGGCGACGAAGCCGTGGCCGGCGGAGGCCTGGGTGATGCGCACGACGCCGTCGCCCTGCGGCACATCGCCGGGCGACCACCCGAGGTCGGCGGGCTCGTCTAGTTGGGTGACGATGCGGGCGGGCACATCTCCGTCGGCGAGCAGCTGGGCCATGCGGCGGCCGGGCCCGGGCCCGTCGGTGGCCACGACGACGCCCCAGCCTTCCCGGGCCATGCGGCCGAGGTCGGTGACGGCCTCGTCGAGACGGCCCCGGTAGCCGGCGGGGTCGCGCAGCGCCAGCGCCGTGGCATCCGGGGAGGAGGCCAGGGAGGTGAGCGCCCACCAGCCCAGATTGGTGGACAGGGCCAACGCCCGGGCCTCGCTGAGGCTCGCGAAGGCGGCGGCGGACAGGTCCACGGGGACGGTCCCGCCGGAGGCGGCAGAGGTCCAGGCGGCGGCGAGGAACTCGGAGGTGGTGGCCACGAGGTCCTCGGCACGCTTGCGGATGCGCTCGGGCTCCAGGGCGACGACGAGCCGTTCCCCGACGAGGTCGAGGACGGGCACCATGCGGGGGGCGAGCACGGGGGCCAGGGATTCCATGCCCTCGCAGGGGATGCCCTCGGCGATCTTGCCGAGCATGTCGGCGGCTCCCGGGATCGCCCCGGTCAGCGCCCGGGCGCGCTCGCGCACGGCGTCGGTGAGGAGCAACTCGCGGCAGGGGTGGAGGGTGGCGCCGTCTAGCTCCTCCACTGTGCGCTGGTCGGCGACGGCGAAGGAGGACACGGATTCGATGTCGTCACCGAAGAAGTCGACGCGCACGGGGCGCGGCAGCGTGGGGGGAAAGACGTCGAGGATGCCGCCGCGCACGGCGAACTCGCCACGCGACTCCACCATGTCCACCCGCGTGTAGGCGGCGTCGGCCAGTCGGGCGGCGATGGCCTCCAGGCCCTGGCTGGGGCCGGGGGCGAGCCGGATGGGCTCGATCTCCCCCAGGCCGTCGATGACGGGAGCGAGCAGAGCGCGGATGGGGACGACCAGGACGCGGATGGGGCCGTCGGCGCTCGCGGGCCCTGGCCGGGGGTGGGCGAGACGGCGCAGGACCGCGAGCCTGGTGGCCACGGTGTCGGCCCGCGGCGAGAGGCGCTCGTGGGGCAGGGTCTCCCAGGCGGGGAGGACGGCGATGTCGGTGGGCGGCAGGTAGCAGGCGAGGGCGGCGGCAAGGTCCTCGGCGTCACGGCCGGTGGCGGTGATGACGAGCAGTGGCGCCCCCTCGCCCGCGGCGGCGCCGGGCTCCGCCCCGACGGCGCGAGCGACGCCGCGCTCCCCCATCGCCATGGCGGCGAGGATCGCGGGCCGCGCCCCGGGGGCGACGACGGCGCTGTTCTCGCCTCGCCGGGTCGCGGCGGCGTCGCGGACGAACTCGGCGATCGCGGGGTCGGCCAGGAGCGGGGGCAGGAGGGCGGTCAGTCGCACGCGCCGAGTCTAGAGGCGCCGCGGACAGGGGCCGAGCGCGGGGCGCGGGTAGACGCCCGCCCGCTGGCCATCAGCGCGGGGCGCCGCCGCGCGCCTATCTCGATTCTGGGCTCGGCGACAGGCGGAAGCGGGCGAGGTCGGCTGATGACATCATCAGTCCTTCGGGCCCGGCGACGGCGCCACTGGGCACGGCGACGGGCGCCGGGCCCCCATTGGGAGAACCGGCCACGGCCCCACCGGCGCCGGGCGGGGCCTGGGCGCGCTGGCCGTCGTCGATCTGGCCGGGGCCCGGGCGCCGGCTGGGCAGCCCGGCAGCGTCGTCCCTCCCCTCGCGCTCGGCGGCGCTAGCGGCGACGCTGGCCCCCGCGATCACCCAGACCACGGTGGACAGCTGGGTGATGAAGGCGACGGACACGAAAGCCGGGATCATGGAGGCGATGGCGACCTGGGCAGCGTTGCCACGGCCTCCCATCACGCGCAGGACCACGTAGAGCGCGCCGATAAGGAAGGGGATGACGGGCGCCCAGCCGTAGCGGAGGGCGGCCAGGAGCACCTGGTCGTCGATGGAGCGGAACCCCTCCCAGTACACCGTGCCGTTGCGGACGACGCGGGCGGGCGAGGCGCCAATGAGCACCAGTCGTTTGACCAGAATGAGCAGTTGCCCCCGGTACTCCGCGCTGCCCTCCTGCTCATCGCCGGCCTGGGCGAAAACGTCCAGCAGCACGGGGGTGGCGATGAATATCCCGGCTCCCAGCGCGATGAGGGTGGCCGAGCGCCACGAGGGCGTGATGTCGGTGCGCATGATGGTCAGGGAGAGGACGAGGGCGATGACGGCGCCGATGATGCCCGCGCGTGACAGGGAGGGCAGGGTCACGCCGACCAGCGCCATCATCCCGGCGATCCTCGCCCACGAGGGCCAGCGGGCGATGGCCACCATGGGGACGCCCGCCGCCATGGACACGCCGAAGACGATCGAGTGGCCGAAGGCCCCTTCGATGCGGGGCAGGCCGGCGCGGATTTGGATGCTCGCCCAGTCGGCGTAGGCGCGGGTGGGGAACTCGATGAGCACGAAGGGATTGATGCGGGTGATCGCCTCGAAGTATCCGAGCGCGGCAGCGATCAGCCATATGGCGGCCACGGCGGTGGCGAAGTCTCTCAGCCCGATCCTCTCCACCAGCATGCGCCCGGCGAGGTAGGCGGGTGCGGCGTCGAGGATGAGCTCGCCCAGGACCGTGTTGAGGGACGCCCCGGCCGCCAGCGAGATCGCCACGAGGGCGAAGCCGGCGCAGATGAGGATGTCGCCCGGGGTGAGGCGCCAGGAGAAGTCGGAGGCCAGCGCCAGGCACACGAGCATGCAGACCCCGGCCGCGGGCGGGATGAACAGGCCGACGTTGACGGTCATCCAGATGCCCATGAGGGCCAGTGAGCCCGCGATGAGGACCGCGCCGACGATCGGCTTGCGCCGAACCGTCCACAGGGTCATCGCGATGACCGGGTAGGACAGGAGGACGATGGCCCCGAGTAGGAGCATCTGCATGATCGGCCCCTCCTCTCTTCCCGCGGCGCCGCCCGTCAAGGGGCGCCATGAGGCTACTACGCGCTCGCCGCCACCGCGCAGGGGCGCGGGTCAGGCGGGGTGGGACCGCTCAGGCCGCGGAGCCCTGGAAGACGACGGCGGGCTGGCCCGGGACGACGGTGACGGAGACGGTCACCTTGTCGCGCGCGTCAGCGGGCACGGAGAAGCGGAAGGACCCGGTGACGGTCTCCCCCGCGGCGACGCTGCTGGGCAGCTCAGTGCCTTCGGCGTCCCTGAGCGGGGAGGCCGGGGTCGCGTCCTCGCCGTAGGTGAGGGTCGCCGAGGCGCCGGACAGGTCGACGTCCTGGGAGCCGGCCGTGACCGAGATAGTGACCTGGAGCGCGGGGCCGGCGATCTCGCCGGGGGCGAGGGAGTCACCGGAGACCTCGATGGCCTCGACGGAGGCGACCTTGACGGTCGCGTCCCCGGTGGAGGAGGACTCGTTCAGGGCGACGGGCGGGGCGGAGGCCCCCCTGTAGCCGGCCTGGCCGGGCAGGAGGCCCTCGGGATCGGTGGCCTGAGCACTCGGCGCGGCCCCGTCAGAGGCGGGTGCCACCGGAGTCGGCGCGGTGGTGGCTCCGGCCGTCTCGGTCGTGGTGACCGGCGGCACGGACTCGGTGGCGGCGGCGTCGGTCGACGAGGAGCCGTTCGAGCAGCCGACGAGGATCGCTGCCGACAGGACGAGGGCGGAGGCCCGGAGGGTACGGGGGCTTGTCCGAGGTGACATGGTGACTTCCATGGGATCGTTGGGAACGGGTGGGGAGCATCGGCCGGCGGCGACGAGGGGATCGACGCCGCCGGCCGATGTCAGTGCCGGTTCGCGGTCACTATCAGGCGGTACGGGCCTGGAAAGTGGAGACTAGCATCTTGTTGGTCAGCGAGGTCGCCGAGCCGGAGAGATACCCGGACATGAGGACCGAGCCGGCGCCCTGGATCTCCTCGGTGGAATCCGAGGCGGTCAGGGTGGGCGCGGCGGGCTCCTGCTCGCCGTCGAGCCACACGGTGGCGGACAGGTTGGTGGTGCCCTTGCCAACGGCGGAGGTCTTCACGTTGATGTTCTTGCCCACGGCCCAGGTGCCCGGCAGCTGGGTCTGGGCGAGGACCTTCTCAGTCCCGCCGACCTGCGAGGTGAGGAACACGAGCACCTCGCCAGTGGACTTGACGTGGATCTTCGTGCCGTAGGCGCCCGAGGCGGTGGAGCGGGGCAGGAAGGAAGCGTACACGCCGCCACCGGTGGGAACCTCGGAGAGGGAGAAGGCCGAGGAGACCTGCGTGGACTCCGAGGAGATCTTCGGCAGCATGGCCGTGGACATCCAGCCAGCCTTGTTCAGGGCGATGGAGCCGACGCCGTCGGCCGTGGCGAAGCGCCCCGGCGAGGAGAGCTTCCAGGCGCCGCCCAGGCTTGAGTCGGGCCAGCCCTTCTCCTGAGCCTTCTTGAAGGCTGCCTGGGCCATGATGCCCTCGCCCTGCGGGACGTCGGTGACGGTGATGGACTGGGTGGTGGACTGGCGGGCACCGGCGTTGTCGGTGACCGTCAGCGTGACCGTGTACGTGCCGGCCTCGGCGTAGGTGTGGTTGGCGTTGGCGCCGGTGGCGGTGGTCCCATCGCCGAAGTCCCACTCGTAGGACTCGATGTTGCCGTCGGGGTCCACCGACTCGTTGCCGTCAGCGGTCACAGCCATACCGGCGACATGAGGACGCAGCACGGCGCGGGGCCCCACGTTGCCAGCCTGGCCCTGGCGCCGGGCGATCTGATCAGCGCTCAGCTGGGAGTGGTAGATAGCGGTGGAGTCCACAGTCGCCTCAAGCGTACCGGGGGTGCTCTCACTCACCTTGGGCCAGCCCTTGAGGGAGCCCGTGCCGAGGCGCCAGGAGCCGTTGAATTCCTGCGCTTTGACCACCGTCTTGTCGGAGGCGACGGGCTTGCCGTCGACGTAGAGGTTCTGCCCGTCTGCCCCCAGGGTGGCGACGACGTGGTGCCACTTACCGTCGTTGAAGCCTGCCTGTGAGGACACGACCTTGGTCTCACGGGGATAGACACCGAAGTGGATGGCGCCATCGGAGCTCATGTAGAGCAGGCGGTCGCGGTCACCGTTCTTCTCGTAACTCAGGATGGCGCCACCGCTGGTGGAGGTGGTCTTCACCCAGCTCTCAATGCTGAAGGTCTGGACATGGCCGTCGGTGCCCGAGGAGACAGCGGTGGCGTTCCCGCCGACGCCCAGGGCCTTGGAACTGCCCCGAGAGCCCTCCTGGGCGGCCTTCACGCCCGCGGTGCCGGTCATGTGGGCGCCGCCGAGGATGTCCTTGAAGGTGGTCCCGGCCTCCTCGTCGAAGGTCCACAGGTGCTTGGCACCCAGGTCGACGGCGCCGGTGTCGAGGCTGTCGAGGTCGCTGAAGTCAGCCGCCTTGGCGACGGTGACCTTCTTCGCCTCGCTGGTCAGGGTGTTGCCGCCCGCGTCGGAGACGACGACCGTGTACGTGTGCTCACCCGCGGGGGCGCGGTTGTCGCGCAGGGTCTTGCGGAACTCCCGGTTCCAGAAGCGGTCGGAGACCTGCAGCGTGCTCACGGGCTTCTGGCCACCATCGCGGTAGAGCGAGTAAGTCAGGGTCGAGTCGTCGCGATCCCAGGTGGGGGAGAAAGTGACGTCAACAACCCCGTCAGCGGGACTGCTGACATACGGGGCGAGGTCAGCGCCCTTCCCCTCGGGGGCGTGGCTCTTGGTGGCGCCGCGCTTGGGGAAGCGGACGAGTCCCTGCTGGGCCTTGCCGTCGACGGCGAGGAACTCGCCCCCGGCGACGATGTACTCGTCGTTGCCGGTGACGTCCCAGGCACCCTGGCCCTGGCCGGTGTACTTGCCGGCGGAGAGCTCCGGGAACCAGTCAACGATGGAGGGGGAGGTGTGGCCCGACCAGTCCTTGTAGCCGTCAGTGCCCTTGCGGCCGACGGTCACCTCGCCGTTGGCGGTGAAGGAGGTGAGACGGTACTGACGCTGGCGGGTGGTGTTGTTCTCGTCCCTGTAGTAGGTGTCCCCCCATCCGCCGATGGTCTCGCAGGAGTGCGCGTGGCTGGCGACGTAGACCTGGTCCTTCGCGGGGTAAATGGCGTAGGAGTCACCGTGGCAGGGCTCCACCCAGGTCATGTTGCCATCCCAGTCGGCCTTGAAGGCCCCCTCCAGGTTGGCGTTGCGCACGGAGAAGGAGTAGCCGACCCCGTACAGGCTGGTGCCGTCGGTCTTGAGGTCCGTGATGGCACCGTAGACGCCGCCGTTGCGGACCTCCTTGTTGACGGGAGTGGCCAGCAACTTGCCGTCAGAGGCGGAGACGAGGGCCAGGCCGTAGCCGGGGTTCTCCGAGTCGTTGAGCTTGGTGAAGGAACCACCGAGGGCGACCTTGGTGCCGTCGGGCGAGACCTGCAGAGACCAGACCTGGGCGTTGTTGCCCTCGGCCTTAGGCGCCCAGGAGAGGGTCTCACCGGTCTTGGCGTCCACGGCGGCCGCCTTGGAGCGCGGGACGCCGTTGACGTGCTTGAAGGCGCCGCCGGCGTAGACCGTGTTCCCGCGCACGCCGATGGCCCGCACGGTGGTGTGGAACTGGGGGCGGAAGGTGGAGATGAGCTTGCCCTCAGGCGTGGAGATGTCGAAGGCGGCCAGGCCGCTGTGGAACTCCTCGTTGACCTTGTTGAAGTCACCGCCGACGTAGAGGGTCTTCTTGTCATCAGACAGGGCGAGCGTGCGCCCGGCGCCGTTGAGCACGGGCTTGAACTCTTGGATGAGCTCGCCGGTACTCAGTTTGTAGGCCAGGATGTTGGCCCGGGGCGTCTCATTGGTCCCGGCGGGGGACCCTGCCGGGCGGGCCTGGGTGAAGGAGCCGACGACGTAGACGGTGTCACCGACGATGAGCTGGTCCCACACCACGCCGTTGATCTGAGTGGTGGGCAGGGGGTCAGCGGTGTGGTTGGACTGAAGGCGGCCTGAGGCATCGGCCGCCGCGGCGGCGGCGGGGGCCTCAGCGGCGGCAGCGGGCGCCGCCGCGGGCAGGAATGCCAGGGCCATGGGGACGCTGGCGGCCAGCGCGGCCATGGCGCGCAGTGGACGATAAGGGCTCAACGGTACTACTCCGGAACTGTGTGAGGAACCAAGGAGAAACCAAGGTTCGTCGTCGATCAGGGCAAGGCGCCGGCGGATGGGGAACTTTGGCGCCCATACGATCGTAGAGCACAGGACCTCAGAATGACAGCGTGGCTGGTTATGGGTCGTTCAGCACCGAAAAGCGATGCCGATCACTTTCGTACTACTCAGAAGATAATGACTCGCCCACCTCGTCCGACCTGCGTCGGAGCGCCTCTCCGACCTTCGGAGGAGCCGAGATGGGCGAGTCGTCCACCACCACGCGAGCACGGCGCGATGGCGCCATACCCGCCATGATTTGCCTCACACGCCAGCGGCGTCGAAGAGCTGGGCGACGGAGCCGTCGTCGAAGACCGCCTTGATGGCACGGGCCAGGAGCGGGGCGATCGGCAGGACGGTGAGCTGCTCGAACCGCTTCTCCGGGGGGATCGGCAGGGTGTCGGTGACGACCACCTCGCGGGCGCCGCAAGTGGCCAGACGCTCGATAGCGGGGCCGGAGAGCACCCCGTGAGTGGCGGCGACGATGACGTCCCTCGCGCCGGCGTCGAGGACCACCTTGACGGCCTTGGCGATGGTGCCGCCGGTGTCGATCATGTCATCGACCAGCACACAGGAGCGCCCCTCGACGTCACCGACGACGCGGTTGGCCACGGCCTCGTTGGGGCGGCTGATGTCCCGGGTCTTGTGGACGAAGGCCAGCGGCGAGCCCCCCAGGGCGTTAGCCCATCGCTCGGCGACGCGAATGCGACCGGCGTCCGGGGAGACCACGGCGGCGTTGGTCACGTCGAGCCGGCCCTTGATGTAGTCCACGAGCACGGGCTGGGCCCACAGGTGGTCCCAGGGGCCGTTGAAGAAGCCCTGCTCCTGGGCGGTGTGGAGGTCAACGCTCATGATGCGGTCCGCCCCCGCTGCGGCGTACATATCCGCCACGAGGCGGGCGCTGATGGGCTCACGGCCCAGGTGCTTCTTGTCCTGGCGCGCGTAGGGGAAGAAGGGGGCCACCACCGTGATGCGCTTGGCCGAGGCGCGCTTGAGGGCATCCACCATGATGAGCTGCTCCATGAGCCAGTCGTTGACGCGGTCCCCGTGGGACTGCACGACGAAGACGTCGCAGCCGCGCACCGACTCGTTGAAGCGGACGTAGGTCTCCCCGTTGGCGAAGTCGTAGGCGGTCGAGGACAGGACCTCGGTGCCCAACTCGCCCGCCACGTCGTGGGCCAGTTGCGGGTGGGCCCGGCCGGAGACGATGACCAGTCGCTTCTCACCGCTGGTGATGATGCCCGTCATGAGGTGATTCCCTTCGTTCGGGCCCGTCGGGCCCGGTCGGTGCGCGGGGCCGGGGCGGTCACGCGCCTGTGGTGCCGGAGCCCTGGGCGGGAACCGGCGTCTCGGCGTCGTACTGGGCGAAGGGCGCCACGACGGCGCCCGCCGGGATATCGACGTCGGTGAGGATGGCGTAGGCGCCGATGCGGGCGCCGGGGCCGATGCGGGTGGCGCCCCTCAGGAGGACCCCCGGCTCCAGGAACGAGTCCGGGCCGAGCTCGACGGTGACATCAACCCAGGTGGAGGAGGGATCGACGACGCCGACGCCGGATTCCATCGCGCGGGCAAGGATGCGGCGGTTGAGTTCGGCGCCGAGGGCGGCGAGCTGGGCGCGGTCGTTGCAGCCCTCGACGAGCCAGTGGTCGGCCACCACGAGCGCGGAGGTGGGCCGGCCCGCGGCGTGGGCATGGGCGACGACATCGGTGAGGTAGACCTCGCCCTGGTCGTTATCCGTGCCCAGGGTGGCCAGGGCCGCGCGCAGGTGCGCCAGGTCGAAGACGTAGACGCCCGCGTTGATCTCAGTGATGGCGCGCTGGGCCTCGGTGGCGTCGCGCTGCTCGACGATCGCCGAGACCGTGCCGTCCGGCTCGCGCACGACACGGCCGTAGCCGTGCGGGTCGTCGACGACAGCGGTGAGAAGGGTCACGGCGTCGCCCCGCTCGTGGTGCTGGGCCACGAGGGCGGACAGCGTGGCGGTGTCGAGCAGGGGCACGTCCCCGCTCGTGACGACGACCGCGCCATCGGCGTCCTCGGGCAGGGCCGCCAGGCCGCAGGCCACGGCGCGGCCGGTGCCGGGGATCTCATCCTGATCGGCGGGGATGGCATCGGGGGCGACCCGCGCCAGGTGGGCGACGACAGCATCGCGCTCGTGGCGCACCACGACCACGAGACGCTCGGGATCCAGGCCCCGGGCGGCGGTGACCGCGTGGTCGAGGAGGCTGCGTCCGCCGATGCGGTGCAGGACCTTGGGGGTGGCGGAGCGCATGCGCGTGCCCTTGCCTGCGGCCATGACAATGACGGCGGCGGGAGTGGTGGGAGCCACGAGTCCTCTTCTCGCTCAAGATGGGCGTCCTGCGGCGCTGCCGGGGACATGACGCCCCGTGCTGGCCGAGCCGGCCGGTACGGGCACATCCTACGACGCCGCGCACCGGCTCCGCCCCCAGGGTTCGAACCCGGGCCTCAAGGCTCCAAAGGCCTGCGTGCTGCCACTACACCAGGGCGGAATGCGCAGGCCGCCCCCACTTCCCCAGGAATCGGGCGCGCTCCTGCGCGGCGTACAGTCTCTCACTTTTTCGCCGCGACTTGGTCAAGAGGTGGCATCATCAGTTCCCCGGGCCCACCGGATGCGGCATCCTGACGCCCTGCGCGGGCCGATCCGGGCAGCCTCCTCTCCCAGTCCTGCCGCCACTCCCGCGCGGCACGCCCTCAGTCCCTGGAAGATCGCATGACCCTCACCCACCGCCATCCCCCGGCCAAGGGCGCCAACGCCACGCCCACCGCCACGCCCCAAAGCGCGGGCCGCCTGCGGGAACTGGACGGGCTGCGCGGCCTGGCCGCCGTCGTCGTCCTCATCCACCACTGCCTGCTCACCGTCCCCGCGCTGGCGGAGGTCGGCGCCCGCCCGGGGGCGGCGCCGGATGGCGCCCTGGAGCGCCTGCTCAGCCTCACGCCGGCGCATCTCCTGTGGGGCGGCTACGAGGCGGTGCTCATCTTCTTCATCCTGTCCGGGGTGGCGCTGAGCTACCCGATCTCCCGGCGGCGCGCCACCGGCCGTTCCTTCGACTGGGTGGATTACGCCCCCCGCCGCCTCATCCGCCTGTGGGTGCCGGCCGGCGCCTCGACGCTCCTGGCGATCGCCCTGATCATCCTGGTGCCCCGTTCGAACGACGCCTCCCTGGGGGCATGGGTGCAGGCCCACTATGTGTCAGATATCTCGATCAAGCAGACAGTCCGAGAGCTCGCCCTGCTGCCCGCCTACGCCTATCGCAACTCGGTGCTGTGGTCGCTGCACGCCGAGGCGGCCTTCTCCATCCTCCTGCCACTGGTCATCCTCGCGGTGGCGCTGGCCGCCAAGGCCCGCCTGAGTTGGGCGCTGGGCGCGGCGGCGATCACGACGGCCCTGGTGAGCGGCGACCCCGGCTCCGCCCTGTTCCTGCCGGTGTTCACGATCGGGGCCGTGCTCGGCTGGCACTGGGGGGCGATGCCCGACCCACTGCCCGCCCGACCCGTTCGGTGGGCCAGCACGGCCGCCATGGCCTGCCTCATCATCATGACCAGCCCGTGGTGGACCGCCCCGGAGGCCTGGCCGGGCCTACTCTCGGGAGGGCCGTCCGGGGCGCTGGTCCCCCTGGGCTCCCCCGCCTCCCCCTGGGGGCATCGGCTCGGATCGGCGATCGCCGTCGCCAGCGCGGCCGGAACGATCATCCTCATCGTGCGGGCCGGGGCGCTGCGCTCGCTGCTGCGCTCAAGGGCGGCCCAGTTCTGCGGCGAGCTGTCCTTCTCCCTCTACCTGGTCCATACCCCGGTCGTGCTCCTCGTGCGCACACTGGCGCCGTCGATCGACCCGTGGTGGATGCTCCTGGCGGGACCGGCCGCGGCGCTGCCCGCGGCCTGGGCCTTCCACCGGCTCGTCGAGCGGCCAAGTCATCAGTGGTCGAGGGCGGCGGGCCGCTGGGCCAGTGCCAGGCTCCGCACTCTCCCCGGCGGTGCCGGCCCCTGGCGGCAGGGCAGGCACGTGGCCTGAATCCGCGCCCACCAGCACGGCAGGGGCCAGGCCCAGTCCTTGGTCTACCGTGTACCCATGACGGCTCGCGCGCGGGCCACCACTCACTCATCCTGAAGGAACCACACGCATATGGAGCCGGCCGAGATCCTCCGCTTGCTGCGCAGGCATGCCCCCGTCCTCATCTTGCACATCGTCGTCGGCGCCCTGACGGGGTTCTTCATCGCGATGATGAGCACCCCCATCTACTCCTCGCACGCCAGCGTGGTCATCTCGACGTCGAGCCGCGAGGGCGGCGGACAGGACCTCGGCACGGCCTCCGGCCCGAACTCCCTCCTCATGCCCACGCTCGTCGAGCTGGGCACCACCCAGGACGTCCTCAACGAGGTCGCCGCGAGCACGGGCCTCGAACCCGCCGCGGTCAAGGGGATGCTCACCCTGAGCGCCCGGGAGAACACCCTCTTCATCGACATCACCGCCAAGGCCCCCTCCGCGGAGCAGGCCCACGCGGTGGCCGACGCCGAGGTGAGCGCCTTCAAGAAGGCCGTCAGCAAGTGGGGGTACAAGGACGGGCTGTCCCTGGCCGTGGTGGAGCAGGACCCGGCGACGCTGCCCACCGCGCCCATCTCGCCCATCCCCGAGCGCTACGCACTCAACGGCGCGCTCATCGGCGCCGCCATAGGCGCCGCGGTGGTCATCCTGCTGCGGCGCGCCGGCTTCACGGGGCTGCGCGCGGAGGCCGTGGGCCGCGTCGGCCGCAAGACGGCCGGCGCCCCCGACTTCGACGCTGAGGCCTCCGCCGAGCAGGGTCAGGACCTCGCCGAGGACCGGGACATGAGCCCGGGCACATCGGACGACCCCTCATCCGATGAGGGGTACCCGCCCCCGCCCGACTCCTCCGAGCTCTTCCCTCCCTCGATGCGGCACCGCCGCTGAGCGAGCGGGCCCACCGGCTGGGCACTGGTCACAACCACTTATGACCGCCGGCGCCGCCATGCCTACCGCGCCGGCACCGAACTGATACTCAACTGCTGATACTCAACTGATACTGGCCCCCGCGCCGGCAGACCGCCGGCGCGGGGGCCAGCCCCTCAGGAGCGGCCGTACTCGGCGTGGCCCGAGCCGCCCAGCGCGGCCGAGGCCAGGCCCGCGCCACGGGCCATGAGCCGGGCGCCCCTAGCGCGGTGGGAGGTGGAGCGCAGGATGACCCCCGCAGCCCCGCGCCCCGCGCCCGCGACAACGCGCGCCGCGCCCCCGACGAGGGCCCTGCCCCGGATCCGCGCGCGAACGACGCGGCTCCCCGCGCCCGCGAGGGCGAGATCGACTCGGACGGAGTTAGCGGCGTGACTGCGCTGTCGGCGCAGGATCCAGGCCCGGTCCAGGCGCTGCGCGGGCACATGGTCGACCACTTGGGCCTCGGCGCACCACAAGAGCGTTCCACCGGCGGCCACGAGTGAGCGGGTGAGCAGCGTGTCCTCCCCGCCGGTGGCGCCGAAGCGCTCGTCGAAGCGCAGACCCCGCGCGCGCAGGAAGTCCAGGTCGAGCAGCAGGCAGTTCGAGGCGGCGGCAGGCCGGGCGGTTCCGGTGGGCCAGGTGGCGCGCACGAAGAAGCCCCCCTCGCGCACCCAGGCCTCGGGCTCGGCGTCGTATGCGGGCAGCACATGACCGGCCACCGCCTGGGCCCCCTCGCGCGCCCAGAGCCCCACGAGGGAGGAGAGCCAGTTCTCCAGGGCCTCCTCGTCGTCGTCGATGAACACCAGGAGGCGGGCGCCGGCGGCCTCATCGAGAGCGCGGTTGCGCACGGCGGCCACGCCGGGGCGCTCCTCGACGATGTAGCGCATCGCGCTGCCCCCGGGCCCGGCGGCGAGGCGCTCAGCGGTGGCGCGCGCGCTGGCGGCGGGATCGTTGTCGATGATGAGCAGCTCGGCGCGCGCGACAGGACTGGAGACGTCCGAGACGATGGCGTTGATCTGGGGCAGGACGGTGCCGACGGCGCGCTCCAGGCCCTCCGGGCGCTTGTGGGTCGGGATGGCGACGACGAGGGACGCCCCCTCGCCAGGCGGCGGACCGCCAGCCGCTCCGGCACCGCCGGTAGCGCCGCCGAAGCCCTCCTCCGGGGCGGGCCCGCGCATGGCCCCGGCGCTCACTTCTTCCTCCAGGGCAGTCGGGGCCCGCGACTGTACTCCTGGACCCGCCCGCCGACGGCGCCCAGGACCATGCCCAGCGCTCCGGCGCAGGCGGCCTCATGGCGACCCCGGCCCGCCTCATCCCGGCGGGCGGCGCTGACCAGCGCCAGGGCGCCGTCGCGCCCAGCGCGCAGCGCCCCCTTCGCGGCGTAGCGGGCACGCATGCCCAGGCCCGCCGCGCCCGAGGCGGCCTCAACGCGCACCGCCGCCCAGGTGGCCCCCGAGCGCAGGGAGCGGCGCAGCACCCACGGGCGCGTGGCCCGGCTGGCCGGCACCCGCTCATCCAGGGCGGCATCGGCGGCGAAGCGGATGACGCCGCCGCCCTGCCGCAGCGCGCCGAGGAACGCGGAGTCCTCGCCCCCGCTGAGCCCGTAGCGCGCGTCGAAGCGCAGGCCGAGGCCCCGCACGGCGTCGAGGTCGAGTAGGAGGTTGTTCGTGGCAGCCTTCGTCATCACGGCCCCGTCTTCGGCGGTGACCGCGCTGAAGACACCCGAGCCCCGCACCCACGCGCCCGGCTCCGACTCGAAGCGCGGGTACCACGGCCCGGACACGGCGGCGCAGCCGTGGGCGCGCCAAGCGCGCACGAGGGAGGTGAGCCAGCCGGGGCGGGTGAGCTCGTCGTCGTCGATGAACACCAGGAGGCGGGCGTCGGCGGCCTCATCGAGGGCGCGGTTGCGGGCGGCGGTGATCCCGGGGACGGGCTCGTGGGCGTAGTGGGGGCCTATCTCGGCGGCCTCGGGCTCATCGGCGCCGGCGGCCCGGACCGCCTCGACGACCTCGCGCGCGCCCGCGTCCGGATCGTTGTCGACCACCACGACGCGCGCCCGCCCAATACCGGCCGCCTCATCCGCGCGGGCGGCGCTGGCCTGGTCCACGAGCTGGGGAAGGAGCTCGGCGAGCCAGTCATTGCGCCGATAGGTGGTCACGGCGACGACCAGTGAGACCAGTGGTGGGACCGGTGCGGGCGGCGTCGAAGACTGACTCATGCGTCCTCCTGGGGGCGGGTCGACGGGCAGGGCGTCGAGGGGAGGGAAGGGGTGGGGTCAACGCTACTATGCAGGCGCACGGGCCCCGCCCGCGGGCGCCCGGGACGACGGCGCGCCCAGGGGACGACGGCGCGGCACCCCTTGATGAGGACCTGAGAGGATCCCATGGCCGACTTCCCCCCCGATCTCTTCTCCCCCGGCGAGCCCGGGGAGCCTCCCACCGGCGCCGAGGCCGCCGAGTTGCTCGCGCGCACCGCGATCATCGTCGTCAACTACGACTCCGCCGCCCTCCTGGCGCGCAACCTCGCCGAGGTGGCCCAGCGCTCCCCCGAGGCCCGGATCGTCGTCGTCGACAATCACTCCTCCCCCGAGGCCCGCGAGCGCGCCCGCGCCCTGGCCCAGGCGCGCGGCTGGGCCCTGGAGTGCCCGGAGTCGAACACGGGCTTCGGCGGAGGGATGAACCTGGGGGTCGCCCGGGCGATCGCCGATGGCGCGCAGGTCCTCGTCCTGCTCAACCCGGACGCCGTCGTCGACCGGGAGTCCCTGGTGGCCCTGGCGCAGCAGGCGCAGGCCGATCCCCTGGCGCTCGTGGGGCCGGTCATCCGGGACTCCAGTGGGGCGATCGTGTCCGATGGCCACGTGGTCTGCCTGGCGGACGGGTCGATGCGCTCGCGCCGCTCCCGGCGGCCGATCCCGCCCGGAGGCACCGCGCCCTGGCTGAGCGGGGCGTGCCTGGCGCTTTCTGCGTCCCTGTACCAGCGGATTGGGGGCTTCGACGCCCGCTACTTCCTGTACTGGGAGGATGTGGACTTCTCCGCGCGGGTGCTCGCCGCAGGGGGGCGGCTGGTCCTGGAGCGCCGGGCCGCGGCCGTGCACGACGAGGGCGGCACCCACGGCTCCTCAGCGGGACAGGTGGCGAAGTCGGACACCTACTACTACTACAACACGCGCAACCGGCTCCTGTACGCGGGCCTGCGCCTGGACGCCCAGGGGCGTCGTCAGTGGCGGGCGACGGCGCCGAGCGCGGCACGCGAGATCGTCCTGCGCGGGGGGAAGCGCCAGTTGCTGCGCTCACCCAGGCCGGTAGCCACGGCGCTGCGCGCGACCCTGGATGGCCTGCGCCTCGCGCGCCGGGCCGCCCGGGGGCTCCTGCCCTCCCCGGACGAGCCGATCCTGCGATAGCGGGGCCGGCCCCGCGCTCACCGGCGCGGCGGGCGGGAGGATGGGCGGTTCGGGCTCAACTGGGCGCCGCGCCGTCGAAGGTAGCGGCCGCGTGATCGGGGCCGAGATCGACGACGACGTGCACCTGCCCTCGTCCGGAGGCGGGGATCGTGAAGGCCTTCTCCACAGTCTGCGTCTCCCCCGGAGCGACGGAGTCGGGCACCTCGCCATAGGCGCTGACCAACTCAGCCGCCGGGGACTTGTCCGCGCCGTAGGTCACGGTGACCACGAGGCCGGACAGCGACAACTCCGATCCGGTGTTGTTCGTGATCTTCACCGGGATGACCACGCCCGGGCCACCGGTCTCCCCGGGGCCGGCCTTGAGATCCTCGGAGCGCATGGTGCCCAGCGCGATGTCGGCTCCATCCACGGTGCTCGTCTGGTCGGGGGCGACGGGAGGGAGCTCGTCAGCTGAGATGTCGCCCTGGCTCAGGGCCGTGGCATCCTGTGAGGCCTGCGCCGACGGCGTTTCGGGGCCGGTCGGCAGCGGCTCGCCCGTCACCGTGGGCTCCGCGCTACTGGCCGGGACCGCCGTGCTGGCGGTGGCGTCGGCGGTTGGCGAGGCGGATGACGCCGAGTCGGAGGCCTCACCGCTGGAGCAGGCCCCGAGCGCCAGGACCAGGGCCACGGAGAGGGCGAGGGGCGGGCGAGCCGCGCGACGCGGCGCGCCCATCCCCACAGGCCTCAGGTGGCGGCGCGTCATCAGCGCCATCCCCAGCCGCGGTTCCACCAGTCGTTCCAGCCACCGCGGCCCCACCAGTCATTCCAGTCGCCGTGACGGCCACCGCGGTCCCACCAGTCGTTCCAGTCGTCGTCGCGGTTGTCGCGGCCATCGCCCCTGCGGCCGTCGTGACCGCCCTTGCCGCCCTTGCCACCCTTGCCGCCCTTGCGGCCGTCGTGGCGATCGCCCTTGCGGCCGTCGTGACCGCCGTTGTCGTCGCCCTCGCCCTGCGGCGGGACCTCCGTGGAGTCGATGGCGAAGCGGACGAGGCCCTGCTGGCCCTTCTTGTTGACGCCGACGAACTCGCCGCCGTAGACGACGTACTTGTCGTTGCCCTCAACGGTCCAGGTGGCCTGACCCATGCCGGTGTACCTGCCGACGATGAAGTTGGGGCGGAAGTTCTGAAGCGCCGTCGTGGCCGGCTGGCCGGAGTAGTCGGTGTAGCCGCGGGCGTGGTTCCGCTGCACCGTGCCGGTGCGCCCGTTCACGTAGGCCAGGGCGTTGTAGTAACTCGTCGGCGCGGTGTCGCCGAAGCCGCCGATGTTGCGGCAGTCGTGCGGGTGGCCCGCGACGTAGACGACGCCGCCGGCGGGGAAGAGATCGTAGGTGTCGCCGTGGCAGTCGGCCATGTAGTCGAGGTCGCCGGTCGACCAGCTGGCGCGGAACAGGCCCTCGAAGCTGCCCTCCTGGGAGTAGGCGACGCCGTAGAGGCCCTGGCTGTCCGACTTCAGGGAGAAGATCGCGGCGTAGGTGCCGGAGTTGCGCACGACCGAGTTGATGTTGGTCGACTGGACGGCGCCGTCGCTGCCGAGGATCGCCAGGCCGGGGTGGGAGGAGCCGCCGACGTCGCGGAAGGAGCCGCCGATGGCCACCCGGCTGCCATCAGGGGCGACGGTGACGGTGCGGACGAGGCCGCGACCCACCCGGGGGGCGAATTCGGTCAGGGTCAGGGAGGGCAGGCTGACGGCGGCCACGCGGTAACGGGCCTTGTTGTTGACCTGGGTGAACGCGCCAGAGAAGTAGAGGGTGCCGCCGTCGGGGGAAACCTGGACGTCGCGGACCTCGGTGTTGGGGGAGATACCGAGGTTCACGCGCTTGCCGTCGGAGGCGTTCACAGCGCCGAGGCGGAAGGTGCTCTCGCCGTTGAGGCTGGTGAAGTTGCCGCCGAGGTAGAGGGTCTTGCCGTCCTTCGAGGCGTCAATGGAGTAGATGACGCCGTTGGTGGTGGGCGCCCAGTCGAGGAGGGCGCCGGTGGTGATGTCGTAGGCCATCGCGTTGGAGCGCGGGACCTCGTTCTGACCCTGAGCGGAACCGGCCGGACGCGCGCTTGAGAACTCTCCGACGGCGTAGACCGTATTGCCGACGATCTTCTGATCCCACACGACGCCGTTGATCTGGGCGGTCGGGAGGGGCGTTGGCGAAGCGATGGCGACCCCGCCCGCCGCACCCTGGGCGTCAGCGGCGTGGGCGGCCGGGCTCGTGAAGGGGAGGACTGGCAGCGCCGCCAGGGCGAGGGGGAGCGCGGAGGCCATGGCAAGCCTTCGGGCATGGCAACGTAGACGCATAGAGATATTCCGTTCAACGGTTGGGGATGCAGGGACACTTCTAGCGAGGGCGCCGAGCATCGCCGCGGGAGCTCGGATGGGGCCAGGCGCCACACTCGACAATAACACTCAGATAACTTTCAGGTTACGAAATCCGTCCTGGGAGTTCCCTAAATAACACGACCTTCGCCCATCCGGCGCCATCGAGAGCGCTCCGGACATCGCCCCATGTCAGGCGCACCTTACCGCCCTTTGAGCCAGCCATCCGCCCCCTGGCGTGCCCAAACCTCGCGGTCAACCCCGACCGCGACGCACGAGAACCCCGACAGGCCTATCGGGTGCGGCACCCCTTCCATTACTCTAGTGAGATGCAACACACTGGATCTGAATTAGCCAAGGAGTCATCATGCCCCGATCGTCCGCTCTGGCGCCCGTTGGCGCCCTCCTCCTCGCACTGACCCTGACCGCCTGCGGGGGCGGCGCCACCGGCACCGCCCCGGCCAGTGGTGGCACGGCATCCACCGCCAACGCCTCGGAGGCCGGCGCGCAGCCGCCCCAGGCCCCCACCCAAGCGCTCACCCAGGCCCCCACGCAGGCCTCGGAGGCCGGCGCGCAGCCGTCCCAGGCCCCCACCGAGCAGTGCGCGGCCATGGGGGACGCGACCGCCGTCGCCGGCTCCCTCGACGAAGTCCCGGCGCCCCCGGCGGGGATGAACTGGAGCCCCGGCGAGGCCGATCTGAGCACCTACGACCGCTGCGCGCCGCTGTCCTGGGTGACGCTGCCGGTCCACGGCGCCACCGCGTCGTCGCCCTACCAGATCATGCTCTTCCACCACGGCGAGTACGTCGGCACCGCGTCCCTTGAGTCCTACGGCTTCAAGCCCGCCGTAGAGCGCATCGACGACGCGACGATCCAGGCCACTTACACCTGGCCGAAGGACGGGGAGTCCAACGCCGGCGCGAGCGGCCGCTCCGTGTCCACCTTCACCTGGGACGACGCCTCGGGCAGCGTGACTCACAGCGGCGAGTGGCCGCCGAGCGCCGGCTGACCGGGCGCCGGATGATTCGCATCGCCCTCCCACGCGATGGGGCGGGGCTCCCGGGCTCGGTACCATGGCGGTGTTCCCATGAGACGGCCCCGCGCCGTCGCCCCGCCGGAGCCGCCCCGTCCAGCGTGCCCGGCCGTCCCAATCCTCCGGCGCACCGGCACGCTACGGGCCCGCGCCCCGCTTGAAAGGCCCCGACGTGATCACCTCCTCCCCCGACCGACTACGCATCGCGATGATCGGCACCCGCGGGGTGCCCGCCCGGTACGGGGGCTTCGAGACCGCCATCGAGGAGGTCGGCAGGCGCCTGGCCGCCAAGGGGCACAAGGTTCTCGTCTACTGCCGCAACCCCGAGCCCGGCACGCCCCTGCCCGAGAGGTACCTCGGCATGCGCCTCGTGGAGCTGCCCGCCATGCGCAAGCGCAGCCTTGAGACCCTCTCCCACACGGCCCTGAGCACCGTCCACCTCCTGCGCCGCGCACACCCCGACGCCGCCATCGTCTTCAACGCCGCTAACTCCCCCTTCCTGCCCGCCCTGCGCGCCGCCCGCATCCCGGTGGCCACGCATGTGGACGGCCTGGAGTGGCAGCGCGGAAAGTGGGGCCCCACCGGCAAGCGCTACTACCGGGCGGCCGAGGCCCTGGCCGTGCGCTACTCGGACGCGCTCATCGCCGACGCCCAGGGCATCGCCGACTACTACGACACCGAGTTCCACGCCCCCACCGACCTCATCGCCTACGGCGCCCCGCGCATCCACGCCGGCACCGACCGCCTGGCCGAGCTGGGCCTTGAAGCCGGCCGCTTCCACCTGGTGGTCGCCCGCTTCGAGGTGGAGAACCACGTGGATGTCGCGGTCGAGGGCTACGCGGCCTCCAGCGCCGAGCACCCGCTCGTCGTCGTCGGCTCAGCGCCCTACGCCAACGAGTACACCGAGCGGATCCACTCCCTGGCCGACGACCGCGTCCGGCTCCTCGGGGGCCTGTGGGACCAGGAGCTCCTCGACCAGCTCTACGGCGGGGCCGCGGTCTACCTCCACGGGCACTCCGTGGGTGGCACCAACCCCTCGCTGCTGCGCGCGATCGGGGCGGGGGCCGCCGTCGACGCCTTCGACGTCTCCTTCAACCGGGAGGTGCTCGGGCCCGCCGGCCGCTACTGGACCACCGCCGGTGACGTCCGCGCTCTCATCGAGTCCGCCGAGTCCGACCCGGCCGGCACGGCGGCGCGCGGCGAGCTCTCCCGGGAGCGGGCCGAGCGCTACGACTGGGATGCCGTCGCCGACTCCTACGAGGCGCTGTGCCGCCGCCTGGCCATCGGCGGCCCGGTGCACCACCGCCCCTCGGGACGCAGGACGGGGGCCTTCCCCGCATGAGCACGATCCTCGTCGCCCACCCCTCCCCCGACCTGTACGGCTCTGACCTGCAACTGGTCGAGACCATCCACGCGCTCGTCGACGCCGGCCACGTGGTCAAGGTGGCTCTGCCCGCCGACGGCCCGCTCGTCCCGGTGCTGCGCCAGGCCGGGGCCACGGTGGCGATCATCCCCTTCACCGTGCTGCGCAAGGCGCTGCTCAACCCGCGCGGGCTGGTGGGGCTTGGCGCGGGAGCGGGACCTGAGGCGCTGCGCCTGGCGAGGATCATCCGGTCCTCCGGGGCCCGGGTGGTGCTGACGAACACCGTGACGATCCCGACCTGGCCGCTGGCCGCGCGGCTCGCCGGCGTGCCGGCCATCGCCCACGCTCACGAGGCGGAGGACTCCCAGCCGCTCATCATCCGCGCCGGCCTCTACGCGCCGCTGCTGGCGGCGCGCACCGTCGTCGCCAACTCGGGGGCGACCCGGGACGTCCTGCTGTCCGCCCACCCCTTGCTCAAGAAGCGCACGCGAGTGATCCACAACGGCGTCCCCGGCCCCGAGCGGCCCCTCCCGGGGCCGCGGGATCGGGCGGCGGGCACCCCCTTCCGAGTGGCGCTCATCTCCCGGCTCTCACCCCGCAAGGGGATCGACATCGCCTTGGAGGCCATCGGCCTGCTCCGCGCCGAGGGCGTGGACGCGAGCCTCGTGGTGGCCGGATCCGTCTTCCCAGGATACGAGTGGTACGAGGAGCAGCTGCGGGAGCGGATCAGCCAGCCGGACCTGAGCGGCGCCGTCGAGTTGCTGGGCTACGTCAACCCGACCTGGCCCCTCCTGGCCGACGCTGATGCGGTCATCGTCCCCTCGCTGGGCGAGTCCTTCGGCAACACGGCCGCCGAGGCCCTGCACGCGGGGCGCCCGCTCGTGGCCTCGCGCGCCCAGGCCCTCAGGGAGGTCGTGCGCGATGGCGAGACGGGGCTGCTCGTCGACCCGGCGTCGCCGCAGGCCCTGGCGGCGGCGCTGGCCGAACTCGAGCGCGACCCCGCCCGGGCCCGCGGGCTCGCGGCGGCCGGGCAGGCGGACGCCGCCGAGCGCTTCTCCGTGGAGCGCTACCGCAGCGAGATCGTCGACGCCGTCGAGTCCCTCCTCCAGTAACCCCCATCCTCCATCGCCGAGACCGGTCGAAAATAGGAGCGAGACCGGTTCGCGGATCGGTCTCGCTCCTATTTTCGACCGGTCTCGGCGATGGGGCGGGGCGGGAAGGGGCGGGGTGTCAGAGGGCTCGCATGTCCCGGTACCACTTGGGCAGGGCCAGGGCGAGGTAGCCGGCCGACCCCAGGAGCATGAACGCGTAGATCACGAGGAAGGGCTCTGGCGCCCAGCGCAGCGCGAGCACGATGCACAGCAGCCCGTAGTCCGTGGGCGCGGACAGGATCGACTTGAGCATCCCCGCGCGCCCCTCATCCTTGGCCAGCGGGGTCCCACCGTTGTAGCGCAGCTGGTAGGTCAGGATGTAGGTGAAGAAGTGGACGTTCTGCACGGCGCTGTAGGCCAGCGGCAGAAGCAGCAGGGCCGGCCGGGAGGCGACGACGTCGGCGAAGCGGAACAGTGAGATCGCGATGGCCAGGTGGAGGCTGGAGAGCTTGATCGCGTCGGCGACGTGATCAAGCCACTCCCCCGCCTTCGAGCCGCCGTGGCGGAGCCTGGCGAGCTGGCCGTCGGCGGAGTCGAGCGCGTAGCCGAGCACAAGCAAGCCCGCCGTCACGAGCGCGGCCCACACGGTCAGCGGCAGGGCGGCGATGAGGATGATGCCGGTCATCGTGCAGGCCGCGGACAGGATGGTGACCTGGTCCGGGGTGGCGCCCAGGCGGTGCGCGACGGCGGCCAGCACCCTTCCCAGCGGGCGGTTGACCAGGCGCGAGTACAGGGGGGCGCCCGCCTTGGCCTTCTGCGCGGTAGACAGCGCCCGAATCGACTCACCGATGCTGGGGCGCGCGCCACCGGCGGGGCCGGGACTCACTGGCTTCGAGGTTCTCATGAGGTCTCCAAGTATGCGGGTAGGGGATCAGGCGGTGGTGGGACGGGCCTCGTCGGCGGGAGTCCCGCCCCCCTCACCGGCCCGGCGACGGCGCGCCAGGTCGCGCCGCACCCACCACAGGTAGGGGATGGACTGGCAGATGAACACGGAGATGACGGAGCCCAAGACGGGTCCGGCCGCGCCGAAGGGCGCGATGAGGACCCAGGACAGGGCGAAGTTGGCGGGGACGAGCACGAGGACGGGGGCCACCTGGAAGCGCAGGCCGCGCGGGTCCGTCATGTACATGCCCAACGGGTACTTGGCGGCCTCAACGACGACCGACACGGCGAAGGCCACGATGAGCAGCGTCGGCAGGTGGATGGCGCCGTCGGACAGGATGTCCGCGGCCCAGGGGGCCAGCAGCGCCATGACAAGCGACATCACCCCAGCGACGCAGGCGAAGACCCCCGAGGGCTTGAGGGGGCTGGCGATCCGCCCGGCCGAGCGGGCCCTCGCGAATACCGGCCACATGGCCACGCCGGCGGCGACGACGGTCTGCGTGAGCAGGTTGAACAGCGTGTTGGCCAGGTTGTACTGCGCGAGCGCGTCGGAGGCGCCCAGGTGGCTGAGGAGGATGCGGTCGGTCTGGAAGGCGATGGGCAGGACGAGCGACTGCAAGAGCTGGGGACCGGCGGTGTTGATGACCTTGACGCCGGGGACCTCTCGCAGCCGGGGCACGTCGCGCGCGGCCTGCCGGAGGAGGGGGCCGGTGGCCCGCCAGGCCACGATGATGCAGATGATCGAGACCAGCGTGTTGGCCAGGTAGGAGTAGATGGACACGGCGTTGCCCGAGTCCATGCGGGTGACGATGGCCAGCATGAGGAGAGTCGTCATCGCCGGGGAGACGACGCCGGAGCTGATGACCTGGGTGGCCGATCGGCCGAGCCCGACGACGATGCGCTGCCCCACGCTCAGCGGCAGGGCGAGCGCGTAGATGAGGAGGCAGATGGTGGCGGTGGCGCCGCCGCCATCCATGAGCCGGGCGCCAAGCAGGGTGGGCCACGCCCCCAGGAGCTGGATGACGATGCCCCCGGTGCAGATGACCACCGTGGAGACGAGCAGGACGCGGATGGCGGTGGTCAGGGTGCGGCGCAGCGCGGAGTCATGAGCGGGATCGGTAGAGCCGGCGACGACGTTGAGGATGACCGCGCCGATGCCCAGGTCGGTGAAGGGCAGGAGGGTGGGGAAGGTCGCCAGCAGGCCGTACTGGGCGTAGGCGTCGGCGCCGAAGTGGCTGAGGATCAGCCGGGTGTTGATGAGGCCGAAGACGCCTGCGACGACCATGACGACCATCTTCGCGCCGGCTGTTCGGCCGACCGAGGCCCATGGCCCGGATCTCCGGGGGGCGGGCTGGATGGGCATAGCGGTACCTCGTTGCAACAGGGCAGGGACCAGCGTCAGAGACGCCGTGGGAACGGGCAGACTCTAGCAGCCGGTCTTCCCGAGGCCCGATGGCCCCTGGGCTTTTGGCGCCATTCCGTGATCGACGGCGCTCCCCCGCTGGTCCCAGGCCCCGCGGCCCACGACGGCGGCGCATCTCACACAGGGATCGCTCAGCGGCGAAGCCACAGGCCAGAGGTCTGGACCATTTTCGCACCAAGAGGCCCGAACGATCACCCTGGCCGGCGATCACCACAGACCACGCAGCCTTTCACGGCCACTCCGGCGGCCCCCGCTGCCGGAGGGCATCAATCGCACACACGTGCGATACGACATTGCCCAAGGAGTGCGCCTGGGAGATAGAATCTGCTTAGAACCCCGAATCAAGCCCACTGGCGACGACTCCGACCCGTCGCTCCCACGAAAAGGTCTGACCTTCAGGCTCCCAGCGGGTCGCTCCCTGCAACTTCACCCTATGACACCTAGCCTGACCTGGACATTTCCACCCTCTGGGTCTCTCCCCGAACATCCCTCGCATACTTCAACAGGAGCCCTGATGTACCTGAATGATGTTGCGGCCACTATCAGGCCGGAGACCGGTCTGCCCTTGGCGCGCCTCCCCCTCGCCGAGACCACGCACGGCCGTCTCGCATGGTCCTCCATGCGCCGCGACCTCCTGGCCTGGATCGTGCTCAGCGACCTCGTCGCGATCGCCATCCCCTCCTGGATCGCCCTACCCCTCGGCGGGGCCGAGGCCACCCTGGCCGCCATGACCATCGGCATCCTCATCATCATCGGCGCCTGGGCCCTGGGCGGACTGGGCACCGCCGCTGTTGACCACGGCTCCATCCCGCTGCCCACGCTCTTCGGCCTCCACGCGCTGGCCCTGCCGGTCAGCCTCCTGGCCCACCGGGCCCTGGGCTCCCCCCTCGGGCCGATCGCCGTGACCTGCCTGCTGGCCGCCCAGTTCGTCCTCATCCTGATGGGCAGGGTGATCGAGTCCAGCCATCTCCGTCGTCGCCGCATGGACGGCCACGCCCTGCGCCGCACCCTCATCGTCATGGGCCCCGGCGCCGAGCCGATGCTCCATGAGATGCGCCGCCACCCCGCCGACGGCTTCCTCGTCATCGGCTACCTCTCCTCCGGCGCCCCCGGGAGCCTGCGCAACGCGATGGCGGTTCCGGACGCCGACGACCTGGCCCAGATGGTCTGCGAGGAGATGATCGACGTCGTCATGACGCTCGGCGCGGTCGCCCCCGACGACCTGCGCTCCCTCATGCGCGGGCTGGAGGGCACCCACGTGCGCCTCATCGTCGCCCCCGGCCTCCAGGACGTCGTCCCGAGCCGCCTGACGGGCCTGCCGGTCACGCACGGCTGGACGGCGCTCATCGGCGTCAAGACCCGCCGCACCCGCGAATTCGGCAAGAAGGTCGTCGACCGGCTCGTCGGCCTGGCGCTCCTGCTCATCGCCTCGCCGATCATCGGGATCGCAGCCCTGGCCGTGCGCCTGGAGTCGCCCGGCAGCCCCTTCTACTCCCAGACCCGCGTGGGCCTGGGCGGCACACACTTCACGATGTGGAAGCTGCGCTCCATGTACGCCGACGCCGACGCCCGCCGGGCCGCGCTCATCGCCCGGGGCGGCGACTCGGGCAACCAGGTCCTGTTCAAGGACTCCCGCGACCCGCGGATCACCCGCGTGGGCCGGATCCTGCGCCGCACCTCCCTGGACGAGCTCCCCCAGCTCATCAACGTCGTGCGCGGCGAGATGAGCCTGGTGGGCCCCCGGCCGGCCCTGCCCAGTGAGGTCGCCCGGTACGACAGCGAGGCGCGCCGCCGTCTCCTCGTGCGCCCCGGCATGACCGGCCTGTGGCAGGTCTCGGGCCGCTCGGACCTGTCCTGGAGCTCGACCGTGGCCCTCGACCGCCACTACGTCGAGAACCGCGGCGCGCTGATCGACGCCAAGATCCTGGCCGCCACCGCGCGCGCCGTCACCGGCGGGAAGGGAGCCTACTGATGATCGTCGGCTATGTGCCCGGTGGCTTCGACATGCTTCACGTCGGCCATCTCAATATCCTCACAACTGCGGCCGCGCACTGTGACCGCCTCATCGCCGGAGTGGCCACGGACGCCTCCCTGGAACGGATGAAAGGCCGAGGTCCGATCGTGCCCCAGCACGAGCGGATGGCCCTCGTCCAGGCCCTGCGGATGGTCGATCACGTCATCCTCGATCACGATCAGGACAAGCGTCTGGCCTGGCGAACCGCGCCATTCGATGTACTCTTCAAGGGAACGGACTGGCGCGGCACCGACAAGGGCCGACTGCTCGAAGAGCAGATGGCGGAGGTCGGCGCCCGCGTTGTCTACCTGCCGTACACGCCGACGACCTCGTCGACGATGCTGCGCAGGGCCCTCCTCCAGGAGGTCGCGTCGCCCGAGCCCGAGGCCGGGGCAGCAGCGGCCACTGCGTGAGGGGCGGTACCAAGATCTCCGACGCGAAGGGAAAGCGCGCGTGACCGCCACCACCACTCAGGCGCCGAAGCGGGACCAGCGACAGGCAGCCCCCGGTCCCGCGCTCCCGGCGTCCCCGAAGGCCCGCCTCCTCGCCGTCATCATCGACATCCTCCTGGGCCTGGCGATCGGCACCATCATCACGCTGCTCGCCAAGGGGGCGCTGGGCTTCCTGATCACCGCGGGTGTCACCGCGGTGGGGCTCCTCCTCGCCCGATTCGCCCTCATCGCGACCACGGGCTGGACGCCCGGCGGCAGGATCGCCGGGGTGCGGATGGTGGACGCCTCTAATGACAACCCCTCTCTCGTGGGGGCCTTCGTCCACACCGACCTCATCCTCATTACCGCTGGCCTCGGCGGCCTGTTCATGCTGCGCAGCGCGGCGAGGGACCCCGAGGGGATGGGCTGGCACGACCGCCTGAGCCGCATGCGCCTGATCTCCACGAAGCACTCCAGTTCCTTCGCCCCGCCCGGCGGAGTCAGCGGCCCGTGCTCCGCCCCCAGCGGCCCGGCCGCCTCCCCGGCCAGTTCCCCGGCCGACGAGCCAACGGCGATGATGACGCCGTCAGCCGTGCCCTCCGTGGAGCATCTTGCGGGCGCCACCGGTGAGACCTTGGCCGCCCCCTCGCCGACCACCCCCTCGGCGGTGCCGTCGGTCCCGGCGGCCAGTTCTTCGGCGGCGGGGACGGGCTCCGATCCCGCCTCCCGCTTGCGCCACTCGATTCGCCACCCCACGCGCCGCCCCCACGAGCGCTCCTCCTCGCGCGCGCAGGAGCCCGGCGCCGTGGCGATCCTGGGCTCCATACCCTGGTCGGGGGAGGCCCCCGAGCTCGACAGCCCCACGCTCGACGGCAGTGGCTTGGACGCCCTGAACGCCGGCCTCGTCGTCGGTTCGGTGGCCCCCGCCCCCGACGGCGGCGCCACCGGGCCCGTCATCGACGCCGAGACCCCCGAGGCCGACTCGGCGCCCGCTGAGGCGCCGGCCCTCACCACCACGAGCGCGCCCGTCACCCGCGCCCCCAGCGCGAGCACGGCAAGCGCCGCGAGCGCGCCGATCGCGCCACGCGTCGGGCGGGGGCACGGCGCTCCTCCCCCGACGGAGCCGGTCGATCTGCGCCACATGGACCTGGGGGCGCACTCTGATGGCGAGGACTCCCTGGACTCCACCGTCCAGTCCATCCGCATGCCCTCCGCGATCGAGGACACCGGCGCCACCGCCATCCTCGTCCCCGAGCGGGATGGGGGGGAGATCGCGCTGGCCGGCGTCGTCGTCCTGGGCCGCGACCCGGTGACCTCGCCGGAGCACCCCGAGGCGAGCCTCCTCGTGCTGCGCGGGACCTCGCTGTCCATCTCCAAGACCCATGCCCTGCTCATCCCGGTTGTCGACGGCCTGTGGGTGACCGACCTGCACTCCACCAACGGCACCACCATCGTCCATGGGGGCACCTCGCGCCGCGCGGTCCCGGGGATCCCAGAACCTGTGTTTCCCGGCGATCGCGTTCTCTTCGGCAAGGTGGGGTACCGTGTCAAGGACTAGCCGGTACTAGCGCCCGAAGGCCCATGGACCGGCAATCGGCGCGCGGTCAACAGTTGCCGCCCGGGATGAGGCGGCGTGAGCGCTGACGCGCAGAGGCGACGACGAGGAAAACGAGGAAGCAGGACAACGATGGAGATCGCCGTTCGACCCGACCCGCGCGACTGGATCGTCATCCCCACCTACCCGGCACCGGGATGGGCGCGGATCGAGGCGCGACGACGGGCCGCGGGGGCCTTAGACCCCTCGGCCGAGCCCTTCCTGCTACAGGTCCTGGAGGGCCTCTCGCGCGCTGATCGGCTCGGCTCCGAGGCCCGTGTCGTCAGGTGCGAGGCCGGCCGCCCGGAGTTCGTCGTCGATCTGGCGATCGTCCCCGCCACTGACGACTCCTCCAAGGCCGGGCGGCACAGCGCCCAGAAGGCCGTCCTGGAGTCCCTCATCCCGGAGGCCGAGCCCCAGCGGCTGCGCCCCGCCCCGGATATGGCCGGCTTCTGGGCCATAAGCCCGGACGCCCACGCCCATCCGCAGGCGGCGATCATCCTGCGGATGGCGGGCCTGCCCACGATCCCCGCCGACCTCATCATGCGGGTGTGGGGATCGATCCCCGAGCAGTTGCGCCAGGCCGTCGATGAGGCGATCTCCCTGGCCGGCCGCGTCGTGCCCGCCGAGGCCTGAGGCGCGGCCCCCTGCGCCGATCCCCATGACCCCCAAGCGCACCCGGATGAGCGCCAGCCAGCGGCGCGAGCAACTCATTGCCGTGGCGCGCGCCCTGTTCGCGGACAGGGGCTTCGAGGGCACGAGCATCGAGGAGATCGCTCACCGGGCCACGGTCTCCAAGCCGGTGGTCTATGAGCACTTCGGCGGCAAGCAGGGCCTTTACGCCGTCATCGTGGACCGCGAGTTGACGATGATCTCCTCCACGATCACCGAGGCGCTGCGCTCCTCAAGCAGTCCCTCGGTGATCGTCGAGCGCGCGGCGCTGGCCCTGCTGACCTACATCGAGAACTCGCCCGACGGCTTCCGCCTGCTGTTGGCGGGCAGTGACCGCGCCGCGGGGACGTACTCCACGCTCCTGTCCGATGTCGCCATCCAGGTCTCCGGCATCCTCGCCGCACAGTTCCGCGCCCACGGGCTTGAGGCCTCCACCGCGCCGCTGTACGCCCAGATGCTCGTCGGCATCGTCGCCATGCCGGCCCAGTGGTGGCTGGAGGACCGCTCCATGAGCAAGGAAGCGGTGGCGGCCCACATGGTCAACCTCGCTTGGAATGGCTTGCGGGGCCTCCAGCCAGATCCGGCGCTGCGCCACCCGCCGGCGCTTTCGTGACACCCCGCCGTAGAGTCTGTGGGCCCCGCCACCGGGAAGATCACGAGGCAGCGGCAGACGAGCCCAGGGGGAGGACACCGGCGGGGGCGCGCCCGTAGAATGGATGGCGAATCCCGGTAGTGGGCTCGGCCCTGTTCACCCGAGCACGCGATCCCTTCCCGATTGGAGCCATCCCCGTGCCCTCCTCCATCGTCCGCACCCTGAGCGGCCGGATCCGACGCCGCGGCGCCAGCGCCCTGGCCGCCCTATGCGCGGCGGCCCTGGGCATGGCCGCCGTGCAGCACCAGGGCATCGCCCAGCAGGATCTCGACCTCCACGACAACGGCGTCTGGGTGACCTCGACGTCGAAGCACCTCGTGGCCCGCATCAACGCCTCCTCCCATGAGGCGGATGGAGTCATTCGCACGACGTCGTCGGACTTCGACGTCAGCCAGAACGGCGAGAACGTCCTGGTCTCCAACGTCTCCGGGAAATCGGTGGACAAGGTCGATCCGGCGCTGGTCTCCAGCGCGTCGGTGGGCACCCTGCCCGCCGGGACCACGATCGCCCAGGGCGCGGACCGCGTCATCGCGATCAACTCGACCGCCGGCACCGTCAGCGGCGCCCTGGCCAGCCAGGCCGGCCTCGTCACCAGCGGCTCGGCCTCCCACATCATCTCCGACTCCCCCGGCCTCCTGGCGACGATCGGCACCGACGGCACCATCCACGCCCTGTCCCCCTCCACCGGGTCCCTCACCACGGCGACGGCGACGGCCACCTCCTGGGCGGCCCCCACCTCGACCACGCTGACGCTGTCGGCCGGCGCGGACGCCACCCTCACCGCCGTCGGCTCCAAGCCGATCGTCCTGGAGCGCGGCACCGGCATCCTCCACCTGCCCGGGGGCGGCACCATCGACCTGGGTGAGACGGGGCTGACCCTCCAGCAGCCCGGGCCGGACGCCTCCAGCGTGCTCGTCGCCTCGCGCACGGAGCTCATCAGCGTGCCCCTCGACGGCTCGTCGCCCACGCGCACCCCCTCGGCGGCCAAGGGTGACGCCGCCCCGGGAGTCGCCGCCCGCCCCGTCCGCCTGGGCAACTGCTCCTACGCGGCCTGGTCCTCCTCCGGGCAGTTCCTGCGGATGTGCGGCTCCTCGTCTCCCGAGTACATCCACGACAACGCCCTGGCCTCCTCGACCACCCCGACCTTCCGCACCAACCGCGACGCGATCGTCCTCAACGACACGACGATCGGCACCGTGTGGCTGCCCGACCGGAACCTCGCCCAGGCCGACGAGTGGACCGAGAACTCCGGGCACTCCAGTGACGACGCCACCCCGGACGAGAACGCCAAGGACACCACCCAGGACCCCGCCCAGACGCCCAACCGCGATGAGGAGCACCCGCCGGACGCCGTCGACGACTCCTTCGGCGTGCGCGCCGGGCGCACGACGATCCTCCCGGTCCTGGCCAACGACTCCGACCCCGACGGCGATGTCCTGACCGCCGTGCCGGGCGATGTCGGCTCGACGGCGACGGTGACCCAGGTCCAGGGCGGCCTCGCCCTGGCGATCAAGGTCCCCCCGGACGCCACCGGGACACTCACCGTGCCCTATACGGCCAACGATGGGCGCGGTATGTCCGACTCCGCCGTCGCCACGGTGACGATCCGCCCCGATTCGGAGAACTCCGGGCCCGAGCAGCAGGCCACCCAGACCCTCAAGCTCGCCGAGGGCGGCACGGACTCCCTGTCCGTCCTGTCCAACTGGCGCGACCCCGACGGCGATGACCTGCACCTGGTCTCCGCCACCGGCGTCGGGCTGGAGACCCGCATCACCCCCGAGGGACTGCTCACCGTCACCGAGTTGAACGGCGGCACGGGGCCCCGCGAGCTGACCCTCGTCGTCTCCGATGGCCGCACCACCACCGAGGGCAAGTTGACGGTCGACGTCGTCCCGGCGGCCGACGCCGCGCCCGCGACCCACGCGGACCACGCTCGCGGCGTCGTCGGGCAGCCGGTGTCCATCTCCCCGCTCGCCAACGACTCCTCGCCGACCTCCACGCCCCTGCGCCTCGGCTCGATCAGTGAGGCGCCCCCGGGCACGACCGTCACGAAGGACCAGGCCGCCGGCACTGTCAACTTCACCGCCCAGAAAGCGGGCACCTACTACCTCGACTACGAGGCCTCCGACGGCACCTCCCTGGCCAAGGGGCTCATCCGCGTGGACATCGCCGAGGCCTCGGAGCCCTCGGCGGCGCCCATCGTGGAGGACGACACCGTCTTCCTCGCCCCGGGCGGCTCAGTGACCGTCAATCCCCTGGCCAATGACTCCGATCCCGCCGGAGGAGTGCTTGTGGCCGTCTCGGCCACCACGCCGCCCGGATCCGGGGTGAGCGCGACCGTCATCGATCACTCCCTCGTGCGGATCTCCGCCGTCGGCGAGGTCCAGGGCAAGATAACGGCCGAGTACACGGTCTCCAACGGCACGTCCACGGCCACCGGCAAGATAACCATCGTGCCCCTGTCCGACTCGACCTCCCAGGCGCCGGTCGCCGTCAATGACACGGCCGTCGTGCGCGTCGGCGACATTGTCACCGTGCCGGTCCTTGAGAACGACTCCTCCCCCTCGGGCCTGTCCCTGAAGACCACCGGCAAACTCACCGTCCCGGACGACTCGCTGGGCACCGCCTGGATCAACCAGGACAAGCTGCGCTTCAAGGCCGGGCAGACCCCCGGCACCACGGAGGTGTCCTACACGGTCGAGGACTCCGCCGGGCAGACGGCCACGGCCACGGTCACCATCGAGGTGCGCGAGCGAGACGACGCCGCGAACGCCGCCCCGGAGCCGCGCCCGGTGACGGCGGCCACCATCGCCGGCAAGAAGGCCTTGTTGACGGTTCCCCTGGACCAGATCGACCCCGACGGCGACTCCGCGACCCTCACCGGTCTGGCGACCCAGCCCACCAAGGGCAGCGTCGAGATCAAGGGCGACATGCTCGTCTACACCGCCTTCGAGGGCTCCAGCGGTACCGACTCCTTCACCTACACGGTCACCGACCACCTGGGTGCCACGGCCACGGGCACGGCGCGGGTCGGCATCGCCGCCCCCACAGCCGTCAACACGCCCCCCAAGACCACCGACGACCTGGTGACCGCCAAGCCCGGCCGCAAGGTGAGGGTGGACGTGACCGCCAACGACTGGGACTCCGATGACGACCCGGTCACCCTGGCCGGCGAGCCCACGAGCGAGGACCCGGCGCTGACGGCGAAGGCCGTGAACGGCCAGGTCGCCCTGGACCTGCCCGAGAAGGAGGGCAACTACACCGTCCACTACACGGCCACCGACTCTCGCGGGGGGACCGCGCTGGGCACCCTCACGGCGCAGGTACGCGCCGATGCCCCACCGCAGGCGCCCATCGCCGCTGACGACGCGGTGACGCTGTCCGATATCGACGCCTCGGGCACGGCCCTTGTGGACGTGCTCAAGAACGACTCGGACCCCGACGGGAGCCCGGAGACGCTCAAGGTGTCGAGCTCGGACCCGAATGCCACGGTGGAGGGCAATGCCCTGCGCGTCGCCGTCACCGACCACGCGCAGTTCATCCTCTACACGGTTACCGACCCCGACGGCCTCACGGGCCAGGCGGTGGTCTTCGTGCCCGCCGCCTCCGCCCTGGTCCCGCAGCTCAACCGCTCGACGACCCCGGTGAGGATCCCGGCGGACGCGACCACCTCCGTCCCGCTGGCCTCCCACATCCTCACCCGCGCGGGCACCTCGCCCATCATCGGGGACAAGTCCTCGATCTCGGCCGGTGCCGGGCTGTCCTCGGTCAGCGCGGAGGGCAACGGCTCGCTGTCCGTGACGCCCTCCCCGGGCTTCACGGGGCAGACCTCCGTGACCCTCACCGTGACCGACGGGACGGGCGACGACGCGCTCAGCACCACGCTGAACCTGCCGATCCTCGTGGAGCCGAAGGAGAACCGCCCTCCCAGGTTCACCCCGACGGCGCTGACGGTCGCACCCAACGAGAATCCCGTCAGCGTGGACCTGGCCACCATGGCCTCCGATCCCGACGGCGATTCCCTCACCTACACGATCGGCCCGGCGCCGGCCGGCTTCACGGCCTCCCTGTCGGGCTCGACCCTGACCGTGGGCGCGGATGCCACGACGGCGACCGGCACGACGGGCTCCCTGCTGGTGACCGTCTCCGATAGCAAGAACCCGGAGGTGTCGGCGAGCCTGCCACTGGCGGTGAGCGCCTCGACGCGCCCGCGCATCACGACGACCCCGGCGAGGCAGACCTCCCACGGCGAGCCGGTGACCGTGGACGTGAGCGGCTACGTGTCCAACCCCTTCCCGGGCCAGGGCATCACCCTGTCCGGATCCCCCACGATCACCTCGGGGCAGGGCTCTGTGACCGCCTCGGGCACCTCCCTGACGATCACGCCGGCGGCCGGCGCCACGGGTGACATCGTGGCCCGCTACCAGGTGCTCGACGCCACGGGCGCCGCGGATCGCGCCGCCACCGGCACGGTGACGGTCACCGTGGCCTCCGCGCCCTCCGCGCCCACACGGGTGGTTGCCGAGCCGCGCGATTTCAGTTCGGCCAGGGTGACGTGGGCCCCGGGCAGCGCCAACGGGAGCCCCATCACGAGTTACACCCTCACCGAGGTGGGCGGCGCGGGCTCCTGGAGTTGCACGGGCAGCCCGTGCTACGCCACGGGCCTGACCTCCGGCAGGTCCTACGCCTTCGAGGTGACGGCCACGAACGCCAACGGCACCTCTTCCGCGGGCCGTTCCAACACCGTCACCCTGGGGCCGTCCGCGCCGGGCGCCCCCACCGGCGTGCGCCTCCAGGCCGGCGAGGGGACGCTCACCGCCTCATGGACCCCGGGGGCCGCCGTGCCGGGCACCCAGACCACCTACCGCGTGGTCTTCCACTCCGAGAGCGGCGACATCACCCGCACGACGACCGGCACCTCGCTGACCATCGGCGCGGCCGACGGCGTGAAGGCGGGCAGCTCCTACTCCGTGACGGTCACGGCCATCGCCAGCTCGGGAGGCGCGGAGGTCGGCTCCTCCAAGAGCGCCAGTTCCGGCTCCTCAGCGACGCCCTACGGCAAGCCGGGCCCCTTCGAGATCACCCACGTCGTCCAGACGGGCTCCGGGGTGACGGTCTACTGGCAGCCGGCCAACCCGAATCACGCGGGCCCGGTGTCCTACACGGTGAGTGTCACGGGCCCGGAGTCCCGCACGGTCAACGCGGGCTCCGCCCTGTCGACCCCGATCAGCCTCTCGACGGCGGGGACCTACACCTTCCGCGTGAGGGCGACGACGAAGGCCGGCTCGACGGACTCCTTGAACACCAAGGGCATCAACCTCACCCTGAACCCGCTTCCCCCCACGGGGCTGTCCGCCTCTGCCTCATCGGACGTCCCCAACCAGATCTCCGCCTCCGCGACCCCTCAGGCCGGCAATGGCTGGAGCGCGAGCGACCTCACCGTCGAATACAGCGTCGACGGCGGCCGCAGGTGGAAGTCCTCGCCGACCTTCGATGGTCTCGCCGCCGGCCGCGTGACCGTGGAGGCCCGCGCCTACGGCATTCAGGATGGCAGCAAGGTCTACTCCGAGTCCGTATCCACCTCCGCCACGGTCGTCGGCAATCCCACCGACCCGGATGTGAAATGCGATTCCTTGGCCAGCGATGGCACTCTGACGTGCTCGTGGTACCCCTCGTCGCACTCTGGCGACCCCGATGATTCGCATATCAGATATTCGGCTTACGAGACTGGGGGCTCCGAGGCCCGGCTCCCCAGAGGGACGGAGATTAACGACCTGGAAAAGGCGCACAAATCCCTGACGACGACCGTTCCCGAGGGGGAGAGCCGCGGCTGGTGCGTCGTGGCGACCAACAGCTACGGGTTCTCCAGCAGGGACTGCGAGTACAAGACCCGACTGCAGAAGGCGGAGCCCCGCCCCGCGGCCCCTCAGCCCCGCACCCTGCCGATCAACGCCACGAGCCCGTACGCCTCCTGCACCGTGATCGAGGCGGCCAATGCCGGGTACTCCCAGGATGCCTGCCGGCGCGCCCTCCTGGACTTGTCGAGTTTCCCCGCGGGGAGCAAGGTCAGGTGCGAGTTCAACGACACCAATGTCTGGCCGCAAAAAGGCCCGTTCGACACCCAGCCGAACTCCACCGGCACTGCGCAGTGGCTCGGCTACGTCCTGACAAACAACCCCAAGTTGACCGCCAGTTGCCACATAGTGGAGTGACCCGACAACACCAATGACCTCTCTCGACACTCTGAGCACCGGCTCCTCCCCAGGGGCCCCCACCGCATCCCCCGACCTTCCCAGCACCACCGCGCCCGAGGGCGCCGGCGCGCAGGTCCTGACCCGCACAGGGTGGACCACCGCCGGCCTCGCCGCCGTCAGCCTCCTGGCCGGGGCCAGCCTCGGCTGGCAGGAGGCCTGGGCCGGTGCCGCCACGCTCATCGCCTGCCTGCTCACAGCCCTAGGCTGGGTCCTCCACCGGGGCGGCCACACCGTCACCCACGGCCTCATCGCCCCGCGCATCGCCGTCGGCGATCACGCCCTCGTGCAAGTCACCGCCTCCAACGAGGGCACCCGCGTCCTCCTGCCCACCCGCATGGAGATGCCCATGGGCGAGGGCCTCGCCGAGATCAACGTGCCCCTCCTCCA
The DNA here is from genome assembly GCF_009829635.1 of Actinomyces sp. zg328. NCBI lineage: Bacteria > Bacillati > Actinomycetota > Actinomycetes > Actinomycetales > Actinomycetaceae > Actinomyces > Actinomyces sp. zg328. The sequence goes on from NZ_VWPE01000001.1 coordinate 322,845, forward strand.
CACCGGCCAGTCCCACGACGAGGGCTTCGCCCTGCCCACGGAGCGCCGCGGCGTCCTGTCCATCGGCCCCGTCCTCCAGGTGGTCGGCGATCCCCTGGGACTGGCCCGGCGCACGCGCGCCATGAGCACGGCACAGACGGTCCACGTCCACCCCCGCACGGTGCGCATCGGCCAGGCCATCCACGGAGTCATGCGCGACATCGAGGGCGCCGTCACCCAGGACCTGTCAATGTCCGACGCCTCCTTCCACGCGCTTCGCCCCTACGTGCCCGGCGACGACCGCCGCCACGTCCACTGGAAGTCCAGCGCCCGCACGGGCACCCTCATGGTCCGCCAGTTCGAGGCCACCCAGCGCGCCAGCCTCCTGACCCTGCTGTCCGTACGCGAGGACGACTACCCTGACCCGGACGACTTCGAGACGGCGGTATCCGCCGCCTGCTCGCTGGCGCTGAGCTCGATGATGGAGAGCCGCGAAGTGGCCCTGCTCACCCAACGAGACACCCTGCCCACCACGGGCCCCACACGATTGCTCGATGCGTCCTGCGATCTAGAGCTTACAGGCGCCGATGAGCTCGACGCCCTCGTCAACCACGGCACCGGGCTCCACCCCGGCGCCTCCATCGTCGCGCTCATCACCGGCAAGGGATGCTCCGAGGACTCCCTGGCCAGGGCGCGTCTGCGCATCCCCGCCGGCATGAGCTCGATCATCATCTCCTGTGGCGCCGCCGAGCCCAGCATCTCCATGCTCGCCGCCACCCCCGTGCTCAACCTTGACACGGTCGACAGCCTCCCCCAGCTCCTGAGGAGGGCCCTATGACCCCCCTGACGCTCCGTCGCACGGCGGGCTCCCCCAAGCCCGCCGGCAAGGCGCGCCCCCAGCGGGGGCGCCTGGCCGCGATTCCCTACCTCCTCCTCATCGCCCTGCTCGTGGCGGGGACGGCCCCGATCTACTCGCCCTTCGCCGGGCCCAGCGGCGTCATCGCCGCTGCCGAGGGCATCGTCATCGGCGCGCTCGTCGCCCTGGCCGCGGCCCGCCTGCGCCTGGGTCCCCTGCTCACCCTCGCCCTGGGCGCCGTCGCCCATGCCGGCCTGGGCCCCCTGCTCCTGCGCGACGTCGGCTCGGGCATGACCGCCGTGCGGGCCGTCCTGGCCGGCACGATCACCGTCTGGAAGGACTCCCTCACCCTGCCACTGCCGCTGAGCGGCTACGCGGGGATGTCCGTCCTGCCATGGCTCGCGGGGCTGGTCATCGCCACGCTGTCCTGCCGCCTGCTGCTGGCCGGCTGGGCCCGCACCGCCGGGCTCGCCGCCCTGGCGCTGCCCACCGTCCTCATCGCCTGGGGCGGGCGCAACGCCCCCGCCGCCCGTCTCATCGGGCCCGCGCTCGTCATCCTCCTGCTCCTCACGTGGGCCGCCGCCGCCCAGGGCCAGAGGGCCAGCCGCCTCGTGGCCGGCACCGCCGAGTCCCAGCAGGCGCGCCGGCTGGTCACCCTGCGCCGCCTGGTGGGCGCCACCGTCATCCTGTCCATCGGGACCGGCATCGGGCTGGCGCTGCCCGCCGCCTCCGGCGAACGCCACATCCTGCGCGAGGTCTTCGAGCCCCCACTGGACCTGCGTGAGTACGCCACCCCCCTGGGGCTGATCCGCACCATGGAGACCGATCAGGCCTCCACCCGGCTTCTCAACGTCGAGGGCCTGCCCGACGGCGCCCGCATCGCCGTCGCCACCCTCGACTCCTACGACGGCCTGGCCGCCCGCATCAGCGGCGGCACGGGCTCCAATTCTGGCTTCCGCCCGCTGGGCACCGGCGCCACCCTGGCACCCGCCGCCTCCAAGCCCGCCACCGTCCGGATGACCATGGAGGGCTACGCCCTGCCCTGGGTCCCCACCGTTCCCACCACCTCGTCCATCGAGGTCAGCGGGTCCCGCGCGCACCTGCTGCGCGAGACCCTCTTCCGCGACGGCGCCTCCCCCACCCTCATCACGACCGCGGGCCTGGCCAGCGGCGACACCGTCACCGCGCGCACGAGCCCGCAGGATGTGCCCACCGCGGATGCGCTCACCGGCGACACCGTGGTGCCCACCCAGCTCGGCACCGTGGAGAACGTGCCCCCGGGGATCGCCTCGATGGCCGCCCGGATCGTCGGCGACCAGTCCGACCCGGTCGTGCAGATCGTGGCGCTCCAGAACGCGCTGCGCGCGGGGGCGTACTCCAACGGCACCAACTACTCCTCTCCCCCCGGGCACGGCGCCGCCCGTCTGGCCTCGATGATCAGCCACGAACAGCTCATCGGCGACGACGAGCAGTACGCCGTGCTCATGATGCTCCTGTGCCGCTCCCTGGGGATCCCAGCCCGCGTCGTCATGGGATTCCGCCCCGCCACCGACGGTGACGCCTCGAACGTGACCGGCGAGGATGTCTACGCCTGGGTGGAGATCCCCTTCATGGATCACGGCTGGACGCCCATTGACGTCACCCCCGACCGCGATCAGGTCCCCGAGCAGCTCGCCGCGCACGACACCATCAACCCGCAGCCCCAGGCCCTCCAGCCGCCGCTGCCCCTGCCCAAGCCGGAAGACCTGCCGCCGTCCTACGACGACCCCGATCAGGACCTCAACCAGCCCGAGCCCGTGGCGGACTCCACCCCCCGCCTGGCGCTCGTCATCGCCGGGTCCATCCTGGCGGTCCTGGCGCCCTTCCTCATCATCCTGGGGCTCAAGGCCCTGCGGCGCAGACGCAGACGCAGCCGCCAGGGGACCGACGGGGCACTGGGCGCCTGGGACGAACTGCTCGACCTGGCCCGCGACCTGCGAGCGCCCATGAAGCCGGGCGCAACCCGCCACGAAACGGCCCACGGCCTCGACAAGCGATTCCCCTCCGCGGGTCTCATTCCCGTCGCAAATGGCGTGGATGAGGCGGTTTTCGGCGCTGACGAGCCAGCCTCCGATACCCTGAGCTCGCTGTGGTCCTCCGCGGACACCGCGGCGAATCAGATGAGGTCCTCCCTCTCCCTGCCGGGGCGCCTGCGCGGCCGCCTGTCGCCGCGCTCCCTGGCCTCCCACCGCCACACCGCAGCGAGCAACCGAGCCAGAAGGAATCGCCCCTCATGACCACCGAGCCCCAGGAGCCGGCCGCCATGCCAGAGCGCGGCGGCCGCCACATGGGCCCGCCGGGCGCCGCCCGCCATGTCCTGCCCGATCTACCGATCAGCCAGGGCGCGGCAGGCCCGGCCGGATCGGGCGGTCCCGATCTGCCCTCATCCAGCCCACTGAGCGCCAGCGCCCCATCCGACGCCGCCCGAGCGAGTCGGCAGGTCCGCCGCCGCCCGGTGCAGACCTTTAAGACGGTCCGGCCCATCCGCGTCGTCGACATGACCGATCCCTCCGCGGACGCGGCCGCGGCCCTCCCCGCCCTGCACGACCTGGGCAGCGCGGCTCCCGCCCCCTCAGCGACCTCCAGCCCCACGGGCATCATCCAGGAGGTGCCCCAGCCCAGCCCGGTCATCGAGGATGTCCCCTGGACCGGATCGGGCTCCTCCGGGGCCTCTGCGGGGTCCGGGACCTCTGCGCCGTCGGCGGCGTCGGCCTCCTCGGCCCGCGCCGCCTCGGCGCCCCGGCGCGGCCGGTCCTCCTTCTCCGCGGTCTCGGCAGCGGTGGCCGCGGTGCTCTCAGCGCGCTCGGCGGGCTCCGCCGGGACCTCCGGTTCGGCGGCCTCCGCCGGCACGCCCCGCTCGGCGGGCTCCGCCGGCACCACCGGTTCGGCGGCCTCCGCCGCGTCCGGCCTGTCGGCGCCCTCAGCGGTGAGCGCGGCCTCGGCGCCGGCGGCCCCAACCCGGCGCGCGCGCCGCAAGGGCCGTCACGCGGCTGAGGCCGAGGCCGTGACCCGCCCCGTGCCCCTCGCCTCCCTCGGCATCCCCGACGACGCCTTCTCCTCCGTGCGCTCGCCGGCAACCCCCGCCTCCCCGCGCTCCCTGACCGGTTCGCCTCTCTCCCCCGCGCCGACGGCGACGCCGTCGCCCTCCGAGCCCCCGATCATCACCTCCACGCCACTGGACTCCCCCGAGTCCGGACGCCGCGCCGCGGTGCCGATCGAGGACTGGTCCGAGGGCAGCGACGCCACCGTCCACGCTCTCACCGGATCGATGGCGCGCAGCCTGTCCGCGGAGGCCACCCCAACGCATCTGCGGCTCGTGCCGCTCACCGGCGGGCAGGCGATCGCGCTGAACGACATCGCGCTGGTGGGGCGGGCCCCCGAGAACATCTCGCGCTACAACGCGGCTGAGGCGATCCGCCTCGCGGACTCCTCGCGGACAGTGTCCAAGACCCACGCCTGCATCGTGCCCATGGCCAACGGCGCCTGGATCTCGGACCTGCACTCCACCAACGGCACGCGGGTCATCATGGATGGCGTGCTCACGCGCCTCCTGCCCGACGTCCCCGTGCCCGTGCTGCCCGGCACGACGATCTACTTCGGCTCGATCGGCTTCGTCCTGGAGTCCTGACCCCCGCCCCTCCCCTCCCCTCCCCAACGCCGAGACCGGTCGAAAATAGGAGCGAGACCGGTTCGCGGACCGGTCTCGCTCCTATTTTCGACCGGTCTCGCTGAAATGCGGCTCAGGGGGTCGGGGCGTTGACGCAGGCGTGGACGGGGTCCGACACCTGGCGGTCATCGCGCACGGCCACGACCTCAATGCAGGTCTGGCCCGCGGGCAGCACGGCGGAGGTGTCAGCCGTCCTCTCCCAGGTGGGGACCGTCCCCCGCCACTGGCGGTACTGGTACTCCCCCGCCCAGTCGGCCGCGGGCGCCGACCATGTGAAGCGGGCGGTCCCATCCTCTGCGAGCTCGCCGACGAGGCCCTGCGGCCCGGGAGCCGTCTCCTTCAACGGAGCCGCCTGGCCAGCCTGGATGGTCGCGAAACTACCCGGAGGCCTCTCCTCGCCGGGACCGCTCCACACGATGTAGCCGCCCACGACAGCCACCGCGATCGCGGCCGCACCGATGACGGTGGGGGCGACACGGGGCCTCCTGGGCGCCTCCTCCTCAGTCTCCTCGACACCGGCCTCCTCCTCCGGAGCAGCGGGGGCTGCCTGGGAGGGGGTCTCCACGCGGGAGAAGACGGCGATGCGGGTTCCGGAATCGTCGTCGTCGCCGGCGTCCTCGGGCCCATCGAGGGAGTCCTGGAGGAGGTCGATGGTGGTGGGCGGGAGGTTGAGGGAGGACTCGATCTCCTGCAGGGCCCGCCCCAGGGCCAGGGCGCTGGGGTAGCGCTGCATGGGACTCTTGTCCATGGCGACCTCGAGGACCCTCTTGAGGGCCTCCGGGGCGTCGGGGCGCTGGAGGGGCGGGACGGGGTCGGAGATGATCCTCCGGGAGAGCTGGAAGATGTCGTCCTTCTGACCGGCCGTGCCGAAGGGGCTGCGCCCGGAGAGGAGGGAGTAGAAGGTGGCCGCCAGAGAGTAGACGTCGGCCGACGGGTGCGGGTTGGCGGCGTCGATAAGCTGCTCAGGCGGCGCCCAGGGAACGGAGAGCCCCCGAGTGGCCTGGTTGACGTCTCCTGCCACGGAGGAGATGCCGAAGTCAGCCAGGACGGGACGGCGGTACGCGGTCAGCAGGATGTTCGCGGGCTTGATGTCGCGGTGGATGATGCCGGCCCGGTGGGCCGTCTCGACGGCGCCCGAGATCTGGATGATGGTGCGCAGGGCGTCGGCGATGCTCAGGGGCCTACGGCGCGCCACGGTCCACAACTGGGGCGGCGGGCAATACTCCATGACGATGTAGGCGAACCCCTCCTCGGTGACACCCGCGCCGAAGAGCGACAGGATCGCCGGATGGCTGGAGACGCGGGCCATAAGCTCGGCCTCGGACTGGAAGAGGTCCGAGGAGGGACCGCGCATGACCTTGACCGCGATCTCACGGCGGGGCACCTGCTGCTCGTAGAGGTGAACGGTGGAGTAGCCGCCCGAGCCGAGGACGCGCAGGTGCTTGAGCCCGGGGATGAGCGGGGGTGAGTCGATCTGGGCGGCCATCAGGCGGCCTCGAAGCGCGCGGTGACTCCCTCACCGAGCTCGAGCACGTCGCCACTGCGCAGAATGGTGGTCTCCACACGCGACAGGTGGACCGGGGCGGAGCCCTCCCGCAGCAGGACGGTGCCGTTGGTGTTGGACAGGTCGCGGGCGAGGACCGACCACTCGTCGATGTCGATGAGGAGGTGGTTGCGGGAGATCTGCCGGTCCGGACTAGACACCTTGATGCACGTGGGGAAGCCGGCGTCGAAGGTTGCCACGCGGTCGGCCGAGGGGCGCCGCCCCAGCACGATGGGCCCGCCGAGTGACAGGACGCGACCGTCGGACAGGATGAGGCTGCCGAGCACGGGTCGCGGCGCGAGCCTGACGGGCCCCTCCAGGGGAGCCTCGCAGACGCGGCAGGCCACGAGGTGGGTGGGGTTGGGATGCGAGTTCGCGCAGAAGGCGGACAGGACGCGCGCGCCGTGGGAGGGGACGAGGCCGCTGCGGTCGGGCGTGGGGAGCTCGGCCAGCTCGGAGCGCGCCGAGCGGATCTCCTCAAGGAGATCGCCCGGGAGTTCCGCCACGGTGGAGCCGTCGTGATCCCCGCGTCGGAGGGGGGCGGGACTGGTCAGGGAGGACTCTCCGGTGGACTCGGGGCCGACGGCGAAGCTCGGGGCCACCGCGATGCCCGGGCCGGTCTGGGCGGGCAGGTCCGCGGAGAAGGCCGCGGGGGCGGAGGGCGCGCCGGGGGCCGAGAAGGCCGCAGGGGCGGAGGCGGCGATCGGGGCGGAGGGCGCGGCGGGCCCCGAAGCCGCTGATGCCGGGAGGAGGGGCGCGGAGCCCGCGGACGGGGCGGGCACGGAGCCTGCCGTCACCGCCGGCCCGGAGGCGGTCCAGCCCTCGGCCTCGGCAGGAGTCGAGCCCTGATTCATGCCGGCGAGGATCGCGGCGGGGTCGAAGGGGACGGCCAGGGTGGACTCGACGGCGGGCTCGGGCAGGGTCTCGGGGACGCCGTCGGCGCTGGGGGCTGCCTGCTGGTCGATGCCGGCGAGGATCGCGGCGGGGTCGAAGGGGACCGCGAGGGTGGACTCGACGGCGGGCTCGGGCAGGGTCTCGGGGACGCCGTCGGCGCTGGGGGCTGCCTGCTGGTCGATGCCGGCGAGGATCGCGGCGGGGTCGAAGGGGACCGCGAGGGTGGA